>JAWXTT010000062.1:0-11979 GCA_044433325.1 Bacteroidales bacterium
ATTAACAGTGCAGTGTAAGCCATGAACGTCTGCTAATGCTGCCGCAAATGAATTAGCTGCTGCTAAGTCATAATCGTTATGTCCGTGGAAATCAAAATGTAGATTTGGATAATCACGAACCATATCTTTACAATACTTGAACACCTCATTAGGGTTCATAATACCTAATGTATCAGGTAGCATAAAACGTTTGATTGGTAACTCTTTAAGAGCGTCCATCATCAAGGCTACATACTCAGGAGAATTTTTAATACCATTAGACCAATCCTCAAGATATAGATTTACATCTAATCCATTCTCAACCGCTAGCATCACTTCACTAGTAATATCCGCAAAGTGTTGTTCAGGTGTTTTCTTTAATTGGCTAATGCAGTGTTTCTCTGAGCCTTTAGCTAGCAGGTTTATCACCTTGCCACCTACATCTTTAATCCATTTGATAGATTCCCCTTTGTCAACAAAACCTAGAATTTCAATGCATTTTATATAGTCGTTTTTAGTAGCCCAGTCACAAACTGTCTTAACTGTTTCAAACTCACCAGCTGACACACGCGCCGAGGCTAGCTCGACACGTGGCAGATGTAATTCGTCAAGTAACAATCGTGTGATACCCAGTTTCTCCGAGGTTGAAAACGATACCCCTGAAGTCTGTTCACCATCACGTAATGTAGTATCTAATAACTCTATTACCATTATTAATACCTGTGTTATTCGTTTATAATCTTTTTTACCTTACTTGCTCTCCCAAGCTACGATATCATCCTTTTTACTTAATAGGAAATCAATATCATCATAGCCATTAAGCAAACAATTTTTCTTGTAAGGGTTGATATCAAAAGACTCACTATTACCTGTTGATAGGTTAGTGATAGTTTGAGCCTCAAGATCAACATTTATTTCCGCTTTAGGATTCTCCTCAACTGATTTAAATAGCTCAGCTAAGAACTCTTCCGAAACGACCACTGGTAACACACAGTTATTCAATGCATTGTTTTTGAAGATATCAGCAAAGAAGCTAGATACAACCACCTTGAAACCATATCCACTAACAGCCCAAGCAGCGTGTTCACGTGATGAACCTGAACCGAAATTCTTACCAGCTACAAGTATTGCACCTGAGTAAGTAGGGTTGTTAAGTACGAAATCAGCAATAGGCTCATCATTCTTATCGTAACGCCAGTCACGGAATAGGTTATCGCCGAACCCTTGACGTGAAGTTGCCTTTAGGAAACGAGCAGGGATAATTTGGTCAGTGTCCACATTCTCAACAGGAAGTGGTACATATGTTGAAGTTAATTTATTAAACTTATCGTTCATTGTTTTTTAGTTTTAATTATAATGAAGAAGGGTTAGTAATTTTACCAGTAATAGCAGCAGCTGCTGCTACAAGTGGACCAGCTAAGATAGTTCTCGCGCCAGGACCTTGACGACCCTCAAAGTTACGGTTTGAGGTAGAAACTGCATATTTTCCAGCAGGAACTTTATCCTCATTCATTGCCAAACATGCTGAACATCCAGGTTGACGAATCTCAAATCCAGCTTCAACTAAGATTTTATCCAATCCTTCATCTTTGATTTGTTTATCAACCATCCATGAGCCAGGAACTAACCATGCAACTACGCTATCAGCTTTCTTTTTACCTTTAACAAAGTTAGCGAATGCGCGGAAATCCTCGATACGACCATTAGTACAGCTACCTAGGAATACGTAGTCAATACTCTTACCAACAACCTTTTCGCCAGCTTTGAATCCCATATACTCTAATGATTTTTCAAAAGAGATTTTACCAGCTTCATCGATATCATCTAGCGTTGGGATAGCTTCATCAATACCCATACCCATGCCAGGGTTAGTACCATAAGTGATAAATGGAGTGATATCTTTAGCATCAAAGAAAATCTCCTTATCAAATGTAGCATCTTCATCACTTTTAAGTTCTGACCATTTAGCTAGTGCAGCATCCCAAGCTTCGCCAGCAGGAGTATTCTCACGACCCTTAACATAGTCAAATGTGGTTTTGTCAGGGGCAATCAGACCACCACGAGCACCCATTTCGATACTTAAGTTACATACAGTCATACGCTCCTCCATTGATAGGTTGCGGATAGTATCACCTGCATACTCAACGAAATAGCCAGTAGCACCACCAGTTGTCATTTTACTGATAATATATAGAGCTATATCCTTAGCAGTAACATTCTCACCTAGCTCACCATTAACGTTGATACGCATAGTTTTAGGTTTTTGTTGAAGAATACATTGTGATGCAAGCACCATCTCCACCTCACTAGTACCAATACCGAATGCAACTGCACCGAATGCACCATGAGTAGATGTATGACTATCACCACACACAATAGTGTAACCAGGTAATGTCAATCCATACTCAGGACCAATCACATGAATAATACCATTCTTAGGGTGACCTAAACCATAAAGAGTTACACCGAAATCAGTTGCATTCTTAGTCAAAGTTTCAACCTGATTACGTGATACTGGATCAGCAATAGGTTTATCTTGATTTAGGGTAGGGATATTATGGTCTGGTGAACAGATAGTTCTTTCAGGACGGAACACCTTTAGTCCACGTTCACGCAATCCGCTAAATGCTTGAGGGCTAGTAACCTCATGGCAATAGTGACGATCGATATATATCTGTGATGGACCACCCTCTATTAGGTTCACTACGTGTGAATCCCATATTTTATCAAATAATGTATTCATTTATACTTGTTTAAATTATAGTTGTTATTTAATCTTTAATTATTTTAGATTACGAATTTGTTGATTGCGTTAATATATGCCTCCGCAGAAGCCGCAATTATATCAGTGTTAGCTGAGAAACCGTAGTACGATACACCCATATGTTCAACCGTCATATGTACTTTACCCACATCGTTGCTACCCTTAGTAATTGCTTGAATCAAGAAATCATTAACACTCATTTCACGTTTAATAATTTGCTTGATAGCTTTGATAGCAGCATCAACAGGACCATTACCTGATGCAGCAGCTTCAAATTTCTCACCAGCAATCGATAAGCCGATACTAGCAACAGCCTTAACACCAACACCACTAGTTACTTGTAAGTAGTCAAGTTTAATGCGACCATCAGCATTACGATGTTTACCTGCTAACATCAATACATCGTCATCATTGATATCTTTTTTGCTATCAGCTAGTTTCAAGAATGCTTCGTAAGCCTTATCCAACTCATCCTTGTCCAACTCAATACCTAATACGCTAAAGCGATGTTTCAATGCAGCGCGACCACTACGTGCTGTCAATACTATTGAGTTTTCATCAATACCTACATCTTTAGGGTCAATAATTTCGTAGCTTTCACGATTTTTCAATACACCATCTTGGTGGATACCTGACGAGTGAGCAAATGCGTTACGACCAACAATAGCCTTGTTAGGTTGAACAGGCATATTCATCAAGCTAGAGATTAATTTACTAGTTGAGTGTATCTTAGTTGAGTTAATATTAGTATCAATATTCAACTCCTTATGTGAGCGAAGAATCATAGCAACCTCCTCTAAGGCAGTGTTACCAGCACGTTCACCGATACCATTAATAGTAACTTCAGCTTGTCTAGCACCATTCATAACACCTGCAATGGTGTTAGCAGTAGCCATACCTAAGTCATTATGACAGTGAGTAGCGATAGTTACCTTCTCGATACCCTTAACATTATCAATCAAGTATTTAATCTTAGCACCAAACTCTGAAGGTAAGCAATAACCAGTAGTATCAGGGATATTAATAACTGTTGCACCAGCTTTGATAACTGCCTCAACTACGCGTGCCAAGTACTCATTGTCAGTACGACCAGCATCCTCAGCGTAGAATTGTACATCCTCAACGAACTTTTTAGCGTAGCTTACGCAACCAATTGCGCGTTCTAAGATATCCTCACGGTTCGAGTTGAATTTATGTTTGATATGATAGTCTGATGTTCCAATTCCAGTGTGGATACGACCCTTTTTAGCATATTTCAGAGCCTCAGCAGCTACGCGGATATCGTTTTCAACAGCACGTGTTAGCGCGCATATTGTTGGCCAAGTTACCGCTTTAGAAATCTCTACTACCGAATTAAAATCGCCAGGGCTAGAAACTGGAAAACCAGCCTCAATAACATCAACACCTAATAATTCCAAAGTCTTAGCTACCTCAATCTTCTCTACTGTGTTCAATTGGCATCCAGGAACTTGTTCACCATCTCTTAATGTTGTGTCAAAGATAAATAATTTGTCACTCATAATTTTATATTTTTAGTTTATTATATTTACTATAAAAAAATACCTTTCTTTATTTACTAAAGAAAGGTAATATATCGTCATATTTTGATTTTCATCCGTTACGGTTCGAGCATAAATATTAACCCCTCTTACTCTATTGTCTAATAGTTGACAGAATAATTGATTCCAGAATAGCCAGGTTTAATAATGCGCTTAAAGTCATATTCGTTTATTTTTTATGGTGCAAATGTAACGATTATTTACTTCAACACCAAATAAATTGTAATTATTTTTCGTCTAATTAGTTCTTTAGTTTTAGTAGTTGCTAAAAGCTAACTCCAAGTCTGACCGATGCGGCACCTACATTAGTGAATTTGCTTACCATATCATTCTCCTCTATAAATGATTTAATCTCATAGAAATTGTATGAGAGTATTATATGTGATTTAGCCTTTTCGGTAGCAAATAGGGTAATACCTATACCTGCACTACCGAAGAATCCCGACTGGTTATACAACCCTTTCAATGTATTGAAAGAGTAACCTCCACGTAAATCTAAGAAGAAAGCAGTAGTGTTAGCTCCGAAGTTGTTACGCAGTACCACATATACAGGTAGCAAGCTATTACTATTACCCAACGCGCTATAAATACCTGCTCCTACTCCTAGTGTACGTATAACGCTATTTTTATACCCAAAGTTAACATCCAGATTGATTGTTGACATATCATTGTTGCTCATATCTATTGTGCTACCTATATCGGCACCCCATACAAAGCTGCTCCCCTCGCTAGCTTGTAGGTTAGTTATGCTAATAACTATTAGCGCAATAAATAATACACCTCTGTTAATCATACCACGAAGTTAGTTTATTATTTGCAAACCGCCAAAAATAAGAGAGGGTAACTACATTTTCTATTATGTAGTCACCCTCTAGTTGATTATTATATCGTATTAGGTTAGCTACCTAAATATGATTTTAATAACTTGCTTTTTTGTCCCTTTAATCGTCTGATTGCTTTCTCTTTAATTTGGCGTACACGCTCACGTGTTAGGTCAAATTCAGCTCCAATCTCCTCAAGTGTCATCTCCTGGCATCCAATACCGAAGAATTTACGTAAGATTTCACGTTCACGGTCATGTAACTGATTAAGCGCGCGATCCACCTCTTTAGATAGAGATTCTTGATTTAGCGATTGATCAGCTAATGGCGAATCATCATTAGTTAATACATCCAGAAGGCTATTATCTTCACCCTCAACGAATGGTGCATCAACCGAGATATGACGACCCGATACCTTTAACGTGTCTGAGATTTTATCAACAGGAATCTCTAGCCTGTCAGCCAACTCCTCTGGTGAAGGACGACGTTCATTCTCCTGTTCAAACTTTGATAGTGCCTTGCTAATCTTGTTTAGTGAGCCCACCTGATTAAGGGGCAGACGCACGATACGTGATTGTTCAGCCAATGCTTGAAGGATAGATTGTCTAATCCACCATACGGCATAAGAGATAAACTTGAATCCACGAGTCTCGTCAAATTTCTGTGCGGCTTTAATTAAGCCTAAGTTACCTTCATTAATAAGGTCAGGAAGACTTAGTCCCTGATTTTGATACTGTTTAGCTACAGAAACGACGAAACGCAGATTTGCTCTGGTTAATTTCTCCAATGCAATCTGGTCACCTTGTTTGATACGTTGAGCTAACTCTACCTCCTCCTCAACAGTGATTAGGTCTTCACGGCCTATCTCCTGCAAGTACTTGTCTAGAGAAGCACTCTCACGATTAGTGATTGATTTTGTAATTTTTAATTGTCTCATTTTCTATGAATGAAAATTTGGGTAGGCAAAGGTAATAAAAAAAATCAGATATATGAAATAAATTATATTAATTCTATGACAATCCCAATGTTTACATAAAATAATAACAAATAAAGCACCGCTAATGCCCAAATATTTTCTATTTTTAACCGAAAAAGAGGCAACTGTTTCACAACAGCTACCCCTAAAGATGTTATTATTATCTTAACTTGAAAAAAACTAAAAGCCTAATTATATCTCTCAGGTGAGTTCTTAAAAACTGATTTATCAATATTTAAGATAAGAACTCCCCTTTATTCGCTTAAATCCACCGCATAATACATCTTGCGACCAGTAGGGTATAGCCCACTTATGAACATAACCTTATCCCCTTGTGCAGACATTATAGTGTTATAAATCTCCTCAATATCATCACGGCTATTTACACCTCTATTATTAATATCAGTAATTATAAAACCATTCTTAATACCTGCATCTTGGAATTTACCCGCTTTAATACCTGTAACCTCCACGCCGCGCGAGATAAGTAACTCCTTACGCTTACTATCTGTTAACTCCTTAAATGCACATCCCAGATTCATTACGTCAGCCGCTTTAGTGATTTTAGTGTCACCTTGACTATTTTGCAGAGTTGCCGTTGTTTCCGCACCCTTATTGTCACGTATGTAGGTAAGTTTTATTTTGTCACCAGGGCGATATTTACTCATTTCCCCCATCATATCACCAGTATTAGTAACCTTAGCACCATTAATCATAGTGATAACATCACCAACCTCTATACCAGCCTCTAGTGCAGCACTTCTATCCTCAACTCTAGCCACATATATACCACTACTAGTTGCTGTGATACCCTTATCCTTAGCTAGCTCCGAGGTAAGCTCTTGAAAAGCCACACCTAGGATAGCCCTCTGAACAGTTCCATATTGGCGGATATCAGTAATAACCTTCTTAACAATAGATGATGGGATAGCAAACGAGTAGCCAGTATAATTACCCGTCTGTGAATAGATAGCAGTATTGATGCCCACCAATTCACCATCGCTATTAACCAATGCACCACCACTATTTCCTTGGTTAACCGCCGCATCAGTCTGGATAAATGACTCTAGTCCAATTTTGCTAGCACTCTGCGTTGCTGAGCTTATGCTCCTAGCCTTAGCACTAACAATACCAGCAGTCACCGTTGAGGTAAACCCAAAAGGATTACCCACAGCCAACACCCATTCACCAACCTGAATAGCTTCCGAATCCCCAAATTCAATTGCTTTCAGCCCCTCCGTTTCAATCTTAATCAACGCTAAATCACTTGTTGGATCTTTCCCAATAATCTTAGCATTAAAGGTACGGTTGTCATTAAGTGTTACCTCCAGCTTGTCAGCACCATCTACTACATGGTTATTAGTTACTATATAGCCATCTTCACTGATGATAACCCCTGAGCCTAACCCTAGAGCTTGTGGCTCCGATTGTTGCGGAACTTGTTGATTGCGACCTTGATTGCTACGAGGTCCAAAGAAAAATTCAAATGGATCTATATACCCATTACGAGAGCCTACGTTACGTTGGGTTATAAAGCTCCTTACGCTGACTACGCCATTGACGGTGCTCTCAGCCGCTTTAGTAAAGTCATTTTCTAATTTACCAGTGTTTAGTGATGTTCTGACTATGCTATTAATCTCACCACTTGCGCTTAGTTCAGTATCATTGTTATTGATTTCTCCTTTATTAATTAGTGAGGTGACTGATACTGTTGTCACTGAGCCTATAATTGATGCTCCAATTAATAAAACGATTAGTGTTCCTCTCCTCATGATTTAAAAATTATAATAATTAGTTAAATGTTAATTATTTTCGTGTTTCACAAATTCAACAGTTAATTTTAACGATTCAAACTTACGCAAAAAGTTCCTTGTCGCAAAGAAAAAAATCAAGAATATTTTCAATTTTACGAAATTTTAATAGTGATAAAATCAATTTAGTATAAAAAATACTATCATTTTTGAAAACTCCCCTTATATAATAATGTGTATTATTGCTAGTTCCTCTATTAAAATTGCTAAAATTGCCATGTAAATCGATTTTGTGTAAAAAATATTGTCAAAAAATTTGCACCTAATCATAATAAGTATTTAATTTGTATCAATATTTAGGTGGAATTTAATTGTTTTGTTCTTTAAAAACAAAGATACAAGCGTTACAATTAAGTTCTAAATAATTTTTAAATTGAATTGTGTTAACGTAAATTAATATTAATTTTAAACGATCTCTTTATGAAAAAACGATGTGCATTAATTATGTCACTGTTCTTAGCGATTGGTTCACCAATGTTCGAGGCTGGTCAAATGGCGGCTCAAGAAACAGCAGTGAAACAAGCAGGAATTGTAACAGGTGTAGTCAAAGATGGAGAAGGAGCACCATTAATTGGTGCATCAGTGTTGGTAAAAGGTACCAATAATGGTGTAGTAACTGATTTTGATGGTAATTTCAGTATTAAAGCTCCTGTGGGAAGTGAATTGGTAATCTCTTATGTGGGACAACCAAATCAAACTATTAAAGTAACAAGTGAAACTAGTTATGATGTTGTAATGTCTAGCTCTCAAAACCTAGACGAAGTAGTTGTAACAGCACTTGGTATTAAAAAGGACAAAAAGTCATTAGGTTATTCAGTAGATGATATCGATTCTGAGGAATTGATGCGTAACAAAACATCTAACCCTATTAACTCATTGTCAGGTAAAATTGCGGGTGTAAATGTTACACAATCATCTGGTGCCGCTGGTTCAGGTGCGCAAATCATTCTTCGTGGTGGTACTTCACTAGAACGTGATAACCAACCATTATTCGTAGTAGATGGTGTTATCTATGATAACTCAACTTCATCAATTGGTAATTCAGCATTTGATGGTATGACAACTACTTCTACTACTAACTCTAACCGTGTAATGGATATCAACCCTGAGGATATTGAGAATATGTCTATCCTTAAAGGTCCAGCCGCTTCTGCACTTTATGGTTCAAAAGCATCTGCTGGTGTGGTAATCATCACAACTAAAAAAGGTAAAGAAGGTGCAGTAGAAGTTAATCTTTCTGCTAAATACACATCTTCATGGGCAGCTAACCTACCTGAAACTCAAACTAAGTACAAACAAGGTTATTACGAAGATCAATACGATGCAGATGGCAACTACACAGGTACAGTGGTTAACGATTTCAGCTATTCATCATGGGGTGAAGAGTATGCAGCTGGTGAAACTGCTTATGACAACATCGGTAACTTCTTTGAAACAGGTACTGTATGGGATACTAACTTAAGTGTATCAGGTGGTAACGAAAATGGTAACTTCTTCTTATCAGGTTCTTACTATGATCAAGATGGTATCATCCCAACTACTGGTTATACTAAAGCTACTTTCCGTTTCAATGGTGAACAAAAATTCAAAATGTTTACTTTCGGTGCAAACGCAGCTTATTCACAAGCAAACACAACTAAAACATTAACATCAGCTGGTCTTTATGGATCAAGCGGTACAGGTGCGTTAGTATCTCTTTACACTTGGTCTCCAAGTACAGATATGACTCACTACTTGAACGATGATGGTTCTCGTTATCAAATGTTTGGTGACCGTTTAGATGCAGCAGATGAAAAGGAAAACCCATATTGGATTCTTAACGAAAACCAATTAACAGATGATACTGAACGTTTCACTGGTAACTTCAATGTTAAAGCTGATATCACTGACTGGTGGTGGGTATCTTACCGTATGGGTATTGACTCTTATACTACTTCTAATAGTACATTCATCGCTCCTGGTGGTGCAATTGGTCTTACTTACCAAAATGGTATGATGAGTGAAAACTCTTATCGTTACCAATACTTATCAACTAACTTGTTAACTAACTTCAACAAGCAATTTGGTGATTTCAACTTAAACCTATTATTAGGTACTTCAACTGAAGCAACTGATGGTTATACTAACTATAAGATGGCTTACGACTTTGAAATTCCTGGATTCTATGCATTCTCTAATGTAGCTGATGGTAATAGTGATTTCTCTACTTCTGAATCACAAAAACGTCTAGTAGGTGTATTCGGTGAGTTCCGTGTTGACTGGAAAAACATGTTATTCTTAACAGTAACAGGTCGTAACGACTGGACATCAACTCTTCCAGAAGAAAACAACTCATACTTCTATCCATCAGTAGGTGGTAGTTTCGTATTCACTGAACTTATGGATCCAAGTGATATCCTATCATTCGGTAAAATCCGTGCATCATGGGCGCGCGTAGGTAAAGATGCTGCTGCTTATGCAACTAATACATACACATGGGATGTTGCTACATTCTTAGGTGGTATTACTGGTGTTGGTAACTCATGGACTCGTGGTAATCCTTACCTAGAGCCTGAAATGACTGAATCAACTGAAATCGGTATCGAGGCTCGTTTCTTGAACAACCGTTTAAAAGTTGACTATGCATTCTATACTAACAACTCATTCAACCAAATCCTTTCTCCACGTGGTCCTCAATCAACAGGTTACATCTTCTGTTCTGTAAATGCGGGTGACGTATATAATAAAGGTATGGAGTTGTCAATCTCTGGTACTCCAATCCAAACTAAAGACTGGACTTGGGAATCTTCATTCAATATCAGTGGTAACCGTGGTACAGTAGAAAATCTACTAGACGGTACTGAAATTCTTTATGTAACAGACGTTCAAATTGGTAACGCTAAGGCTGCATCATTCAACGGTGGTAACTTCATGGCTATCTCAGGTTCTGTATGGACTAAAGTAGCTGATTATACTTATACTGATGCTGATGGTAATGAAAAAACAGTTTCTTATGGAGATCTTGATGGTCAAACTGTATTAGATACTAACGGTATGCCTACTTCTGATGGTTTAACAACTTATGAAATTGGTAATCGTGAAGCAACTTTCTCAGGAGGTTGGAATAACACAGTTACTTATAAAGATTGGTCATTCAATATGATGTGGGAATATAGTGTAGGTGCTGACGTTTACAACGGTACTGATTATGCTATGACTATTGCTGGTACTAGTGAATTATCTGCTGATCGTGAATCAATCACTATTACAGGTGTTGAACAAACTGGTACAGATGCTACAACAGGTGCTCCTATCTATGAAACTAAAGAATATACATACAACTCTGATGGCGTATATACATTCAATGGTGTATCAACTAGTGGTAAGACAATTATCAGCAACTACTACCAAGATTACTATGCAACTGAATCAGCTAACTTTATGACAAATGTTAAATCATTACGTTTACGTACATTAGCATTATCATATAATATGCCTAAGTCTATCTTAGCTAAACAAAATGTTATCAAACGTGCAATGTTCACAGTTTCAGCTAATAACGTTCTTCTATTCACTAACTACAATGGTGACCCTGAAGTTGCTGCATCTGGTTCAGGTGCTGTAGGTTCTTCATCAGTAGGTATGGATTATTGCGGTGTTCCTTCAACATCAAGTATCTCACTAGGTGTTAACTTAACATTCTAATCTTGATAACTATTTATAAACAAGAAAAATATAAGAATTATGAAATATATTAAATCAATTGTTTTAGGAGCATTTGTTGCATTGACATTCTCAGCTTGTACAGACTGGCTAGATGTAAATGTGAGCCCAAATAGCCCTACAGCAGAAAGTACTTTAATTGAAAACCGTTTACCATGGTGTCAATTCTACTTAAATGATGCTTATGAAATTGGAGCTAGTAGAACTATTTATGCTACTGGTATGTTAACTAACGTTTCACGTACTACACGTGACGGATGTTCTGCACAATGGTACCCAACTTCTTCATTAGTAACTACTCCTTACCAATGGTTCTTCGTAGGAGCAGGTTCTAACTTAGAAGATTTATATGAAAAAGCAATGGAAC
>JAWXTT010000063.1:0-11621 GCA_044433325.1 Bacteroidales bacterium
GGCGTAGAGATATGCAACCCGTTATTGCAACAGGTAAATACAATATACGTGTTGAGGTTACATGGAGATATACTCCAATAGCATCGGGGATGCCTGATGATGAGCTAGCTAAGATGTTAGAGAGGGTAACAGATGCTTTTAATTCTACCTTTGATGAGAAGAAACCTATTACCTTTATGACAGGTATATATACAGGTGCAGGTGAGCGTAATTGGGTATTCTATACTAGTAGCTTAAATATATTCCAAAGTCAAATAAATAGAGCATTGGCAGATTTTGAACTACTACCAATAGAGGTTTCTGCTGAGAATGATTCTGATTGGTGTGAATATCGTGAGATGTGCGAGCAGTGCGAAATTATGAAAGGTGAGTAAACCCCGCAATAACAAATATATAGGGCTTTTTGTTCAATAAATATCTATTTTTTTTGGATATTTAAATAATAACTCTATATTTGCTACTTAACTTAATCTATATATGAATAACCTCTTAAAAATACTTCCTAATTACATGATAATAACCATATTCTTAATAGGTGGGGTTATTGTTGGACTGGTAGGTTACGTAGTTTATGTATCTAGTGTTTATTCATATATGTCGGATGAGCCTAGTGCATGCGTAAATTGTCACATTATGAGTCCATATTATCAGTCATGGCAACATAGTTCACATAGTCAGTGGACTAATTGTAATGATTGCCATGTTCCTAATAACAATGTAGCTAGTAAATATGCTTTTAAAGCGATAGATGGAGTGTATCATGCTTCTGTTTTCACCATTAAGGGTGAACCACAAGTAATACGCCCACGTGAAGCTAGTAGTAATGTGATTATGGCTAATTGTATCAGATGTCATACACAACTGAATACCGAATTTGTAAATACAGGTATGATAGATTATACAGCGACTACTAAGGGTGAGGGGAAAGCGTGTTGGGATTGTCACCGAGATATTCCACATACAACCGTAAGTAATACAGCATCAGCACCTAATGTGATAGCACCTATGCCTGAGTCACCAGTGCCTACGTGGCTTAAAAATCAAATGAAAAACAATAAGGGGAGTTCTAAAAACTGACCCGTAAAAAATAATAGATAACAAATGGAAGGAAAACAACTGTTTCATCAATCTCATTTTAAATATTGATAAATCAGCTTTTGGAACTCCCCATAAAACTGAGTAATATATGTTAAAGAAATTAGCCGAATTAATTAAGAGTAAACCTATTATAGGTTGGGGAATATTTGCAGTAGCAATGGTTGCCGTGTTTGTTTTAGGCCTTTTAGCAGCTTCTATAATAGAACGCCGTGCTGAAATTTCAACCCTATATGCCAATAAGGTTGTAGAGATTACAGGTATAAATGCTAAGAATGAAGAGTGGGGGGTAAACTATCCACGTGAGTATGATACTTGGAAAAAGACTAAACAGATGGATTTCAGTAGTAAACATTTAGGTAATACGCCAGAGGATGTTCTTGAAGCTCGTCCTGAAATGGTAGTGTTATGGGCAGGATATGCATTCTCAAGAGATTACTCAGCTCCACGAGGTCACATGCACGCAATTGCTGATATTACTAATACATTACGCACAGGTACTCCAGATGAGAATCATAGTGATATGCAACCATCAACATGTTGGACTTGTAAATCTCCTGATGTACCACGTATGATGCATGAAAAGGGGATCGCTGAATTTTATAAAGCAGGTTGGAGCGCAAATGGTGCCGAGGTTGTTAACCCAATAGGTTGTGCTGATTGCCATAATCCTGAAACGATGAAATTAACAATCACGCGTCCTGCATTGATTGAAGCATTTGAACGTCAAGGTCGTGATATCGAGGATGCAACACCACAAGAGATGCGCTCACTAGTTTGCGCTCAATGTCACGTCGAGTATTATTTTAAGGGTGATGGTAAATATCTAACTTTTCCTTGGGATGGTGGTATGACAGTTGAAGCCATGGAGGAGTATTTTGACAATGCTGAATATAAAGATTGGGTGCATGCACTAAGTCGTACACCTATGATTAAGGCTCAACATCCCGATTATGAGTTGTTCATCATTGGTCCTCATGGACAACGTGGTTTAAGTTGTGCTGATTGCCATATGCCATATCGTTCTGAGGGTGGTATTAAATATTCTGATCATCAAGTGACTAGCCCACTGAAAAATATATCATCGACATGCCAAACTTGTCACCATGATAGCGAAGAGCAATTAATGAACTATGTCTATGAATATCAAGATAAAGCGTTGGAGATACGTGATAGAGTAGAGGTTGAATTATCTAAAGCACATATCTTGGCTAAGATAGCTTGGGATAATGGAGCTACGGATAAGGATATGGCGGCAGCGTTGAAGTTAATTCGTCAAGCTCAATGGCGTTGGGATTTTGCGGTTGCATCGCATGGCGGTTCATTCCACGCGCCAGTGGAAACACAACGTATTTTAGCGCATGGATTGGATAAGAGTATGCAGGCTCAACTAGAATTACAAAAGACTCTATTCTCACTAGGTGTTAAGGATATAGATATGCCAGATATCTCTACTAAGGCTAAAGCACAACAATTTATCGGTTTAGATATGAAGAAACTACAAGGTGATAAGGATGAGTGGAAAAAAAGCACTGCTCCAACATGGTTAGAGAAAGCTAAAGCTGAGGGGAAAATAATTAGTAAGTTATAATGTCAGAAAAATCTGAACGTAAAATATGGCAAGCGGCTTGGGGATATCCTGAGTCTCTTGTCATTGTTATAGGTGTCATTGTTATCGGTTTTCTGTTACAATTATGCGTTGGCGCATTTGATTTTTATATAATAGCTAGTCCAGTGAATTATATCGTTGGGGTGGCTATTCTTTTTATAAGTATATTATTAGGCGCTTTTGCCAAGAGTAACCATATAGTTCGATTCTTTTCATCTTTATCTCTATCTGTAACTCAGATATTGGCAATATTGTTATTGTCAATAATAATGGGATTGATTCCACAGTTGGGGGATGGTGGTGATGCTAAATCTGCGCTAGGTTTTGAGCTGATGACACGTAATTGGGGTTTTGTATTGTTATATACCTTTATGGTTATTACTTTAGGTGCAATAGTTGTACGTCGATTGATCGCTTTTAGTATTAAGGATTTATCGTTTTATCTTAATCATATAGGTCTGTGGTTGTTGTTAGTTGCCTCAGCTTTGGGAGCTGCTGATATGGAACGTTATATAATGTATGTGAATGAAGGGGATACGCAATGGCGTGTGTATGCTGACAATGGTGCCGTAAAGGAGTTACCTATCGCTATTGAGTTGAAAGATTTTGATATGGATGTATATCCACCTAAACTTGCTATTATTAATAGGGAGAGTGGTAAAACTATGCCCGAAGATAAACCACAATTCTTTCAGATAGATAGTGATGATATCTGTGGTGAAATATTTGGTTGGGATATAGAGTTAGAGGATTATATACATAATGCAGTTAGAAGTAGTGATTCTACTTACCATGAAGTACCTATGCCTGGGGCTACACCTGCTGCTATGATTAAGATTAGTAAGGGTGGCGAAGTTAAGCAGGGTTGGATCTGTGGTGGAAATCAATCACAACTATATATGACACTACCATTGGATGATAATTACTGTGTGGTTATGACTACCCCTGAGCCTAGAACATTTAAATCAGATATCACAGTTTATGCTCAGAGCGGTCAGCAACGTAGTTCTATTTTAGAGGTAAATAAACCGTTGAGGATAGATTCATGGTATATATATCAATATGGTTATGACAATAATGCAGGGCGATTATCATCATATAGTAGTTTTGAGCTTGTGTATGATCCATGGATTGTGCCTGTATATATAGGTATTATATTAATAATGATTGGCGCATTACTTATGTTATGGAATGGTGCTAAGAGTGGAGGTGTGAAGTTATGACTTGGAACGATTTTATATGGTTTGCATTGCCTGTAATGCTTTTATGGTTATCTGCAGCTGGTGTAGTGTATATCAAGGGTAGGGGTGAGATTATTGCCAATATCTTAATGCTTACAGGGATTACAATCTTTCTGTCATTTATTGTTAGTTTCTGGGTGCATCTTGAGCGTCCACCTATGCGTACTATGGGTGAAACACGGTTGTGGTATTCGCTATTCCTTTCTGGTGTAGGTTTCGTAGCTTATAGGCGGTGGCGTTATCCTTGGCTACTGAGTTTCTCAGCAATCGTAGCAGTAGTCTTTGTCGTTATTAATCTGTTGAAGCCAGAGATACACTCTAAGACACTTATGCCAGCATTGCAGAGTGTTTGGTTTATTCCGCACGTAGCATCTTATATTTTATCTTATGCTATGTTTGGAGCTGCTACTATTGGGGCAGCAATTGCGCTAGTTAAGGGAACGAGGGATAGGAAAATCTTCAATTTTCTTGACAATATGGTCTATGTAGGTTTCGGGTTCTTAATACTGGGAATGTTAATGGGTGCATTGTGGGCAAAGGCAGCATGGGGACACTATTGGTCTTGGGACCCCAAGGAAACATGGGCATTTATTACCTCAGCAGCTTACTTGGCGTATATACATATAAGATTACATAGCAGTAGCCGTTATGATAGGGTTGCACTATGGTTAGTAATTATAGCATTTGTTATGCTAATGATTACGTGGTTAGGTGTATCATACTTACCATCAGCACAGAGCAGTGTGCATGTGTATTAATTGAGACTTTTATTTGAAAAATCATTAACCTGAGAGTAAAACTCTTCAATTTTATCATGTGATTGATTTAGAATAATCTCAAGGTAGTTATTCTCTTTGGAAATTAACTTTTGTTGATCTTTATAGTCAGCCCAGAATTCTTCAACTGTGTATCCAATATCTTTAGATTTATCTTTAAGTATTCCTGTTATTACACGTGTTTTATAGTTCAAAAATTCAACTAAACTATTTATCTTTTTATCATTAATATCTAAACCCTCTTTAGGTGCTAATATTGAATCTATAAGATAGTGTAGGAAGCCTATTCGTTGAGTTTGGAAGCTATCTTTAGTTAGATTTGATGTAATACTATTATTATGCTTTTTGTAGCTGTAAACAGTATCTGTTATAGCTGTAATTCTAATGTCATTAAATAGGAACATCATATAGTCGGTAAAATCTTCGTAAGCTTTTAGGTCTTTAAATGGTGGCAATGCACAGCCATTCCTTTTCTCCTCTTGATCTTTTACTACTTCACAGTACTCTTTGACAACAGATTTTTTTAGGCATTTAGTCCAAGCCATACTAGCTGCCCTACACAGATACTGTATATCATTAAATTTGATAGCTTTATTAAATTGAGAAATCTCATGTAGTAATGAGTCATAATGATTTTTATTGTTTATTATACTTAACCCTAGCTTATTAGTTTCTTTAAATCCTACAAGGCAGATATTAGCACCTGTAGTAATAATCTTGGACATAATGGTTGATATAGCGGTAGGTGACGCTAGTTCATCATCATCATCTAGTAATATGGCTACATCATTATGATTGGCTACATCTACAAATTTATTACGTATAGCAATTGATGATCCTGCGGCTCCATTAGTGTTACTTTCACAGTATATTATTTCAGGGACTTTTTCGTTATTTTGAATAGAGTTTATATATTGATTAAGTGTTGATGTCTCACTTACATTGCTGTTATCTTCAAGTAATATTATTTTTATATTTGGGTATGTTTGCTGAAGCACTGATTTGAACATTTTATCAAAATATTCATGTTTTATATTAGTAGTGCTACGTATTAGGATATAGGCACATGGTAATCCTCTATCCTGCATTAAAATATCCTCTATTGATATGTTGTTTGCTGTTACGCAGGAGTCGATATATCTAATATATTTACGAGCAAATACTTTAGCAAATAATGAGAATAACACTATTGAGATAATAATTCCAGCTATTATCTCTGAAAAGATAAGGAATGAGAAGCCATTATTTATACCGCCACATAGTAAAAATGTAGATATTAAATAAATTGAGAGCCTAAATCCTAACATAAACTCATTTAAATATAGGTACTCACCTTTAATATCTGAGTCCTGTTCTGATATTTTTTCAGCTAGAACTTTTAAGGTTTTATATGGATTTGTTGAAAGTGTAATCCATATAGGGGTGTCGGTGGTGTATTTATCTCTATCCTTAGTAGATTCTTTCATTGAAGTGCATACATCTTCAATAGTGTATTTATAGGTAAAACGTAATATAAAATTTAATATTCGTCTAAATAGAAGTTCAATCGTTAATATTATTGATTGCAGATTAGATTCATTCTGATATTCTGATATTCTTAGCTTATACTCCATTTTGGCAAGGTTTCTTCGGCATAATGATACAAGTAGTTCATTTGAGGCATGAATGAATAATCCAGCGAAATAGGATGGCGCAAGAATTAATATAGCAATTAAAAATGATGGAAGATCAGTTAGATATTTTATTAGTTTGTTAAATTCTATATGAGTATAGTCATGGATAAATAGTATTAGATAGCATATAATAAACATACTAATAAATATAGCACCCACTAATAGGTACTTAATTACATCTGAGAGTCTAATTTTATTTTCCATTGTGTTGTTCTCTATTATGGGGTGTTCTAAAAAGTGATTTATCAATATTTAAGATGCGATTGATGAAACAGTTGCATTTTACCTAAATATTTATCATTATTATTCTTTTTGCAAAGGTATAAGAACTCCCCTTATTTTAGTTCATCGTATAGTTTAAAGGCTTTGGTATTCCATTCGGTGCATATCCATGAGTTATTAGTTTTATTTTTTTCAAAGATTGAAACACCACCTGTAGCAACCTTAATTCCAAATTCATTAGTAAACTTCTCAAAGTCACCTGTTAAGTATGGCGCAAAACGAATAACTCCGTTTGAGCTAACTACTAGTACTGTTTCGTTGTCAGCTATATTATTGTCAGCAAATTTTAGCCATGTGTCTATAATCTGTTGAGGATTAACTTTCCACCCATTAGGTACTATTGCCTCTTTGTCCCATAGTTTAATTATCTCTTTACCCTTTTCAGGATCTCCATTGCCTAGGCGAAGGCGTACTACATCCTCTGTTTGGTTTTCATCAACGCCATAATCAATTTCAGTAAAATCATCAAGTTCTATAAGTTTAGTTTCTAGCCCTAACTCCTCGATGGCAAGTTTAGCTGTTTCTTTAGCTCTTAATAGGGGTGATGCATATACTCTATCAGGTATAATTCCTTTTGATTTTAAGTATAGACCTATGCTACGAGCACGAGTCTCCTCGACAAGTGGTAGATCGGTTTTTGCACCTACTCTGGTTGGCGTTTCATTGGGAAGGAATGTGTTGCCGTGGCGTGCTATTATAATTCTTGTTGGCATGGGTCTAGTTTTTTAAAAGTTGTACATATTTTTTGATACTCTGGTAGTAGCTCTGCTAAAACCGTTAGTCTATCAGTTAAATATTCTGTTGGTAAATATCTTTTTCTTTTAGCGGCACGCTCTTTTGCAGTTTCAATATCTATTTCAAGGTATATGAAGTCAACATAATATCCCTGTTGTGAAATCAGATATTTAAATAATTCTATATGTTGTTTAATAGATGAGGAATGCTCAAAAATAATTGAATATCTATTATCAATAGCACGTTTAAGTAGCTCGTAGCCAGCTATGCGTGCTGGTAGTTCCCAATTGCTGAATGCTTTTATTGCATCAACAGCCTCCTGTTCTTTATATGGAGTTAGTGGGTTCTCCATAATCGAGTCAAAACCTATAAATATATAATTTTTATATTCAGGTTGTGATAGTAGCTTATTGCAATAGGTGCTTTTTCCTGAACCAGGAATGCCACTTACATTTATAAGTGTTGGGGTGTTGGATGGCACGCCATTTAATAGAGATTGTTTTATTACTGCCTCTAGGTTATTGTTTGGTGGTGCTATCTTATTCAATTCTGAATAATCGTAGTTAGTTATACTCCTGATAATATCATTTATATCCATAATTATTTTAGAACTCTCCTTAAGTCAAATTCACCAAATTCTGCTATTATCTCCTCGGCACGTTGGATATCCTCAGGAGAGTCAACTCCTGACATAGATTTACGTCCGTTGTAGTCAACCTCAACAATCTTTACAGGTATTCTGTTGTGTAGGAATCTCATCTGTTCCAATCCTTCAGGAAGTTCATACGGAGATGGTTCATCATTGAAATATCTCTCTAATGCATTATATGTGTATGCATATAATCCGATGTGTCGCCTAACGGGTGATTTATCAAGTATGGTGCGCAGTTTCTCCTCTTTGCGAATTGTTGGGATTAGTGATTTGCTAAATGTTAGTGCGTAACCAAATTTATCAACTTCAACACAAGTGCCTGAGAATGGAGTTGTTTTCTTTGCTTCACGCATACTATCAAATTCGCTCCATGATAGGTGTAGGGCAGGGGTGAATAGTTCACCTGTGTTATCCTCTTGCCATGCTTGGATAAGTTGCTCTATAAACCATGGTGGGCAAAGTGGGTTATCCCCTTGCAGATTTATAACGAAATTAGGGCGTTCACTTTGTTGATTAATAGCATCCCAACAACGTTCTGTTCCACTCTTGCAACTTTCAGCAGTCATTACGGCTGGGATATTCTCGGCTGTACAGAAATCAATTATACTGTTATTATCAGTTGCCACTACGTATGAACAGTTTTCGGTTTTGTTAGCAACATACTGAGCAATCTTAGCAACACGTTTAATCATCTCAACGCCTGCAATCTTAACTAATGGTTTGCCTGGTAGTCTAGTGCTAGCATATCTAGCAGGGATTACTATTAATATCTTATTCATATAGATTCAATTTGCACAAATTTACTAATTCTTTTCTGATTATAACGAAAAAAGTTTCAAGGTTGCCCCTGAAACTTTTAATATATCTATTTTTCTAGTCGGATTACATATTCATACCACCACAAACTGGGATTACTTGACCAGTTACATATGATGATAAATCGCTAGCTAAGAAAGTCGCAACGTTAGCTACATCTTCAGGGGTTCCACCACGACGTAATGGAATTTGAGCAGCCCACTCTTTACGTACCTCTTCAGATAGAGCAGCTGTCATGTCTGTAATGATAAATCCAGGAGCAATACAGTTAGCACGGATACCACGTGAGCCAACCTCTTTAGCGATACTCTTAGCTAAACCTATCATACCAGCTTTAGATGCTGAGTAGTTACATTGTCCAGCGTTTCCAGATATACCTACAACAGAAGCCATATTGATGATTGAACCACTACGTTGTTTCATCATCACAGGAGTGATAGCGTGGATATAGTTAAATGCTGATTTAAGGTTTACACCAATAACTGCGTCCCATTGAGCTTCAGTCATGCGCATCATTAAACCATCTTTAGTGATACCAGCGTTATTAACTAGGATGTCAATTTTACCAAAGTCTGCTACGATAGCCTTGATAGCTTCGTGAGCATCCTCAAAGTTAGATGCGTTAGATGCATAACCCTTAACTTTAACTCCTAAAGCTGCAATTTCAGCCTCAGTTTGTTTTCCGTTTTCATCTATTACTAAGTCAGTGAATGCAATATCAGCACCCTCTTGAGCGAATTTTAGTGCTATTGCTTTACCAATACCACGTGCAGCACCTGTTACTAATGCTACTTTACCTTCAAGTAATTTCATATTCAAAAGTTGTTTTAATAGTTATTTAGTGATTAAGAAACTACCACATGAGTAGCCTCCACCGAATACAGTAACGGCAGCAGTTTCACCCTTCTGTATTGAGTTAATATTCTGTGCTAATACAAGTGGAGCACTAGCCGAACCTGTATTACCTAATTCTTCAATATTATTAAAGAAACGTTCATCGCCAAATTTCAATTGACGCGCTACATTTGTAACGATTCTCTTATTTGCTTGGTGGCAAATTATATAGTTAATATCATCAATAGTCATTCCATTAGGAGTTGCAACCTCTTCCAAAGCATGAACCATATATTTACAAGCGTGAATAAATACATCACGTCCATCAGGCATTGCTATTCCATCCTCATGAGGACGAAGTCTTACCCCTTCAGGGCCTTTACCAATGTTACCTAGTCCACAGGTGTATATAGTTTTAATCTCAGCATCTGTATCGCTAACTCTCTCTTTAGAAACAATAAAAGCTACTGCGCCATCACCCCAAAGGTGACCACAAACAGGATCAGTTTCGTTGCTGTAATATGTGTTATGTTCAGAGCATACGATAATAGCTTTGGTTGCTTTGCCCATTGCAAAATATCCCTCAATAATCTCTAATCCATTTACGAATGATGAGCATGCTGAAGATGCATAAACCGCCTTAGCCTTATCAATATTGTACTCTTTTTGAGTTATATGAGCCAATGTTGCAACTGTATCATATGGTGAATAACATGCTGAAACTATTAAGTCTATCTCAGTAATATCATAAGATAGGTCATTCTTAGCCATCTCAATTGCGGCTAATCCCATGCTGTTATGATTTTCACTCTCATTTGCTTTTGAGCGAGTTTTAATTCCAGTACGTGGATATATCCATTCATCTGTTAATCCATTCTTCTCTAGGAAGTAGTTATTGTCAATACGTCCCTCTGGAACGTAAAATCCCGTTGCATTTAAAAACATTCTATTTATTTTTAATTCCGTATAATATAAAATCTTTAATATATTCTTTAAACATAAGTTTTTCAATTCCTAATTCTGATAGATTATCACGAATATAAGGAACATCCAATCCTTGTAGCATCAAAGTCAGAATAACCGTAGTTTGCTCAATATTCTGAATCTTAAAAGCTCCCTTTTCCACCCCTTCAGCAAGAATCTGGCGTAATAGACCAAATTCCTTTTCGGAGGTACCACGTCTAGCACGTTCTACTTTACGTACATCACGAAAAAAACCAGCGCGCAACGATCCATTACGAATAACAATCTCCTTGACCGCTTCAAAACGTATGCATATAAAGTTCATTAACTTCTCCTCAGGAGGTAAAGGTAATGCAACTAATTCTCGTAGTTTTAAAAACATCTGATCACATTCACTCTCAATGACAGCATTATATATCTCACGTTTATTCTTAAAGTAAGTATATATTGTTCTTCGCCCCTTTTGAGATGCTTCAGCAATATCATTCATAGTAGTATTCTCAATACCTTTTCGGGCAAAGAGTTGTCTTGCTACATCAATTAATATTTCTCTTGTTTTCTGAGGCATGTTTATTGCACATATAAGTAAAAACTGTGCGAAAGTACGATAAATATTTTAATTATAATACTTTTTTGGTCAATAGTTTTTATAAAAAAATGAAAATAATTTATTCAGCTCTTGATATCTTAATATTAGAGAGCTAAATATACCCCACAGAATATGTAGAAACGTTAAATAATCGCAGTTTCTGAAAAATAACTCTCCTTAAATTTGGAGTGTATAGGCAAAAGTCATACCTTTGCACCCATAAACATCGCGGGATGGAGCAGTGGTAGCTCGTTGGGCTCATAACCCAAAGGTCGTCAGTTCGAGTCTGGCTCCCGCCACCAAGAGGATATAGCATAAAGTTAAAACTTTATGCTATTCTTTTTTTACTCCCCTTT
>JAWXTT010000064.1:0-11484 GCA_044433325.1 Bacteroidales bacterium
ATCATTTAATTCATTAAGAAATATCATAATCTATATTGATACGTAGTGTGTCAATCATATTTAGATATTATCCCAGTAGTAATTTCTCTTAGTAAGAGAAATCAAACACTACAAAGGTATGCTTAAATAACATAAGTACAAAATAATTTTAAGAAAAAATTCAACTAGTTTAACAATATATAAATATTTTATAAACACTCAAGTAATTAACCATCTATTTATCAATGCAATACAAATCATAAATTTCTCTTACTAAGAGAAATTACTACTGGGATAATATCTAAATATGATTGACACACTACGTATCAATATAGATTATGATATTTCTTAATGAATTAAATGATGTATGAATTGAGATAAACTTACTATTAAAAAAACAATTAAATTAATTATTTATGAAGAAGTATTTAAACAGATTTTTTACCATTATGCTCGTAAGTATAATGGTATTCAGTGTTGGTTGTTCAGATGACTATGAAGCAGATATTAACAACCTCAACTCTTTAGTATCTGACTTGCAGAGCCAATTATCAGACCTAAAAACGGATATATCTGCAGGTGAAACTATTAGTAGTGTCGAATCTATTAGCAATGGTATTAGAATTACTCTATCCAATGGGACTAGCTATGACGTTACTAATGGGACTAATGGGACTAATGGTGATCCTGGTGAAAATGGTAGCATTGTTGAAATCACTAATGGAAACTGGTATATCGATGGTGTTGATACAGGTTTAGCAGCAACTGGTGAAAAGGGTACCGATGGTACTGATGGTACTGATGGTACTGATGGTAGTAATGGTAAATACTATGCTCCTGATGAAACAACTGGAACTTTCGTTGAGTATGTATGGGACGAAACTACTAGCACATATATAAAAGGTGCTGATTCAGGTGTTAGTTTTTACTCTGCTGGAAGTATAACAGCTGTATTAGAGGATAATGGTACAGTTACTTTATATGGAATAGTTGACTCTGAAGGCAATAGTGCTATTGTTACTCTTGGTGAAAAATATATTACTTCTCTTTTAGTTAGTGAAGAGAGTGGAGATGGTTTCATTTTCGATTCATATTCATCTATGCCAATTGTAACTCCATATTATTTGATAGTTTCTAATCAAACTGCATTATCATCAAGCAGTGCTTATAAGTATATCGTTAACCCATCTAGTGCAACTGAACCTGCATCATGGGAGTTAAATGCTATAAATGTATCTACTAGAAGTAGTTCATCATCTTTAGACTTTAAAAATTTAGCTGTTTTGTTAACTAATGGTTATGCTACTGTAACTGGTAAATTTGATGTTTATAATCTTCCTGCAGCATCTAGCAATGAAGAGAATAGATTCTATCTTCAAGCTAATCTAAACGATACTACTACTATTAAGTCTAATACTGCTATAGTTGAAGCTATTAACTTAGTAAATGTATATATTGGTGATGCAATAAGCAATTCTAGTTATAGAACTGCTGCTGTTGCGTCGGCTGATTATCTTACATCTGAGCCAACATTATCATATACAGCAGATCATGAGATTCTAGCTGAAAGTGCTACTGGTTATGACCTAATGGAATATGTATATGCATCTTCAGATAAAGATGTTACTACTAGATCTTGGCTAGGCAACTACAATATCGAAGATTATAGCTTCAGATTCTCATTACCATCAGAATATATTGGTAGTGACGGTGTTACTAATCAACAAGCATACGTATCTATTAGTGATGATAACATACTTAATGTTGATTATGGTACTTGGGGTACATCTTCTATTGGTAGAACTCCTATTGTTAAGGTTGAGCTTATGAGTGACCCATTATTCGGTTCTTCAATTGTTATTGCTACTGCATATATCAAATTTGAGATTGTTAAAGAGCCAACTACTCCTACAACACCTCCAACTGATATCACTATTGATATGGCTAGCCAAACTTTTGCATACTCTGACTTATATACATATACTACTTCAGGTATTTCAACATATGAATTAACTATGGATTGGACTACTATGAACCAAAAAGTTTATAATAATGACAATGTAAAAATGACACATACTGAGTTCGTAGCTGCTTATGACGTAAATAATCCTATCCTTAGTACAACTGCAGCTATCGGTTCATACGGTAGTATCACTGACTTATCTGCAACAGCTACTGGTTCTACTCCTACCAACCTATATGGTATCCAAATTGATGGATCAACTGGTTGGGACACATATAACTGGACTGTTACATACAAAGCTTACAATTCTAATGTTAATGGTGATGTAATTATCAATCATTCATTTACAATTTCAGCTCCTACTGAAACATTACCAGCATTTGAATCTTCTTATGTAAGTACTGCGGGTATCCAGATAACTAAAGGTTCTGAAGTTAATGGTCGTCATGAAATGTCTGTTCAAACTTCTGAGGCTTTTGTTTCATACCTAAGTGACTATATTACAACTGAAACTTCTATCAATAACAAATACAATAATACTACTGACTTTACATCTACTATAAACAGTTACGATATTATTGGTGTAGATTTATCATTTGATAATGCAACTGACATAACTAATATTAAATCTCAGGTAGTTAGCTTAACAGCACCATTAACAGATAGCTTAAAGGATATCCCTATGCAATTTGCTATCGTTTACGAAAATGGTCTTAAACAAACTATTGACTGGACTATCAGATTTGAAAATCCTATTACAGTATCAATTGACACAATGGAGATAGCTACTACTGATATGGCTACTACTTTAGATGTAATGGATTACATAACTGTTATGTTCAACGATAATGTGGTATATTCACCAAGTACAGGTTGGAATACATCACTTCAGAGCAAATATGGTTTATCATTTAACTCTATAGATGCAAGTGTAACTTCGGCAACTGGTAGCTATCTTGACTTTACTGGTACAACATTCACTTGGAACAACACAGGTACAAAACCAATAGCTGACTTCATTGGTGCTAATGTTGAAGTGATAGTTGAAGGAGCTTATAACAGTGGCACTGCATACGCAGAGGCTAGCGGAAGCGAAAGTCTTACAATCTTAAAATACTAACTAGTAGATCGTTATTTAATATACATCGACAAAATTTAAAGAAAGATTGTACTAAATTAAATATGTATTTTAAGAAAGAAAGGGCGCCTAAGTGATTAGTTGCCCTTTCTAATTTACATAAGAAAAGTGCATAATCGATACTTCTATTTAGGAACAAATGGATTCTTATCCTAAATTTTGAGGCAAAATATAAATAATTAGAATCCACATTACGTTTAATGAAAAAGTTATTTTTTGTGATGCTTATCGCAATTGGATTTACGGCATCATGTAATGATGAATATGATGATACCGAACTTAGAGATCGGATAGAGAGTCTTGAGGTATGGCAAGAGAGTATAAATACACAGTTAGCAACTCTCCAACAAGTAGTTTCGGCACTTGAAACCAATGATTATATAACTGAAGTCGAAGAGCTAGCAGATGGCTCTGGTTATACTATCACTTTTAAATACAGCGGCTCAACTACTATTTATCACGGAACAAATGGTGATTCTCCTATAATAAATGTAGCACAGGCTACTGATGGGTTATATTATTGGCAGTTGAATGGGGAATGGCTATTAGATGAAAACAACAACAAAATTCCAGTAACAGGGGCTGATGGTGTCAATGGAGAAGATGGCATCGATGGTGCTGATGGCATCAATGGACAAGATGGTGCTGATGGCATTACACCAATGATACAAATAAATGAATCAACTAATGAATGGGAAATTTCTATAGATGGAGGTATTACATGGGATTCTACAAATGTAACAGCAACAGGAACTAGTGGAAATACTCTTTTCAACTCAGTTGATGTTTCAGATCCAGATTACGTAACATTTAAACTTACTACAGGTGTTTCATTTACTATACCTAGAATATCTGATAAACTAGTTTCTTTCTCGGATTACTCTAAATTCAGTTATAGCTCTAGCAATAACAAGATAGAACTTATACACCCCAGCACCGTAACAGATGGTGATATTCAAGCTATAGTTGCTAAAGTCCTAAATAATTCAGGCACATCTCAAGATATAGTTACACGAGCATCTGCATCAACCGATTTATGGGGTGTCGAGGTCGTAATGCCTACATTTACATACGGAGTACTTTATACAAATGCTTATGTAGTGCTTCAACAACCAACCGATGCTACTACTGGAGATATAGCAATTCTGGAAGTAACATACATTGATTCCGATGGCAATAGCGAAACCATATCCAGAATTATTGAAATCACATCCACTTCTATACCAGATAATTACACCTCTGAGTATATTGACATTGAAGGAAGTACATATTATAATACTGATATTCCAGAATATTCTTATGGTATTGATTCTTTTGAAAGTGATGAAGTTTCATATAATAGCCAAGCTATTTCAGGTGGTATAAACTATATTGAGATAGTAACAACAACTCAATATAATTCATTTAATATTGCCGTTGAAGGGATTAGTGGGTATTTCAACATCGAATCTTCAAAGGTTGAAACATCAGAGCAATCTACACAATCATTTTCATATCGAATACCTATATTATTTGGTTCAAATTTTAATGGTGATATAGTTATATTCGTATCAGGAGTTACCGTTGATGGTAAATTTACACCGCACTACAAAGTTGAAATCATGTATGTAGAAACAGCGACTGGGGATTTAGCTATAAATCTAGCTTTTAATAATGCTAAAGACATAGACCTTCATCTAATTGAACCTGATGGCAATAGGATTTACTACGGAAACCGAATGACAGTCCTTGATGATAATGGTGATTTAATATATGGATTAGATCATGATTCTAATGCAGCTTGTAATATTGACAATCTGAACAATGAAAATATTGTTATCCCGTATGAAAGTCTCCAAAATGGGATATACCGCGTAATTGTCGATTTATATAGCAATTGTGATCCTACAATTGCGACACAATGGAATAGTGTCGCTAGATACAATGGAGAGATAATATCACCATTAGCAGGGGATAATCCAGCTTCAGGGATATATGAAATAGGTGCTTCAAAAAGCATTGACGACAATACTGCTGACGATGATAAGGAGAACGACGGATATGGTGTAGTTGTAATGACATTCTTAATATCTGATGCTCCAACTAGTAGTACAACAGCCAGTTACTCTGTATCAAATAGCAATAATAAGATAATTAAACGATTCGATCCTAGCATAGAGAAATGGCAGTAATCAATACATTAATTTAAGGGATGTTCTAAAAACTGACCCTTAACAATAGCTCTAGAGTTGGTTTCTATCGAGGTTATACCTCCATTAAAGACTAACTCTAATAGTCTTAAAAAATTGAATTATTTTAGTTTTGCTATTAACTCGCTTATGGTTAGCTTGGATTGTTCTCCGTTTGCCATATCTTTAAGGGTTATCTGCCCTTCGGCTAGCTCTGACTCCCCTATTATTGCTACGTATGGGATTAGTTTAGCATTTGCGTATGACATCTGTTTTTTCATCTTAGCGCAATCAGGGTAAAGCTCTGCTGAGATACCCTCTTGGCGTATCGCTTGGATATATTTTAGTGATTGGTTAGCCTCACTCTCGCCCATATTTAAGAATATCACATTACTACTGATATATGCCTCCTCAGGGTAAAGATCTAAACTGTTTAGAACATCAAAAATACGATCAGCACCAAAGCTAATACCTACACCCGATACTCCATCCATACCGAATACACCTGTCAAGTTATCATAACGTCCACCTCCTGTGATACTACCAATCTGCACATCACAAGCCTTAACCTCAATAATGGTTCCTGTATAATAGTTTAGACCACGAGCAAGCGATACATCCAACTCAACTGTTGAAGTCATTTCAACATCTGTAACCATACCTATCAGATAACGTAGCTCCTCAACACCTTTAAGACCTATCTCAGATGCCGCCAATATATTAGCTAGAGTATCTAACTTCTGCTCATTAGTCCCTGAAAGTTGCAATAATGGTTGCAGCATCGCTATCCCCTCGGCTGAAATTCCCTTCTCAGCTAGTTCAGCATTTACATTTTCTAAGCCTATCTTATCAATCTTATCAATAGCTACTGTGATATCAGTGATTTGCTCCGCAGCACCTATTATCTCAGCGATACCACTAAGCACCTTACGATTATTAAGTTTGATAATAGTACTAATACCGAAACGAGCAAACACCTTGTCAACCAACGATACTAACTCAACCTCATTAAGTAACGAGTCTGAACCTACCACATCAGCATCACACTGATAAAATTCGCGGTAACGACCCTTTTGAGGACGATCAGCACGCCAAACTGGTTGAATCTGGTAGCGTTTAAATGGGAACTGTATCTCATTACGATGTTGCACTACATAACGTGCAAATGGCACAGTTAGGTCATAACGCAACCCCTTTTCGCACAACTTAGGAGTTAAACCATTGCAATTACGCTCAATTAATTGCTCATCAGAAAGTCCACGCAAGAAATCACCACTATTCAAGATTTTAAACAACAGCTTATCACCCTCCTCGCCATACTTACCCATCAGCGTTGAAAGGTTCTCCATAGCAGGAGTTTCAATTTGTTGAAAACCATAAAGTAGGAACACCTCTTTAATAGTGTTGAAAATATAATTACGTTTTGCCATCTCCACTGGTGAGAAGTCACGTGTACCCTTAGGAATTGAAGGCTTTTGCATTAGTTATCTTTTTTAATTAGACTGCAAATTTAGCAAATTAAACCCAAACGCCCATATTTTTTAGGTAAGAGTTTAACTTTTGAACTTAACCAGGATAATAGTGTTTATTGTTATTATGAGTGAACAAATTATTAATAATGGCAATGTAGCCTTTATGGTGTTGACTACCACACTAGTTTTTATTATGATACCTGCCCTAGCATTCTTTTATGGTGGGTTAGTGCCACGTAAGAGCCGCTTAACTATGATGATTTATACCTTTCTGAGTATAGGTATTGTCACTATTTTATGGTATTTAGTGGGGTTCTCATTAGTTTTTGGTGATGATACTTTTGGAATTATTGGCTATCCAACGCAGTATATGCTACTCAGCGGAGTTGATCTTAGCATAAACCCTAATTATGGTGGCAGCATCCCTTTTCTAATGTTCTGCATGTATCAATTGATGTTTGCCATAATCACCGCTCCATTAATGACAGGTGCAATAGCTGAGCGAATAACTATTACAGGGTGGATAAAGGTACAAATTATGTGGATGCTATTAATCTATTGCCCTGTTGCACATTGGGTTTGGGGCGGTGGATTCCTTAGCCAAATGGGATTTGTTGATTATGCCGGGGGTACAGTAATACATGTGACAGCAGGTTTTGCTGCATTAGTCGGAGCTATATATTTTGGCAAGCGTGCATATCCTACATCAGCAGGAAACGAAAATATTAACTTAGTACTAATAGGTACTGCACTACTTATGATGGGATGGTTCGGGTTTAACTCAGGTGGAGCATTAGTTGGAGGCAAGGTTGCCGCGATAGCATTTGCGAATACCGCCCTAGCCTCAGCCGTTGCCATGAGCGTATGGGTAGCTATTGTATATATCCGCACACGTCGATTCTCATTTATACAGCTTGCCACAGGCGCAATAGCTGGGCTAGCTACCATAACACCCTGCTCAGGCTATGTAACGCCACAATACGCCATTTTAATAGGTGCGGCAGGAGCAATTATCTGCTACTTATCACTAATGGCAATCGAGAAATTAAAAATTGATGATGCACTAGGCGTATGCGGAGTTCACGGAATGGGTGGCTTATCAGGAACAATCCTACTAGGCATATTAGCAAGTAAAGAGATAGGAGGTATAGCAGGTAGCTTAACCCAACTATTTACCCAAACAGTAGGCGTATTAATAGTATTAGCATACACCCTAATAGTTACATACCTAATATTTAAAGTAGCCAACCTAACAGGCTCAATCCACGTCCCAGCCAAAATACAGAAGAGCGGACTAGACTCAGCATATATCTCCAACTAAAAAAATATAGGTTGCCTTCAAAAGAAAGCAACCTAATTATTTAAGGGGAGTTCTAAAAACTGACCCGTAAGAATAAATCTTGTCCGATACTACTATTTAGTCAAAAGATTCATAGGTAGATAATATGTAGTATGTGAAGGTGTATATATACCACATGTCACACCTGATATAAGAAAATCTAAGAAGGTTCTATTAGTTTTTACCATATAATCAGGAGCATCTTTTACATAATCAGATGTTTTCATTTCATTATTACCAACTGGAACAAGACCACCGATTAAATGATGATTCCACTCTGAATAAACCTTAACAACAGGATCTTTCTTTTCAATATCACCTACATATAATTTTGTAGAGAAACATGATGTCAACGTGAATGATGCACACAATAAAGCACTAATAATAAAAGTTTTTGATTTCATAATGTTTGTTTTTGTAATTAATATAATAATTCTGTTTCTAATATAAGCACTATATATTTGAATAATAAATCCTATTATTTTACAAATATAAACAAAAGTTACATAAAAACAAAAGATAATTTAGATTTATTTGAACAAAAAAAATGGAAGCTAGTTACCTAGCTTCCATTTCTACTATTTTGCATTTTGTAGCGAGAACGAGAATTGAACTCGTGACCTCCGGGTTATGAATCCGACGCTCTAACCAACTGAGCTATCTCGCCATTTGCGGTGCAAAGATATGGTTAATATTTTGTTTTTGCAAATAATAGGAATAGGAATTTTCTATTATTTTTAGACCTCAACACTGTAAAAAACAACAGAGCTAACCTATGCGGCTAGCTCTGTTTATGTTAGGTGCGGTAGTTACTCCGCTTTTTAGTCAATTAATTATGCTTCCTCTGGAGCAATACCCCATTGTTGTTGAGCTAGACGACGGTAGTTATTGTAACGCCATTGAGCATTTTGTTGTGCTGCTGCGAACAATTCACCAGCTTCGGCAGGATATTGTTTCAATAGTGATGCGAAACGTACCTCACCCTTCAAGAAACCTTCAAAGTTATCCCAGTTAGGAGCTTTACTATCCAATGAGAATGGATTCTTACCCTCTTCCTCTAATGCTGGATTGTAACGCCATAGGTGCCAATATCCACATGCTACTGCATCAGCTTGTTCTTGTTGTGCCTTACCCATACCTGCTTTCAAACCGTGGTTGATACATGGTGAGTATGCGATAACGATTGATGGTCCATCATAAGCTTCAGCCTCACGGATTGCTTTAAGCGTTTGAGCTTGATTAGCACCCATTGCAACTTGTGCTACATAAACATAACCATAAGTAGTAGCCATTAGACCTAAGTCTTTCTTTCTAACACGCTTACCAGAAGCAGCAAATTTAGCGATTGCACCTACTGGAGTAGCTTTAGATGATTGACCACCTGTATTTGAGTAAACCTCAGTATCAAGTACTAGGATATTAACATTCTTGCCTGATGCTAGTACGTGGTCTAAACCACCGTAACCGATATCATAAGAAGCACCATCGCCACCAATAATCCAGTGTGAACGTTTTACTAAGAATTGGCTTAATGATTTAATATCTTTACAAACTTCATTAGGACAGTTGTCGATAGCTGCAATAATCTTATCAGCTAAAACACGACTCTTAGCATAATCCTCTTTTGATTCCAACCATTCAGCATATAATGCTTTAATCTCATCTGTTGTACAGTCACAAGCGATAGCTTTATTCATAAGAATCTCAACACGCGCTCGCATCTTCTCATAAGCAAGATACATACCCATACCAAATTCACAGAAGTCCTCAAACAGTGAATTAGCCCAAGCTGGACCGTGACCATTAGCATTAGTAGTATAAGGTGTAGATGGAACTGAACCTGAATAAATAGAACTACAACCTGTTGCGTTAGCTACAATTTCATGATCACCATATAATTGAGAGATTAACTTAACGTAAGGAGTTTCACCACAACCTGCACAAGCTCCTGAGAACTCGAATAATGGAGTAGCGAATTGTGAGTTCATAACGTTAGACTTAACGTCAACTAAGTCTTGTTTACTCTTCACTGAATCAGCGCAATATTCCCAATTTGCTTGTTCTGCTAATTGAGTATCTAGTGGTTTCATAGCCAATGCTTTTACACCCTTCTTACCTGGACAAACATCCACACAGTTGTTACAACCTAGACAGTCAAGAACGTCAACTTGTTGAACAAATTTCATTCCAGCGAATGCCTTACCGATTGCAGGTAATGCGTGTTCTTCACCGAATGGTGCAGCAGCCATCTCAGCTTCATCTAATACGAATGGACGTATAGCAGCGTGAGGGCAAACATAAGCACACTTGTTACATTGAATACATGTTTCAGGGTTCCACTCAGGAACGAATGCTGCAACACCACGTTTTTCGTAACGTGCTGTTCCTTGTTGCCAAGTACCATCAGCGATATCCTTGAATGTAGAAACTGGAAGTAAGTCACCATCTTGTGCATTGATAGGACGTACAACTTCATTGATAAATGCAGGATCGTTGTTAGTAGCTGGAGCTTCATCCTCAAGATCAGCCCATGCTTTGTCAACAACTAATTGTTTGTATTCACCACCACGGTCAACTGCTGCGAAGTTTTTATTTACTACATCTTCACCCTTCTTACCATAAGACTTAACGATAAATTTCTTCATTTGTTCAACCGCTAAATCTACTGGGATAACCTCAGTGATACGGAAGAATGCTGATTGAAGAATAGTATTTGTTCTGTTACCTAGACCTATTTCTTGTGCAATATTAGTTGCGTTGATACAGTAAACAGTAATATCGTTTTTAGCTAGATATTTCTTAACCTTAGCAGGCATATGCTTAGCTAACTCCTCTTCGTTCCATATTGTATTCAATAGGAATGTTCCACCTGGACGTAAACCACGTGTTACATCATACATATTTAAATAAACCTGTACGTGACAAGCCACGAAATTAGGTGTGTTTACCAAATATGTTGAACGGATAGGCTCATCACCGAAACGTAGGTGAGAACATGTGAAACCGCCCGATTTCTTAGAGTCATATGAGAAATATGCTTGACAATATTTATCAGTGTTATCACCAATAATCTTAACTGAGTTCTTGTTAGCACCGACTGTACCATCAGCACCTAAACCATAGAATTTAGCCTCGAACATACCATCACCACCTAGAGCAATCTCCTCTTTCACAGGAAGTGAAGTAAATGTAACATCATCAACAATACCGATAGTGAAACCATTTTTAGGTTCAGGTAAAGCTAAATTTTCAAATACTGACATGATTTGAGCAGGAGTAGTATCTTTACTACCAATACCGTAACGACCACCTACGATAACAGGAGCATTCTCCTTACCATAGAAACAATCCTTAACATCAAGATATAGAGGTTCACCAGTTGCTCCTGGTTCTTTAGTACGGTCTAATACTGCAATAGTTTTAGC
>JAWXTT010000065.1:0-11463 GCA_044433325.1 Bacteroidales bacterium
GTTATAATAGCTGATGAATCGCTATATAATGAACTTAAAGATGGATTAAACGGTTATGAAATTATAGTTCAAGCTGGCTCTGAAGCGATTGCTGATGCTATGATGGATTGCGAGATTGACACTGTCGTTACTGCTATGGTGGGATATAGTGGGTTAGAGCCTACTATTAACGCTATTAAGGCTGGTAAACGAATAGCACTAGCTAATAAGGAAACATTGGTTGTTGCTGGTGAATTGATTACTGATATGTTGAAGAGTTCGGCTAGTGAGATTTCCCCTGTTGACTCAGAACACTCAGCTATATTCCAATCACTAGTTGGTGAGGATTATAACTCTATATCTAAGCTAATACTTACCGCATCGGGCGGTCCATTTAGGTTAACGCCAATTGAACAGATGCAATTTGTGACAAAGGCTAACACTCTAAATCATCCAAACTGGGTGATGGGTGCTAAAATCACAGTTGATTCAGCTACTATGATGAATAAGGGTTTTGAGATGATTGAGGCTAAATGGTTATTTGGAATTGAAGCAAAGGATATTGAGATTGTTGTTCATCCTCAATCAATAGTTCATTCAATGGTTGAGTTTAATGATGGCTCAATCAAAGCGCAACTGGGCGTACCTGATATGCACCTACCTATCCAATATGCACTAGGATATCCTAATAGATTACCTTCGGTGCGTAAACGTTTATCGGTTATGGATTATAGTAATCTCACATTTGAAGCTCCATCGTTTGATAAGTTCCCTATGCTAACTTTGGCTTATGACTCAATTAATCGTGGTGGAAATATCCCATGTGCATTAAATGCGGCTAATGAGATAGCTGTTGCAGCGTTCCTAGAGGATAAGATTAATTATATACAGATTGCTGACGTTGTAGCTAATGGGATTAAGAACTGCGCATTTATCCCTCAACCAACCTTTGAGGATTACGTTGCTACTAACGCTGAGATACGCAACTACACTAATTCAATAATAAAATAATAACAAAACAATATTAATGGAAACATTCCTAATTAAAGCATTTCAATTGATGATGGCACTAGCCATCTTGGTAACAGTACATGAGTTTGGTCATTACATATTCGCAAGAATATTCGGGGTAAGAGTTGAAAAATTCTACCTATTCTTTAATCCATGGTTCTCACTGTTCAAATATACACCTAAGAAAAAGGAGGGAGCAGACCCTAACAAAGCTAGCTGGCGTGACACTACCTACGGTATAGGTTGGGTCCCATTAGGTGGCTATGTGAAAATTGCAGGTATGATAGATGAATCAATGGATAAGGAGCAGATGATGAAACCTGCACAACCATGGGAGTTCCGCTCAAAACCTGCCTATCAACGCCTATTGATTATGGTAGCTGGTGTTGTATTTAATTTTATCCTTGCTATCGGTATCTACTCAGGTATTGTATATACGTGGGGTGAGGAGTATATAAACTTTGCTGATGCTACTGAGGGGATGGCTTATAACCAATCTGCACATCTGATTGGATTTATGGATGGTGATATCCCTTTACTTGCTGATGATATGCAATTAGATTATCTAAATGAAAATTCACTTATGGGGATGCTGACAGCTACTGAAGTTACTGTACTACGCAACGGAAGTGATAGCGTTAAAATTGCAATTCCTGAGAAATTTATCTTTGAGGCTGAAAAGGATGCAAAAGATGGTTTGCCATTTATATCGTATCGTATGCCAGTGGTAATTGCTGGAATTGAGAATGGTATGGGTGCAGCTAAAGCTAACCTAGCTAAAGGGGATAAGATGCTAGCTATCAATGGTGTAAAAACCACTACATTTACAGATTTTAAGGCTCAATTAGATATTAATGCTGACAAAGATATTACACTTGAATTTATCCGTGGTGGCGAACCTATGAGTGCAACTGTTGCCGTTGATGGAGCTGGTCGTCTAGGTATTCAACTAACACCAATAACTGAAATTTACAAGACTACAAATATGCAATATGGTTTCTTTGAATCTATTCCACGCGGTATTGAGCTAGGAGTTGAGAAGTTAACAAGCTATATAAGCCAAATGTCATTAGTATTTACTCCTGAGGGAGCTCAAAGCCTAGGTGGTTTCGGTGCATTAGGCAGTATCTTCCCTGAGAGTTGGAACTGGTTAGCATTCTGGAATATCACAGCATTCCTTTCAGTAGTTCTTGCATTTATGAATATCTTACCTATCCCTGCCTTGGATGGTGGTCATGTGCTGTTCCTACTGTATGAGATGATTACACGTCGCGCTCCTAGCGAAAAATTCTTGGAGTATGCACAGATTGTAGGTATGGTGCTACTATTCGGATTACTGATATTTGCTAATGGTAATGATATTTACCGTGCATTCTTCAAATAAAGATAAATAAGATAGATGGAATATAAAAAGATAATACTTCGTAAAGGTAAAGAGGAGTCATTAAAAAGATTTCACCCATGGGTGTTTTCAGGAGCAATAGCATCAATAGAACGTGGTATTGAAGAGGGTGATTTGGTCACTGTTTACTCATGCGATGGACGACATATAGGTAATGGTCACTACCAGATAGGTAGTATTACTGTACGTATCTTAGATTTCTCGCAACGTGCTATTGATAAAGAGTTCTTTGCTGAACGCATACAAGCAGCCTTTCAGATGCGCCAAAATCTTGGACTTATCAACGAAAATAATAACTCGTTCCGCTTGGTTCATGGCGAAGGGGATTTTCTTCCTGGCTTAGTGATAGATGTTTATGGTAATACAGCTGTGGTACAAGCGCACTCACCTGGGATGCACTTTGCCCGTAATATCATTGCAGAGGCATTAACTGAATTAGATAGTAATGTTATAGCTAATGTATATTATAAATCGGAAACTACACTACCATTTAAGGCTGAGTTAGATCCTCAGAATGACTATTTGGTGGGTAAGTTTGAAACAAATATAGCTATCGAAAATGGATTGAAATTCCATGCTGATTGGCTTAAAGGACAAAAGACTGGGTTCTTTATAGATCAACGTGATAATCGTGCATTGTTGGAGCAATACAGTAAGGGGCGCAACGTATTGAATATGTTCTGCTATACTGGTGGGTTCTCGTTCTATGCTATGCGTGGTGATGCTAATCTAGTACACTCGGTTGATAGTTCAGCTAAAGCTATCCAATTGACTAATGACAATATTAAGCTGAATTTCCCTGAAAGTAATAACCACGAAGCTTACGCAGTGGATGCTTTCAAATTCTTAGCTGATATCGAGCAGGATCAGTATGACCTGATAGTCTTAGACCCTCCTGCATTCGCTAAACATAAAAGTGCGCTGAAAAATGCACTTATTGGTTATCGCAAACTTAACTACAAGGCGTTTGAGAAGATTGCTAGTGGTGGTATCGTATTCACCTTTTCATGTTCACAAGCTGTTTCAAAGGAGCAATTCCGCCTAGCAGTATTTAGTGCCGCGGCTCAATCGGGACGTAAGGTAAGAATATTACACCAATTAACTCAACCTAATGACCACCCTATCAATATATATCACCCTGAGGGGGAATATCTGAAAGGGTTAGTGCTATATGTCGAATAAAAACAACTAAACAATAACATTTATCTAATTAAATACAACCATGAAATTAAACAAAGTTTTAATAATGGCAGGCATAACATTTATGTCATCAACAAATATAAGTATGGGAGAGAGTAAAAATATAGATTATACAGTGGATCGTTTCGCTGATATTGAGGTATTAAGATATGATGTTCCTGGATTTGAGCAATTGACTACTCAACAAAAGGAGTATATATATTATCTAACTGAAGCTGCATTGCAGGGGCGCGATATTTTCTTTGACCAAAAGGGGAAATATAACCTAGATATACGCACAACATTTGAGGCAATATACACAACCTACACAGGTGATAAGGAGATTGCTGATTACTTAGGATTTGTTCAATATCTTAAACAGTTGTGGTTTGCTAATGGTATTTTCCACCACTACTCATGTGATAAATTCAAGCCTGAGTTTTCGGCTGAGTTTTTTGCAGCGGAGGTACGCAAGTTAGATACGTCGCTACTTCCATTAGATAAATACAACTCAGATATTGAGGTATTTATTGCTGAATTAACACCAGTAATATTTGATTCTAGCGTTATGCCTAAAGGTGTTAGCAAGGATGAAAGTAAGGATTTAATCACTAATTCACACAGCAACCTTTATGAGGGATTGACACAAAAGGAGGTAGAGGATTTTTATGATAGCCTAAAATCACCTAATGACTCAACTCCAATATCTTACGGATTAAACTCTAAGCTAATCAAGAAAGATGGTGAGATAGTTGAACAGGTATATAAAGTAAATGGTATGTACTCGGAAGCTATCAAAAAGATTAACTACTGGTTACGTAAAGCTGCCGCCGTTGCTGAAAATGATGCGCAAAGGGAATATATCGAGAAACTTATCGAGTTTTATACAACAGGTAACCTAAAAACTTTTGATGATTACTCTATACTTTGGACTAAAGATACCACATCTGATATTGATTTCCTTAATGGATTTATTGAAACATATGGTGATCCACTAGGGTTAAAGGGTTCATGGGAAGCGATAGTAAACTTCAAGAACAAGGAGGCTTCAAAACGCACCGAGATAATTAGCAGTAATGCACAGTGGTTTGAGGATAACTCCCCTACTGACCCACGCTTTAAGAAAGAGAGGGTAAAAGGTGTATCAGCCAAAGTAATCACTAACTGTATTATTGCAGGGGATTCATACCCAGCTACACCAATAGGGATTAATCTACCTAACTCAAATTGGATACGTACCATTCATGGTTCTAAATCGGTAACTATTGAGAATATTACTGAGGCTTATGATCACGCATCACATGAGAGTGGATTCGATAAAGAGTTTGTCTTAAACCAAGAGGATCGTGACTTGATGGATAAATATCTATTCACTACTGATAATCTGCATACAGATTTACATGAGTGTTTAGGTCATGGTTCAGGTAAATTGTTAGATGGCGTAGATGCTGAGGCATTAAAGGCAAATGGTGCAACATTGGAGGAGGCTCGCGCTGACCTATTCGCACTATACTACTTAGCTGATACTAAACTAATTGAATTAGGTTTATTAGACAACCCTGATGCTTACAAGGCTAATTACTACAATTTTATGCTTAATGCGCTATTGACACAATTAAGAAGAATCGAATTAGGTAAGGATGTTGAGGAAGCTCATATGAGAAACCGTAAACTTATAGCAGAGTGGGCGTTAGATAATGGTAAAGCTGATAATGTAGTGGAACTAATAGTTAAAGATGGAAAACATTATGTCCAAATTAATAACTATGAAAAGTTACGTGACCTATTTGGACAATTACTAGCTGAGGTACAACGTATCAAATCAGAGGGTGATTATGAAGCTGGACGTAAATTAGTTGAGAAATATGCAGTTAAAGTTGACCCAACTATCCATGCTGAGATATTAGAGCGTAACGCAAAACTTAACCTAGCTCCATACCGCGGATTTATCAACCCAACATATAAACCAATCATAGACCACAACGGTCAAATAGTAGATGTAGAGGTTGATTACAGCGAAAATTACGTTGACCAAATGCTAAGATACTCACGCGACTACTCCCCACTAACTAAGTAGGTTAACTATTTTAACACTATACGAAACAGGAATTTATCTTTCAGCGATAAGTTCCTGTTTTTTTATTATACAAAAGTTGCTATTTATAAATATTGTCACTATTTTTGTACAGAATAATTTACATTTTTACGTACAGATTTTACAATATGATATTAGTAACAGTCACTGAGTTCCGTAATAATTTAAGTAAATACCTAGAGCTAGCTTTTAGGGAGAAAGTTGCGCTAAAAAGCAAAGGTGGCATTATAGAGCTAAATCCTAGCAAAGATATCCACCTAAACCCTAGTCCTAGCAAGGATAAATGGTTTGATAACAAAGAAAATGTAGAGGAACAATTGCAACGTATCTCAGATATTAATAGCGGAAAAAACTGAGTTAGAGGATTGGGAGCAAATGAAAACTAAGTTTGACTTATGAGTTATAAAGTAGTGGTTGACCCTAATGTTTATTCTGATATCAATAAGCATATAAAACCAAGTAATAAATAACAATATTGGCTTATGGTCATTACAATGAAAAATAGTTATTAGATAGGTCATTAATTAATTTTTTTTTGCTATTTTTGTGAAGGGGAGTTCTTAAAACTGATTTATTAATATTTAAGATGAGATTTTGAGCTAATTTTTTACCGCCTTTATCTGAGCATAGCGGGCTATGTGAAGATAAAAAGGTGAAAAAGTAGCCAAAATATCGCTTAAAGATTGATGAAACAGTTGTATTTTATTTGGTATTGTTTTAATGGTCAGTTTTTAGAACGCCCCTAATGATTGATTAAATGATATGCTTATGAATAAACTACGCAAATTACGGATGGGTGTGGCTACCATTATCTTGGTTTTTGCTACATTGCTTTTTTTAGATTTTACTGGAACTATACATGGTTGGTTAGGATGGGTTGCTAAGATTCAATTTATCCCTGCCCTACTTGGTCTGCATATGGGTGTAGTACTACTATTTGTAATACTAACATTGATTTTTGGGCGATTGTACTGCTCGGTGATATGTCCGTTAGGTATATATCAAGATGTGATGTCTAGGTTTGCATCATTACGAAAGAAAAAGCGCAAATTTTCATACTCAGCACCACTTACATGGCTACGTTGGAGTATGGTGGCTATCTTTATCGTTGCATTTGTGGCTGGAATAGGCTCGGTAGTGGCTATCTTAGATCCTTACAGTAGCTTTGGATTAATGGTAAATAATATATTTGCTCCACTATATAAATTGGGGAATAACCTATTAGCTTATTTTGCTGAACGTGTTGATAGTTACGCATTCTACAATGTTGATATAATAATATTTAATCTGGGTAGCCTAATATTAGCTATCGTTACTATGTTAGCAATAGGTTATCTGGCTTGGCGCAATGGTCGCACATATTGTAACACTATCTGCCCACTTGGAACAGTATTGGGTCTATTATCACGATTCTCAATATTTAAGATAGTTATTGATACTGATAAATGTAATGGCTGTAAAAAATGTGTGCGTGAGTGTAAAGCAGCATGTATAGATGGAGATAAGCATAAGATTGATTATAGCCGTTGCGTTGCATGTTTTGACTGTATTGATAGCTGTAATCAAGGTGCTATCTCATATACAAAACGTCGCAAAGCTGAAACACCTAAAAATGATACGGAGATTGACGCTAATAGACGTAAAATGCTAGCCATATCGGCAACAATAGCTACCACCGCCGCACTAAAAGCTGAGGAGAAATTGGTTGATGGTGGATTAGCTACCATTGAGGATAAGGAGATTCCTAAACGTAATACTCCTATCGTCCCTGCTGGTGCATGCAGTATTCGTAACTTCTCAGAAAAATGTACAGGGTGCCAACTATGTGTAACTGTATGTCCTAATAATGTACTACGCCCTGCAACAGGATTGAAAAACTTCTTGCAACCTGAAATGTCGTATGAATATGGATATTGCCGTCCTGAGTGTAATAAATGCTCGGAAGTGTGCCCTGCAGGAGCTATCGAAAGGGTTAGCGTTGAGGATAAATCATCAATCCAGATAGGTCATGCTGTATGGGTTGAGAAGAATTGTGTAGTATTAACTGATGGTGTTGATTGTGGCAACTGTGCTAGACACTGCCCAGTTGGAGCTATTAGTATGGTTCAAGCTACTGACACTGAGCGTTATGGTAATCGCAAAATTCCAGTAGTTGATATTGAGAGATGTATAGGTTGTGGAGCATGTGAATATAACTGCCCATCACGACCATTTAGCGCAATATATGTTGAGGGTAACTCAATGCATAGAAACAACTAAAACCAACTACTATTATGACTGAATTTAAGAAAAATATAGCTCGTAGAGATTTCCTAAAATGTATGGGTGGCGGTGCTGCCGCGTTAACATTAGCAGGATGCAAACCTAGTGGATTATCCAATACATCTAGTGTTGAAGTTCCGAAGGATAAGATGGAGTATCGCACAAATGGCAATGGGGATAAAATACCACTATTAGGATATGGCTGTATGCGTTGGCCTAGATTAAAAGAGCCAGACAAGGATGGCAATGTAATTGATCAGGATGCGGTGAATGAACTAGTTGACTACGCTATGGAGCATGGAGTTAACTATTTTGATACTGCGCCTGTGTATATGCAAGGGTGGTCTGAGCGTGCTATGGGTATCTCCCTTAGCCGTTATCCACGTGATAGCTACTATATTGCTACTAAACTATCTAACTTTAGTAAGACCCTATGGAGCAGTGAAGCCTCTAAGAATATATACTATAATTCAATGAAACAGCTAAAGGTTGATTACATTGATTATCTGTTGCTACACTCTGTCGGTAGTGGAGGTTGGGATAATTTCCAAGCTCGTTTCCTTGATAATGGTATTCTTGATTTCTTGATTGAGGAGCGTGCGGCTGGACGTATTCGCAATCTTGGATTCTCCTTTCATGGGGATATTAAGGTTTATGATTATCTGCTATCTCGCCATGACGAGATTAAGTGGGATTTCGTTCAAATTCAAGTAAATTATAAAGATTGGAACTATGCAGATGAAACATCAGAACAAAATACTGATGGAGAATATCTATATGCTGAATTGGCTAAACGTGATATAGATGTGATAATTATGGAACCGTTGTTAGGTGGAGGACTTAGCAAATTACCTGAATACTTAGCACATAAACTAAAGAGTGAACGCCCTGACAAGTCATTAGCATGGTGGGCGTTCCGCTATGCAGCATCCTTTCCAAAGGTTATTACCGTCCTAAGTGGTATGACTTATATGGAGCATCTACAAGATAATATCCGCACATATTCACCTCTTGAGTGGGTAACAGAGCAGGAGAATGAGCTATTAATGGATATTGCTAAACTAATGGTTGAATATCCGCTGATACCATGTACTGCATGTCAATATTGTATGCCTTGTCCTTATGGAGTTGATATCCCCTCAACATTTGTACATTATAACAAGTGTGTTTGTGAAGGTCTTTACCCCCAAAGTTCAAAGGATGAGAATTATGAAAAGGCTCGTCGTACATTCCTAATTGGATATGATCGTACAGTGCCAAAGCTAAGACAAGCTAACCATTGCATAAATTGCAAAAAATGCGTGGTTCATTGCCCTCAGAAGATTAATATCCCTGAGCAGATGCAACATGTCGATAACTATATTGAATCATTGAAACAGAACAAACTATGATAAATAGCTTAGTTGAGATATTAGACACTGGCAACTACTCATGCGTAATAGCTAATGGGGATGATATACGCAAATTCTCACTACGCGGAGTTGCTGACCTATATAATTTAACTAAAGATGAACCTAACTTTTTAGATGGAGCTATTATAGCTGATAAAGTAGTAGGTAAAGGGGCAGCTGCACTAATGGTAAATGGTAGTATCCATGAGCTATACACCCATATTATTAGCGATGGTGCATACTCACTACTTACTACTAATAATATAAAGGTAGGTTATGGTAATATTGTGCCACATATTATAAATCGCACAAATACAGGTTGGTGTCCAATCGAAAAGTTATGTAAAGGGATAGATAATATAACTGAGATATTAGAGATTATTGATAAATTTATAAAAGAACAAAAATAAAAAGCTATGCAAACAACCAATATTAAATTATACTCACTAAATTATAATCAGGCTAAAACTTATTTAGCATCACTACTATTTGTAGCAGGGAATATTATACTACCTCAACTTTGTCATTTAGTTCCTCAAGGGGGATTAATACTACTACCTATATATTTCTTCACACTAATTGCAGCCTATAAATATGGTTGGAAAGTAGGTGTATTAACCGCTATTATCTCACCCGTAGCTAATCACCTGCTATTTGGGATGCCACCAATAGGTGTTTTACCTATTATCTTAGTCAAATCTCTTCTTTTAGCAATAGCCGCTGGGTTAGCCGCTAATTACTTTAGACGTATCTCAATACTGATATTAGCATTAGTAGTTATTAGCTATCAAGTCATCGGAACAGCTATTGAGTGGGCAATGGTTAGAGATTTTTCAATAGCTATTCAAGACTTCCGTTTAGGAGTAGCTGGTATGCTAATACAGATATTCGGGGGTTACGCATTTATAAAGGGGACTTCTAAAAATTGAATAAAACCAATTATTATAAGTCCCCTTAAATACGCAATTAGGGGTTAGAAATCTTCATGAGGTATTGAGGGTTCAATGGGTAATTCATCATTGAACTTAATTGATGCGTGCGTACCATCACAGAATGGTTTATTACTAGACTCACCACAACGACATAGTGTAACGCGGTTACGCACCTCGTAGCTACGTCCATCACTCCCCTCAATACGTATTCCACCTTTCACCCATATTGGACCAGAAACCTTTATACCGCAATCCTCTAAGATTGATAATGATGGTATAAATTTATGCTCATAAGGTCTATTAGTTTCGCTATTCCAAACCAATAAGCGACCTGCTGGGCAGTGCGCGGCTTCATATTTTGCTAACTCCACATCTTGGTCTGTAATTGCTCTTTGTACGATATTCCAGATACGCCCCTCAGCATCACAGAAACGTGCAAAGGCGCAATATGATTGATTATCTGACAAGAATATCCTATCACCCATTATAATCTCAGAATCCTCAAGTATTCCATCATGTGGAGCTGTTTCTTCGCTATTCCAATGATGGTGACGGTGTGAGCCATCACATTCAGGCTTACATTTAGATGCACCACAACGACATAGCATTAATGGAGATTCACCATCTGCGTTAACCTGAACCATACCTTTACGATATATCCATGAGTTACCCGCTTCATTAGGAAGAATTAACTGCTGGTCAATTGGTGGATTACCATAAACCATATATGGACCATCCTCCATAATCTTTATATAAAATTGCGCAGGAGCAATAGTTGAACCTAGTTCAACCTTAACATCTGATTCTCTGTTCATAATTCTATTTTTGAATTATAAACAAGATGCATTAACTATTGTTCAATCGTTAATCTCAGATTATCATAAGCTAGATGAACATTGTCAGGCAACTCATTTTCAACCACCTTATGCAATCCCATATCATGGCTGATATGTGTTAGATAGGCTTGTTTAGGGTTAATTTGCTCAACAATCTCCAATGTTTCAGATAGTGACAAGTGCGAGATATGCGGTGTCTTTCTCAGGGCGTTAATAACCAAATAATCTATCCCTTTCAGCTTATCAATAACCGACATATCAATAGATTTAGCATCAGTGATATAGGCTAAGTTTCCAATGCGATAGCCCAAAATAGGCAATGCTAGGTGCATAATATGTATAGGCTCAATCTCAATCCTCTCAAATGTGAATGGCA
>JAWXTT010000066.1:0-11441 GCA_044433325.1 Bacteroidales bacterium
TCGGCGGGGAATAGCAGTATAAGCAACTCTAAGACCACCTTGGTCAGCAATATTCTCACCTAGAGTAAATGCACCATTAGCATAAACACCATCCAACACCTCAACAGCATCAAATTGCTCAACTAGCACCTTAGCTTTAGCATTAAATGCATCTGCATCTGCATCACTCCACCAATTACTAAGATTACCATCCTTGTCATATTGGCGACCTTGATCATCAAAACCATGGGTCATCTCATGACCAATAACCACACCAATAGCACCATAATTAACAGCATCATCAGCCGCAAAGTTAAAGAATGGAGGTTGTAGAATAGCCGCAGGGAAACATATCTCGTTAGTTGGAGGATTATAATACGCATTTACAGTCTGTGGACTCATATGCCAACGGCTCTTATCAACAGGTTCCTTTAAATCCTTAAGATTATCAGCAGTTAACCAATTATTCATATTCTTAATATTATCCCAATATGAAAGTTCAGCGTCAATCTCCAATGATGAATAATCCTTCCACTTATCGGGATAACCAATCTTAACAGTAATAGTAGCTAGTTTATCTTGTGCTTTAGCCTTAGTTTCATCACTCATCCAATCAAGCTCCGCAATATGTTTAGATAGAGCATCTCTCAGATTATCTACAATACCCATCATCTGAGCTTTATATTCAGCAGGGAAATATTTTTCGACATACATCTCCCCTACTGCTTCACCTAATACCCCATTAGGTATAGCTAAAGCACGCTTCCATCTAGCCTCCTGCTCTAACTTACCCGACATAGTTTTATCATAGAACTCAAAGTTAGCAGCATATAAGTCATCACTCATATAAGTAGCGGCAGCGTTTAGTATATTAAATGACAAATAGTCCCTTAGCATCTGATAATCACCTTCAGCAATCAGTTTATTAACCATATCCAGTTGAGCTAATTGAGCTACATTAATACCCGATGGCAATTCAAAGTCCACCTCTTCAGCATAAATATCCCAATCAATAGCACTATATCTAACTTTAAAATCATCAATAGCCACCATATTATAGTTAGCTACTGGATCGCGAAGCTCCACATTTGATTTTGAGGCCTTGGCAATAGCATTCTCAATAGTCATTACAGATTTAACGATACGCTTAGTTTCAGAGTTGTCATAACCAGCTAAAGAGTATATTTTCTCAATAAATTTCTGATATTCCTCTCTAATCTCCTTATTTTCATCCTCCAGGTAATAATCTCTATTACCCATACCTAGCCCACTTTGAACTATATTTAGAATATTAACACTAGAGTTCATATCATCTATATATACATAGGCCGCAAAGAATGGATTATTCATAGATTTATGAATCCTAGCCAACTCTTTAGAGAAGCTAGCTCTATCGACAACACTCTCAACCTGTTTCAAATCAGCTAATATAGGAGTTGCACCATCCTTATTAAGTTTAACACTATCTAATCCTTGATTATATATATCAGTAATCTTCTGTTCTACTGAACCTTTAGCAAACTTCTTACCCTCTAACGATGTAAATAGCTCCTTTATCTGCTCCTTATTATTCTCTCTAAGCAGATCAAAAGCTCCATATCTAGCAAATTCATCCCCAATAGGATTATTTTTCTGCCATCCACCCGTAGCATATTGATAGAAATCATCACTCATAGATACTGTACTATCAATATTACTCATATCAATAGCAGGCACAATCTTCCCACTATTATTAACTCCACTACAACTCATAAGCATAGCTGTTGATATTAAAATTAAAGACTTTTTCATAGATATATATTTTATATATTATAATACAAATGTACTATTTTTTTAATAATAAGTATTCTAATTAAACAAAAAAGTAGCTAACCGACTATTTTACTAGTTAATTAGCTACTTATTATAAGAACCACACCAAAGGATGCTATGTGAAACTCCGATTGACAGGGTTTGAGAGCTTTGAACTTCTTTGTAATCCGCCTGTGTTCCGTAGAACCCGCCATCTCTGGAGGTGGGGCCCGCCATTAAAGCAAAAGCTTGTCTCGGCATTTCTGATTAATTGTAGAGTTACCCAGCTGCTCTGATGTGGGTTTTTCCTTTTTCTCTATAACACAAATTTAGTTCAAATAGTTTTAACCTGCAAATCTAAGATGTTAAAAGTTATTTGTTAAAAATCAGAATTAACCAACCCTACTTACCTATTTTACTCAAATAGCTCTTTAGCTCTCTCTTAATACTAGGAGCTAACATAAATAAGCTGAACATAGTAGGTAACGCCATAAATGCATAGAAAAGATCTATCAAACCCACTGCAACTGTTAATGGCACCATAGCAGCAACCACTAGCATTACCAAATAAAAATAGATATAGTAACGTCCTCTTTTAACTCCAAATAGATACTCTGAGCATTTTACACCATAATATGAATATGAGAACATTGTTGAATAGGAGAAGAACAACACGATTATCATTAATATATAAGAACCATATCCAGGTATAGCACTTTCAAAAGCATTCATTGCTAATGCTAAACCCTTTACTTCTCCAGCTACACTCATATAATCACCAGTCAATAGAATAGCTAGTGTAGTTAATGTACATACAAGTCCTGAGTCAATAGATGGACCAATCATTGCAATCAACCCCTCTTTAACAGGCTCTTTATTAGTTGAAGCACCATGCATCATTGAGGCTGTACCAATACCTGCTTCATTACATAATGCAGCTCTTCTAGCACCTATCACTGCTACACCAATAATCCCCCCAATACCTGCTTCTAGGTTAAAAGCACCTTGGAAAATCATAACAAAAACACTAGGAACATCACTAAGGTTGGTGAATATAATATAAAATACTACTACAAAATATATCCCTACCATAGTAGGTACAATCTTAGCTGATAGTTTAGCTATCCTTTTAATCCCCCCTAGGACCACCAATGATACAGTAGCACATATGATAAGACCTATACAGAATCGTAATAACAGAGTGTTCTCAAATCCTGCAGGAGTAGTAAATACAGTTATTATAGCCTCAGTTAACTGATTAGACTGCATTACGCATAATGCACCTACCAATCCTGATATAGCAAAGAATATCGCTAAAGGTTTCCATTTAGCACCTAGGCCACTAGTGATATAATACATAGGACCTCCCTGAATTTCACCCTCAGAGTCGTATCCTTTATACTTAACAGCAGTAGCACCCTCAAAGAATTTAGTAGCCATCCCAACTATTGAACTTACCCACATCCAAAATATTGCACCAGGACCACCCATAGTTATGGCAATGGCAACACCTGCAATACTACCAATACCTACCGTTGCCGCTATGGCACTAGCTAATGCCTCAAATGGACTTATCTGCCCTTGATTTGAATCACCCTTCTCACCTAGTAATTTTAACGCATGTCCATAATAACGTAGAGGAATAAATTTAGAGTATATTAGAAAGAATATCCCCCCTCCTATTAATAATAAAAATAGTGGATATCCACATACAAAGTCACTCACCGTGACTACCAAATTTTCCAAAGTACTCCCAAAATTACTCATATAGGTTAATATTTATATATTTTATACGTTTTTTCACAAAAGACAAAGTTTTATATACGAGAAAATCCCCAATTACGGGGATTTTCATTATCTTAATAACATCTTAAACTCAGATTATGCATTCTTTACTTTATCAACGATAGCTTTAAAAGCAGCTGGGTTGTTAAGTGCTAAGTCTGCAAGAACCTTACGGTTGATTTCAATACCTGACTTGTGGATAAGACCCATAAGTTTTGAGTAAGAAAGATCTTCTAAACGAGCTGCTGCATTGATACGTTGTATCCAAAGTGCGCGGAATGTACGTTTTTTGTTCTTTCTATCACGGTATGCATATGTTAAACCCTTTTCCCAAGTGTTTTTTGCTACTGTCCAAACGTTTTTACGTGATCCGTAGTAACCTCTTGTTAGTTTTAGGATTTTTTTTCTTCTCGCTCTTGATGCGACATGATTGACTGATCTTGGCATTTTCTTAAATTTTTTGAATGTTAGCGGCTTATTGCTCTTTTATTAATTTTAGGCTAAACATTCGGTTTACAAAAAAAATTATTTAAATCTCTAAATTAAAAGATAAAAAATTGAATTACTCTTAGATAAGAGCTAACAATTGTTTAACATTCTTAGTGTCAGCTGCTGATACAGTAGCTGCATGTGTAAGATTTCTCTTTTGCTTTGTAGTCTTCTTAGTTAGAATGTGACTTTTAAAAGCATGTTTTCTTTTAATCTTTCCTGATCCGGTAAGGGCAAACCTCTTTTTGGCACCGGAATTAGTTTTAACCTTTGGCATTTTTTTACTTTTTAATTTATTAATTATTTTAGAGTTAGCTTTTAAACCTCCTCCTATTTTAATCCCTCTATTGCTAGGTGGATAATTTCATTATAGCGTTACACTTTTTTCTTTATTGGGGTAAGCATGATAATCATTCTTTTACCCTCTAATTGTGGCAACTGCTCTACTTTTCCGTACTCCTCTAGGTCATTAGCGAAACGTAGTAATAACACCTCACCCTGCTCTTTGAAGAGAATTGAACGACCTTTAAAGAAAACATAAGCCTTAACCTTAGCACCCTCTTTAAGAAACTCAACAGCATGCTTTAGTTTAAATTTATAATCGTGGTCATCAGTTTGAGGTCCGAAACGAATCTCCTTAACCACAATCTTAGTAGTTTTAGCTTTCTGCTCCTTTAAACGTTTTCTTAGTTGATATAGAAACTTCTGGTAATCTTGAATACGACACACAGGAGGTTCAGCGTTAGGTGAGATTTCAATCAAATCCAACTCCATAGAATCAGCCATCTTTAACGCTACCTGAATAGGGTAAACGCCTGGTTCTACATTTTCACCAACCAAACGCACTTCCGTAGCACGGATACGTTCATTTATGGCATGTTGATCTTTGTTTTGTTGCTCGCCTCTTCTTTTGAATACCCTGTTTCCTCCGCCACCATTATTAGGTCTTTGCATAGGTGAAGGAGATGTACTCTTTTTCCAATCTGGTTTTTTATTCATTCAGTAAGTTTATTGATTATCCATAAGTTTCTTTATCTCAGCAGATAAATTTTCCGCAAAGTTAGTAACTTTTATCGAACCTACATCACCTTCGCCATGTTTTCTTACAGAAATTTCATTATTTTCTACCTCTTTTTCGCCAACTACTAGTAAATATGGGAATTTTTTAAGTTCATTATCTCTAATTTTCTTACCAATCTTCTCATTTCTATCATCAACGACAGCACTAATATCATATTTCTGAAGTTCTTTAGCTACCTCCATTGCATATTCATTATACTTTTCACTAATAGGAAGAATTACCGCTTGTTCTGGAGCTAACCAGATAGGTAATTTACCAGCAGTATGTTCTAATAACACAGCGACGAAACGTTCCATTGAACCGAACGGTGCACGGTGAATCATAATAGGACGATGTTTTTGGTTATCTGAACCAGTATATTCCAATTCAAAACGTTCAGGCAGATTGTAGTCAACCTGAATAGTACCTAATTGCCAACGACGACCAATTGCATCTTTCACCATAAAGTCTAGTTTAGGACCATAGAATGCAGCCTCGCCTAATTCAGTGCGAGCATTTAATCCCTTCTCTTGACAAGCCTCAATGATAGCTCTCTCTGCTTTCTCCCAATTTTCATCACTACCTACATACTTTTCATTGTTATTAGGATCACGTAATGAGATTTGCGCCTCGAAGTTCTCAAATTTCAACGCCTTGAAGATATGGAAGATAATATCCACCACTTTCAAGAACTCATCCTTTAATTGATCAGGAGTACAGAAAATATGTGCATCATCTTGAGTAAACCCTCTTACACGAGTTAATCCATGTAATTCACCCGATTGTTCATAACGATAAACAGTACCAAATTCCGCTAAACGCAATGGCAACTCCTTATATGAACGTGGGAAAGTTTTGAAAATCTCACAGTGGTGAGGGCAATTCATTGGTTTCAATAGATACTCTTCACCCTCCTCAGGAGTGTGGATAGGTTGGAAAGAATCTTTACCATATTTAGCATAGTGACCTGAAGTCACATATAACATTTTATTACCAATATGTGGAGTGATAACCTGTTGGTACCCGCCCGCTTTCTGTATTTTACGTAAGAAACCCTCTAAGCGTTCTCTTAATGCAGCACCCTTTGGCAACCATAGAGGAAGACCAGCACCAACATTTTGCGAGAATGCAAATAGTTCCATCTCCTTACCTAACTTACGGTGGTCACGTTTTTTAGCCTCCTCCATAAGTACTAGATATTCATCTAGCAATTTCTTTTTAGGGAAAGTGATACCATATATACGTAACAACTGTGGACGTTTTTCGTCACCACGCCAGTAAGCACCTGCTATAGAAAGTATCTTAATAGCCTTAATACCAGCCGTAGTTGTCAAGTGTGGACCACGACATAAGTCAGTGAATGTACCCTGAGTATAGGTAGTAATAGTACCATCCTCAAGCTCACTAATCAACTCACATTTATAGGTTTCTTGACGATTACCGAACATCTCTAATGCCGCTTCCTTACTAATTTCAGCACGCACTAATTGCTCTTTACGTGAAACCAATTCAGCCATTTTCTTCTCAATCTTGACGAAGTCGGCACTAGTTATCTGGTTTCCATTCGTATCAATATCATAGTAGAACCCACTCTCAATAGCTGGTCCAATACCAAACTTAACACCTGGGTATAACTCTTGAAGAGCCTCAGCTAAAAGGTGAGCCGATGTATGCCAAAACGCATGTTTACCCTCTTCATCATCCCATTTAAATAATTTAATCGCAGCATCCACGTTAATAGGACGTGAGATATCCCACTTCTCGCCATTAACTGAAGCAGCAAGAATATTTTGCGCCAACGCAGGACTTATTGATTCAGCAATTTGATATGGAGTAATCCCCTTATCATATTGCTTTTGATTTCCATCAGGAAAAGTTACATTAATCATCTCTATATATTTCTGATATTTTATTTTTTTATTTAGCATCTGAAAAGCCATTCAGATATAACTTCGCAAAATTATAAAATTATTTACGATTACAGCACCAAAAATAGGATTATTTTTACACCTACCAACATATCTTATATATGTATCAATTTTTTATTAGTTTTTATCTTTTTATTTCATCGAAAAACTGTTATTTTTGTTCCTTATAAACAGCAGATTTTATTATGAATAGAATAATAGCAATCTTTATACTAATATTTATCCAATTACAAGCAATTGGACAGATTAGTTTTTCAGGTAATCTATATAGCATATATATAGATACACCTGCTATAACAACAGGTCTATCAGACATATACGTGCTACATGAAACTGACCAAGTAAGCATATCATACACGACCAACAACAGTAGCGTTAAATGGTACTCATTCAGCTCATTAGGAGCTACATACGCTAATCAGATAACTAGTAATATCACATATAGCGGAAACACCTCAACCCTATCACTTATTACACCCAATAGTGGATATATAATTGAGGATGGCTCTGAAACCATATATTTTTGGGTAGTTGATTACTCTGATTATCAATTAACCATTGAAGATATCAGTGTAGATAATAGCTATCAAGAGTGCGGTATGACTAAAGTTGACGTAACTGCTAGTGCTAAAACCATCACCTACTACACAATATTAGGTGAAAGTAAATCACTTAGTCGAGATTTAACAATCAGCTATAACACCTTAGAGTGGGATAGCGAAGAGCTAACATTTAATGAGATAGAAACCTCCACCATTGAGGAGTCAGTTAGTAGTTCATATTACCTAACAGCACCACTTTGTAATACCACCTTTACTATTTTAGGAGATAGATTTCAAGAGTATTGGGGTGAAGCTACCACTATTGAGAGTGATACATATCTAACCAATAGCGTAAGCGTAATGGCAACAGCTACCGAAGATGGTGAAGATATTGATATCTCAACCACTACATTAAGCGGTTCAGCTCCATTTGAGGTTAATCTTGTTAGCTATAACAGTGATGCAGTAACGCATAACGAGTGGCAAATTTCCACCACCTCAGACTTCTCTGAAATAGAATCACGATTCTATGAAACCGAAAAACTACAAACCTTTAACCAAGCAGGAACATTCTACGTAAAGTATATAGGCACTAATAGTGATGGTACATGTAGTAGTGAGAGTGACATTTTCACCATATCAATAAGTGAATCTTCACTACTTGTCCCTAACGCATTCTCTCCAACCAGTTCTGAGGGTGTTAACGATATCTGGAAACCATCTTATAAATCAATTGTTAAGTATAGTTGTTGGATATTCAACCGTTGGGGTGTCGAGTTATTCTACTCTAACGACCCTTCTCAAGGTTGGGATGGAACATATAAAGGTAAACAGGTTGGTAGCGGAGCATATTTCTATGTAATTGATGCTAAGGGAGCTGATGGAATTGAATATAAACTTAAAGGTGATGTTAATATTATAAACTATAAAAATATCTATTAAAATAATATGAAAAGTCGTAAGGGAGTTACAGTAGCTTCAATAATAATTCTAATAATTGGAATTTCAGCAATTGCAATCTCAGCAACTACTGAACCAGCACAACCATTATCACTAGTTGCACGTAATCCAGAACTGCCTGAAACAGTATATTTTGCTGATGAAGATATTAATTTAGATCGTTTAGATCGCACTGAGCGTCTTGACCGTGAACTTACTGCCATGACATTCGGTCATGGAAATATACTACTTACTATTAAACGCGCCAATAAGTATCAACCATTAATTGAACCAATACTAAAGGAGCATAATATACCTGAGGATTTCATATATCTAGCTGCTATTGAGAGTTACTACGATTATAAAGCCTACTCACCAGCTCGTGCTGCTGGTATATGGCAACTACTAGCCACAACTGGACGTGAATATGGATTAGAGGTTACAGATGAAGTTGATGAACGCTACGACCCTGAAAAATCAACCATTGCAGCTTGTAAATATCTAAATAAAGCATACGATAAATATGGAAATTGGATAAATGTAGCATACTCCTATAATGCAGGTATGCGACGTATCTCTAGCGAATTAGAATCACAGCAACAGGCTAGCGCATTAGATTTACACCTTGTTGAGGAAACTACACGGTACCTATATCGTATCATAGCAATGAAACAGATAGTTGAGAATCCTAAAGAGTATGGATTTTATTTAGATGCTAACCAATTACACCAACCTATTAAATTTAACACTATTGAAGTATCAACAGCAATAGATTGGATTAATTGGGCTAAGAAACAAAATATTACATACGCACAACTACGTGAATATAACCCATGGATACGTAGCAAGAAACTAACTAATCGTAACCTAAAAACGTATAAGGTAAGAGTACCTATCGAGGGTGAGATTTATCACTCTCAACGCACTCACATTACACACAACCCTAATTGGGTAATTTAAGGGGAGCTCTTAAAAACTGACACTTAAAAATAAAAACAAATCAAAACTGGGAGAAATGCAACTGTTTCATCAATCTTTAAGCGATATTTTGGCTACTTTTTCACCTTTTTATCTTCACATAGCTCGCTATGCTCAGATAAAGGCGGTAAAAAATTAACTCAAAATCTCATCTTAAATATTGATAAATCAGTTTTTAGCACTCCCCTGAATAATATTCGCATGACAATAGAACAGGATGAATTAAATATAATAGGGGCAAGGGTTCATAATCTAAAAAATATTGATATATCAATCCCTCACAATCAGTTAACTGTTATTACAGGACTTAGTGGTAGTGGCAAATCTTCATTAGCATTTGATACAATCTTTGCTGAGGGGCAACGCCGTTACTTAGAAACTCTATCAGCCTACGCACGTAATATGATAGGCAATATGGAGCGACCAGATGTTGACAAAATAACAGGCCTAAGCCCCGTAATATCTATCGAACAGAAAACAGTCAATAAAAATCCACGAAGCACCATAGGCACAACCACTGAGATTTATGATTTCTTGCGTCTGATGTACGCTCGAGCAGCTCAAGCCTACTCACACCTTTCTGGTAAGTTAATGGTAAAATATACCACTGAGGAGATATTGGAATTAATCATCAACAGATATGATGAACATAAAATATATATCCTAGCTCCACTAGTACGTAATCGTAAGGGTCATTATAAAGAGCTATTTGAACAGCTAGCTAAGAAAGGATATATAAATGTACGTATAGATGGAACTATCACCGAGATTACACACGGACTAAAACTAGACCGCTACAAGAATCACAATATAGAACTATTAGTTGATAAGCTTAAAATATCAGCAAAGGAATCAGAACGCCTTGAAAAAAGTGTAAAGCAAGCCTTTAAACGTGGCGAAGGGCAACTAATGATTTATGACTTATCGGATGATAGCATAACGCATTATAGCCGTACACTTATGGACCCTGAAACAGGTCTTTCATATCGTGAACCTGCTCCGCATAACTTCTCCTTTAACTCACCACAGGGACAATGCCCTAGATGTAAAGGTATAGGCTACATTAATATAATAGACCAAGATAAATTAATCCCTGATCGCAGCATTTCAATTCATGCAGGGGCAATTGTAGCAGTTGGCAAGTATAAGAGTTCACTCCTATTTTGGCAAATAACAGCCATCTGTGAAAAATATGGAGTAACCCTAAAAACACCTATCAAAGATATCCCTGAAGATTGTCTTGATGAAATCTTCAATGGTGTAGATGGCACATTACATATACGTAACGAGAGCATAGGACGTTCCGATTACGCAACAACATACGAAGGGTTAATCCACTATATCGAATTACAACAGACCGAGGACTCCCCTAGCGCAGCACAACGTTGGGCTGAACAGTTCTACTCACGCTGTAAATGCCCTGAGTGTAACGGGACACGACTAAACTTAGAGGCTCGTCAATATTTTATAAATGATAAGAGTATTGACCAATTAGCCTCAATGGATATCAAAACACTTAGTGAATGGTTTATTGAACTACCTCAACACCTAAACAAAAGACAAACACAGATAGCTACTGAGATAATCAAGGAGGTAAACACACGCCTACACTTCCTTTTGGATGTAGGTTTAGGTTATCTATCATTAAATCGCGCAACTGCCACCCTATCAGGGGGTGAGAGTCAACGCATACGCCTAGCTACACAGATAGGTTCACAACTAGTTAATGTATTATATATCCTAGATGAACCTAGCATAGGACTACACCAACGTGACAACTTACGACTAATAAATTCACTAAAGAAACTACGTGACGCAGATAACACAGTAATAGTCGTTGAGCATGACAAGGATATTATGCTCCAATCAGACTACGTCATTGACTTAGGACCTTATGCAGGGCGTAAAGGTGGCGAGATAATATTTGCAGGAACACCCACTGAGATGCTC
>JAWXTT010000067.1:0-11379 GCA_044433325.1 Bacteroidales bacterium
GGGGGTACATTTGCACCATCACTATATGTAGGGTGCTTAACTGGATTCTTCTTTGCTTATATTCTTAACCTATTAGGTATGGATGATATCTCAACTAAAAATTTCGCATTAATGGGAATGGCAGGGGTAATGTCAGGGGTAATGCACGCACCACTGATGGCAATATTCTTAACAGCTGAAATGACTGGGGGGTATCAATTATTCCTACCACTACTGATAGTATCGACAATATCTTACGGAACAATTAAATTGTTTATCCCATATAGTATCTACTCAATGCGTTTGGCGCAACGTGGTGAACTACTTACTCACCATAAAGATAAAACAGTACTTACCCTACTAAAAATAGATAGTGTTATAGAAACAGACTTTAAGGAGGTATCTCCTGAAATGAACCTACAAGAGATGGTTGATGTTATTGCTACATCTAAACGTAATCTCTTCCCTGTGCTGGATAAAAACCGCCGATTAATTGGGGTTGTTTTCCTTGATGAGATACGTAATATAATGTTCCGCCCTGATCTTTATAAGAAGATGAAGGTTTATAAATTTATGAGTATGGCTTCAACTAAGATTGAAGTTGGTGACAGTATGGAGAATGTGATGAAAACCTTTGACCGTAGCGGCGCATGGAATTTACCAGTCGTTGAAAATGGTAAATATATAGGTTTCGTATCTAAGTCTAAGATATTCAACTCATACCGCCAAGTACTAAAACAATATACAGATGATTAAAGAGGATTTAAAGATAGTTTTTTTTGGCACTCCTGACTTTGCCGTTGAGAGCCTATCAGCCCTACACCGTGGAGGGTACAACATAGTAGGAGTAGTAACCATGCCTGATAAGATAGCAGGACGTGGACACAAGCTAATCCAATCACCCATAAAGCAATACGCCGTAGCTAATAACCTAAAGCTACTACAACCAACCAACCTAAAGGATACGGAGTTTGTAGCAGAACTAGCCGCACTAAAGGCTGATTTACAGATAGTAATTGCATTCCGTATGCTCCCTGAGGTAGTTTGGAATATGCCTAAGATGGGAACATTCAATCTACATGCCTCGCTACTACCACGTTATCGTGGAGCAGCACCTATTAACCATGCCATAATGAATGGTGACAGCGAAACAGGAGTAACCACATTCTTCCTAAAACAGGAGATAGACACAGGTGATGTAATCCAACAACGCCGCATACCTATCAACCCAACCGATAATGTAGGAGTAATCCATGACCGCCTAATGGAACTAGGCGCAACGATGGTAATAGAAACAGTCGATGCCATAATTGCAGGAACAGTTAAGCCACTCTCTCAGGATGAAATGTGTAATAATGATTTACAACTATCATTTGCACCTAAGATATTCAAAGAAACATGCATGATAGATTGGAATAAATCAGCCATTGAAGTTTACAACCATATCCGTGGTTTATCACCCTACCCAGCAGCATGGACTACCTTTATTGACAATAATACAGCTAAAGAGTACGCAACTAAGATATTTGAAGCCACACATCCTAATGACACAGCAATGCTTGTAACTAATGCAAACGCTGGCTCAACAGTTATACGTGATGGTAAACTATATATCTATTGCAACGACCGCGCATTAGAGATAACCTCACTACAACTAGCAGGAAAGAAACGCATAACAACCCCCGAATTTTTACGAGGATTCAAAGCGGACAATCTAGTGTGCCAATAAATCAACCCAATTAGGTTGATTCCTCAAAATCAACTAAAACAAGTTGATTTTATCAGATTAATTATTAACTTTGCCTAAAATTATATTTATATACTATGGCAATAAAGGGTGTAATAACTGGTGATATTATAAATTCCAGAAAAATTTCTGATGAATTACGAAATAGATTCCTTGATATTATTCAGAATCTTGGAGATAAATTATCCTATTTAAGTTTAGGAAATATCCAGAGTGAAATATATCGTGGTGATAGTTTTCAGATTCTTATTGAGGACGTATCTGAAAGCCTTAAAATTGCAGTCTTGTTAAGGAGTAAACTTCGTGAATATGATTTAGATGCTCGTTTGGCTATTGGTATTGGTAATATCTCATTTAACAACTCATCAGTTGTCACTTCTGATGGAGAAGCGTACATAAATTCGGGTAAATGCTTTGATTCTATTGGTAAAAACAGACTGGTAATATTAACTCCATGGGATGAAGTAAACGAAGAGTTGAAAGTTAGTACAGCCTTTGCTGATAATATTATCTCTAAATGGACACCCACCCAATCTAAGGTAATGTTTATTTCTATATCTGAAGATAATATACAAAAAGAGATAGCTTATAAAATGGGTAAAAGCGTTCAGAACATTAATAAAATATTAATGACAGCTAGAGAATCCTTAATTAAGGATTATCTAAATAGATACACACAATTAATAAGTAATATCACTAAATAACGTTACAATACCATGGAACTAAATATCTTATTACGCCTAATTTTTGCCCACATATTATCTGATTTTATTTTTCAGGGGAATAAAATGTGTAAGATTAAAAATAGTAGTAAAAATGAGAAATACCTTTATCTACTACTACACAGTTTAATTCATGCAATTATAGCAGGAGTAATAATATTCAACTGTTTTAATTTGGTAATTCCATTAACCATATTTATTACACATTTTATAATAGACTTAATAAAATCTAACTTAGATAAAGATAGTTTTAAGTTATTTATAATAGACCAATTATTACATATTATAGTTATTGTAGCACTTTGGTATTCAATATATATTGACAATCTTGATATAATAGCTAAAGCAACCTCTATATTATCAGATAATAGAATATGGCGAATTATCATTGGCTATATACTAATTCTAAAGCCTACCTCAATATTTATTAGCTTATTCTTTAAACATCTTGAAAGTAATGCTATAAATAAAGGGATAAAAAATGCAGGAAAATGGATTGGATATATCGAGCGTGTGTTAATTATTACATTCATTCTCAGTGGAAATATAAGCGCAGTTGGATTCCTACTAGCCGCAAAATCCGTGTTCCGTTTTGGTGAACTTAGGGATAGTAACGATATCAAAACTACCGAATATGTATTAATTGGCACACTAGTCAGCTTTGCTATTGCAACATTGATAGGGTTATTACTAACTTATTCACTATGATTAAAGATTCACGAAAGATAAGTTACTGGGGATTAGCCTTTCTAGGGGTTTTTACATTCTTGAGCCTTTTGATTTTAATGATAGTGATTATAGGTACAAAAGAGAGTAACGATTCATCTACAACAATCATCCATACCATACTCAATAGTATTGCTATATCCACACCATTCACAATAGTTACAGGTTGGATAAACTATAAGATGGTACTATTCTTAAACAAGAATAAATGGATGCAACAACATTTTACGCTACGCATTCTATTTGAGATACTATTTATATTAGTAATAGCTATATTTATTGTGGTAGCTGTTAACTCTCTTTTCTGGTTAAATAATGACATCTTAAATCTTATTAGCCATTTGTTTAAAAGTGGGTCGATTATCTCTTCAATATTAATAAATACATTTATTGTCGTAATAATTGAATATATTGTTCAGAGCAATATAAACCAACAATTAAAGCAAGAGAATGCACTCTTCCACTACCAACAACTAAAGAACCAAATAAATCCACACTTTCTATTCAATAGCCTAAATGCGCTAGTATCATTAATAAATAGTGATCCTAAATCAGCTACACTTTACACTAAAAAACTATCTGATATATATCGCTATGTGTTATTGCATGACCTAGATAATCTAGCAACCCTACGTAACGAATTGGCGTTTATCAACAACTACATTGAGGTATTGCAAATAAGATATGGCAACACACTAAAAGTTAATTATAAGCTACTTGACAACGATTTAGAATGTTCCATTCCGCCACTATCATTACAATTGTTAGTCGAGAATGCTGTTAAGCATAACTCACTTAGCAATAACAATCCATTAACCATAACCATTAGTACCGATGGTGAATATATAACAGTCACAAACAACCTACAACCACGCACTAGCGTTCGTGAGGGTATGAATATAGGCTTGAAAAATCTCAACTCTAAATACGCTATTATCTCAGATAAGCAGATAATTATCAATAAAACAGAGAATAATTTCACCATTAAACTACCACTGATATGAAAATCTTAATTATCGAGGATGAATACTTAGCACAACAAGAACTAAAACGTATTATCCTTAACACCTTGCCCGACGCTCATATTGTAGCTATTATTGATTCTGTCGCTCATTCTATTCAATGGCTAAAGGAGAACAGTGCTGATCTTATCTTTATGGATATTCAGCTATCAGATGGTATTAGTTTTGATGTTTTCAAGAGCATTGAAGTCGTAATACCCATCATATTTACAACGGCTTATGACCAATATGCCATCCAAGCATTTAAGGTTAATAGCATTAGTTATCTGCTTAAACCAATTATGGAGGAGGACTTAATCAATGCCATTAATAAGTTTAAATCAACACCTTATTACAATAATAATATCTCATCACTATTAAGCAGTCTAAATAAGAGTTACAAAAGTCGCATCTCAATCAAGTCAGGAGATAAATTTAGTTTTATAGATATAGCTGATGTAGCATATTTCTATGCTGAGGAGCGTGTCACATTCGTCGTGCCTAAGCAGGGAGGACGTAAACAAATTGTTGACTACACCATTGAGGCACTGGAACAACTCCTAGATCCTAACAAATTCTTCCGTGTCACACGAGGCTGCATCTGCTCAATTGATTCCATTGATAATATCACTAAACATTTCAATAGCAGACTTAAAGTAACGCTCACTCCTGCGTTTGTGCAGGAGATATTAATTAGTCGTGTACGTGTGCCAGAGTTCCTGAAATGGATAGATGGGGAGTAAATTCACTCACCAAATAATTAAGTTCACTCATTTCAAATTCCACTCCAGCCAAAATATATTTCATGTTTAATCGGTGCAACCTATCTTTGCCCCCAAATTAATTAACAAGTAAATATATGAGAAAATTACTAATTTCACTACTATTACTATCTTCTCTTTTCACTATCTCAGCAGAAGAGAGAGCTATGCAGTTTAGTTTTATAACGCCAATAGGAACAAACGGATTAAATTCCAATCAAACTACCAACAAGTTTTCACTAAACTTAATAGGTGGATATAGTGCCGCAAACGAAATCCTAGAATTAGGTAGCGTATATAACATCAACCTAGAATACACAAAAGGGGTACAGATGGCAGGAGTTGTGAACTACACAGGCAATAGCATTAATGCTATACAGATGGCAGGGGTTACTAATATTTCGACAAATGGTAAAACAGCTACTCAGTTAGCAGGAGTATTTAACTACGCAGTAGATAGCAATAAAACGATACAACTGGCTGGAGTGACTAATATCTCAACAAAAGGAAAATCCGCAACACAGTTAGCAGGAGTTATGAACTATTCAGGCAATAGTTATACATCTGTACAGATAGCAGGAGTTCTAAATATAGCCAAAGAGGTTAGCGGCGTTCAAATAGGATTGATAAACATTGCTGATAGCTGTACTGGTGTGCCAATAGGATTGATAAATATTGTCAAAGATGGTGGTAAACATGAGTTTGAGCTTGCATTCTCTGAAACGCTTAACACCTCCGTTAGCTTCAAGCTAGGGACAAATACATTTTACTCAATATTCTCAGGTGGGGTAAATTTCCTTAGCTCAACACCTGAATATGCGGCAGGTATCGGTTTTGGTACAGAAATAAAGTTCCGTGACAAATCTTGGGGTAACCAAATAGAGGTACTAGGTTATGGACTTACTACAAATGGCAAATTTGCTGAGGGATTAAATATGCTAACTCAACTTAAATATAGTGTATCTAAGGAGTTTACACCACACTTTAAGGTATTTGCTGGTCCTACATTTAATCTAACAATCTCAGATGATTGTGAAGCAACAACCCATCCAATCGCCCCATGGAGCATGTACAGTAGCAACAACGGCACTACCGCATTGAATGGTTGGATAGGCTTATCAGCAGGTGTTAGATTCTAACCACCCACTCCATAGCTTATAGCCAATCTAGCGGAGGTATTTCCCAACTTAACGATGGGTTATTAATAAGATAATCCCCTTTCTGCTCTAGCGGTGAGGGGATATTATTATGATATAGTGCTCCTGTTCCCAATCCTTGCGGGATAGCAACATCTAATGTTGACACCCATTGTGCTATATGACTAAGACCTATATTTGATTCTAACGCTGAGGTTATCCAGTAACCTATACCACGCTCCAACGCAAGTGCAATCCAATGCTCAGAGTTTGCAATCCCACCCATCAGCGATGGTTTGAGAATAATATAATCAGGATTAATACTCTCCAATAGCTCAACCATTATATTATGGTTAGTAATCCCTATCAGCTCTTCATCTAATACTATGGGGATGGGTGACGAGTTAACTACATCTCGCATAGCCGCCCAATTACCAGCCTTAATAGGTTGCTCTATTGAATGTATTTGATATTTAGATAATTGTTCTAATTTACTCAGTGCATCATTAGGCGCAAACGCACCATTTGCATCTAAACGTATCTCCAATTCATCAATCGAGAAACGCTCCCTAACAGAACTCAATATTCGTAACTCCTCATCAAAGGATATTCCACCAATTTTAAGTTTCAGTGTTCTGAATCCGCTGTTAATTTTCTGCATAACCCTTGTGAGCATCTCATCTTTACTACCCATCCATATTAATCCATTGATCGGTATTTGCTGCTCACCATCGACAAATGGAGTTTGGTAATAGATACGCTTTCCTCCATTAGCTAGGTCGCATTTAGCTCCCTCCAAGCCAAAGATTATAGATGAATACCCATCTAAATCACACTCCACACCACTATTAATAGCATCACAAAGCTCACCTAACTTGCTCTCATAATCGGGCGTATCCTCCTTAGATAGACCACGGAACAGCGCACACTCCCCTATACCATAAACCTTAGGTGTTTCATCCTCCCAGAGTTTTATAAAATAGGTTTCCTTCTCCAACAGGATGCCTCGTGAAGTGCTTGATGGAGCTTTAAACCTCAACCTATATGGAGCATAAGCCGCACGCATAGTAGTTATCCAGGGAATTTAGGGAATTGTTGGAAATCAGGATTGCGTTTTTCTAGGAAAGCATTCTTACCCTCTTGCGCCTCCTCCATAAGGTAATACATAAGTGTTGCATCACCTGCAAACTCCATCATACCACGTTGACCATCCAACTCGGCGTTAAGCGCACGTTTAATCATACGCACCGCCATAGGACTACGTGAAAGGATAGTTTCACACCAATCAATAGTTTCCGTTTCAAGCTGCTCAAATGGAACAACCTTATTAACCATACCCATAGCCTCAGCCTCTTGCGCAGAGTATTGACGACATAAGAACCAAATCTCACGCGCCTTTTTCTGACCTACGCAACGTGCCAAATATGATGAGCCAAAGCCAGCATCAAAACTTCCCACCTTAGGACCTGTCTGCCCGAAACGTGCATTATCCGATGCAATAGTCAAGTCACAAACAACATGCAACACATGACCTCCACCAATTGCATAGCCATTAACCATAGCAATTACAGGTTTAGGAATTGAGCGAATAGCTTTATGTAAATCCAACACATTCAGTCTAGGTGTTCCATTTTCATCAATATAACCACCTACACCCTTAACCTTTTGGTCACCACCAGCACAGAAAGCCTTGTCACCAATACCAGTTAAGACTATAACACCAATATCTGAACGCTCACGGCAAATCTCCATAGCATCCAGCATATCAAAGTTAGTTTGCGGACGGAACGCATTATACACCTGCGGACGATTAATTGTTATCTTAGCAATACCACCATATTGCTCAAAAAGGATATCACTATACTCCTTAATCGGTTTCCAAACTACATTACTCATATTATTTATCTAATTTATCATTTATTTCGTCTAAAATATCCACGTAAAACCTCAGCATTCAACTCTGATGGGGTGTGAATAGCCAATATTGATGGTGCATTATTATCAATAAACTGACCCATAGCCACCTCCAACTCACTCATATTCGATGTACTAAAATAGTCATAACCAAAAGCCGCAGCATACCGCTCAATTGGAACGTCACGCTTAACCTCTAGATACTCCTCAAGTTCCGCTAAATCTGATGCCCCTTTAATAAAACGGAAGATACCACCACCACCATTAGCCATAACTATTATCTTAAAGTTAGTAGAATTATATTTGCTAGTCATTGCCGCAATATCGTAGCTAAAGCTCATATCACCCGTAATAAGCAGTGTAGGAGCATCACTAACCAATGATTCACCTAAAGCAGTTGAACCACAACCATCTATCCCTGAAACCCCACGATTACAACGAGTACTGGCAGTTACCTGCTCACCAAACAGTTGCGAATAACGTATAGGCGTACCATTTGACAGATGCACCACATAATCTTTTGGTATCATTGGTAATAATATTGAAAAAGCCTTTAAGTCACACCACTCAATATTCTCAATATATCTATTCTGAGAATCTAAAGCAGCATTTGCAAGTGCTTTCCATTTATCAGCGTAATCGCTATATACACACTCATTATCAGCCACTCCATCCACCAACTGAGATAAGAACTGCTTAGGAGCAACCTCTACTCTAGTAGTCAATGATTGCATACAGTCAATACTATTTTCGGTAATACCTACGTGCCAATGCTCTTTCGCACGATTGCTACGCAATAACTGCTTAACAATACGTGAAACTAACGCACCCCCAAAGGTAATAAGTAAATCAGGAGCAAAATCCCCCATCTCACCCTTATCCATTGCTGAAAGCACCCTATCTATACTCTTTAATGTACCCTCACATTTAATATTAGATATAGTTTCCGTCAGCACTACCACATTAACCATAGCCGCTAATCGCTCAATAGCCAAATCCAATTCAGCATTAGCAGAACCATAACCAGCAACAATCAGCACACGCTTAGCGTTCGCTATCTGTTTAGATAGATAATCAATATCATCCTTACTAACTACGTTTGTTGCCCCAATACGATTAATAACCCTAGTTTCAGTTAAGCTACCCCTATCAACCATATTATACAGAGGTTCATTAAGTTGCATATTAATATGCACAGGAGCTTTACGCCCTGAGGTAGCCGCAATTAGCGCATCATTAAGTGTTCTATTCACATACCACTGCATAGTAGCAGAGTTGTGCTCAGCGGGAACATCATAACAACCCTTGACTATATTATCTAAAGCTCCAACTTGCGCAATCGTTTGACTATCATCCTGATTAATCCACTCCAATGGTCTATCAGCTGAAATAACAATCAATGGCAACGACTTATAATAAGCCTCCGCCACTGCAGGAGCATAATTTAGCAATGCAGAACCAGAGGTGCATACCAACGCCACGGGCGCATCTGTATGTTGAGCAATCCCCAACGCTACAAACGCCGCACTACGTTCATCAATAATCACAAACTTCTTAATCTCACAACAACGAGCCAACGCCACAATCAGCGGTGCATTCCTAGATCCAGGTGAAATCACCACATGACCCACCCCATTAGCTAATAAAATATCAACCAAGCTATTACACGCCCTATGTGAAGTTGTAAGATTATCCCCCATTATTAAAAGATTTATTGAATAACAAATATACGACATTTAATCAACACCTAATAAAACTAGTAGAATAATTTAGTCTAAACAAGGAATTTTAGGATTGAGCGGGATTTTTGAGTGGTTTCATCCCATTCGCTTTCTGCGCTGGAATCGGCTGTTAAGCCGCCACCTACGTATGCTGCTGATAGATATTTGCCTACTTGTACTGAGCGTAAGTTTACATAATATTCAAACTCCGCACCATTAGTGTAGCCTATGTAGCCACCATAATAACCTCTGCGATGTACTTCGGTTTCAAGTAAATAATCTATAACCTCAGCCGTTGGAATCCCTGCTAAGGCGGGTGTTGGATGTAATTTAGCTAGCAAATCAGTAATCTGTTCAGCTGTTGCATTTTCAGCTATGAAATCATTACATATATGTTCAATAGCTCCAGCTCGACGATTATAAGCCTCAGTCATAACAGAATCTAAGCCCACCTCACGGAACTGATCAGCTACATAATCAGCTACCATACGTTGCTCTGTGATATTCTTTTCATCCCACTTGACAGCGGAATCCGCAATCACACGAGTACCAGCTAATGCCATTGTTGACAAATGACCATTACCACTATTTTTAAGCAGCAATTCTGGTGAAGCTCCTATCCACAAGCCACTCTCCTCGCTATTGAAGATAAATAGAAAAGCCCCCGTGTAAGCCGCCATTAATAAGGAGAAAACCGCACTCCAATCCACGCCATAAGTATTCTCAACTACCAACCGTGACAGCACAACTTTACTAAAATCACCACTTTTAATGCGTTGGATAGTGTCATTAGCCATATCCATATACTCATCCTTGGCAATAACCTTGAAACTATTATCCCAATCTTGGTTACAAACAATAGTGGTAATATCCATATCCATGAACTGCTGTGCTGAAAGCTCCCTCTTGATAAAAATAGATGGATAATCTCCACCCATTATAAATGGTTCAACCCTAAAGCCATCATAGCAATCCGAGCCAAGAACCTCAGCCCCAAAATTCAACTCCTCACAACTGGGTAACCTATAAGCATAGAATCGGGAACGAGTTTGCACCCCCTTAGCTATCGCTGCGAGTACAACACCATTATCAATATTCTCACCCCCAATACCCATCTCTGTATTTATACTAATTCCGCCACTAGCTCAAAAGGGAGAGCCTCCTTGATCTTCACCATGTAGAATTCACCAATCTCTAACTTATTATCTTTGGCAATAAGCACCTCTGGGTCAACCTCAGGTGAATCAAATTCGCTGCGACCAACATAGTATTCACTATCCTCACGGTCAATTATAACCCTCATCACTGAACCTATCTTAGCCTCGTTAAGCTCCAATGCAATATCCTGTTGAATATCCATAATCACACTTAAACGCTCCTGCTTAACCTCATCAGGTGTTGAGTCTTCATAATTCTTGGCTGCATAGGTATCATCCTCCTCACAGTAAGCAAAAGCCCCCATGCGATCAAACCTTGCCTCACGGACAAACTCCTTTAACTCCTCAAACTCCTGCTCACCCTCACCAGGAAAACCCACCATAAGGGTAGTACGGATATGAATTTCTGGTACTTCAGCACGTATCTTAGCCAATAGCTCCATAGTTTCTACCTTGTTGATATGACGACGCATATTACGTAACACGTTATCACTAATATGTTGCAACGCAATATC
>JAWXTT010000068.1:0-11333 GCA_044433325.1 Bacteroidales bacterium
TGATTTAACTAGGGATAGCTAAATAGGCAAGCCATGTGTATAGCCTCTTCATACATCCAGCGTTTATCATAGATACCATGCTCACCCATGAAGAACCCTTGATCACCCATATATACGATTATGGTATTTTCATAAAGACCATTCTCTTTTAGGTAGTTAATTACACGTCCTACATTATCATCAACTGAGCGTATGCAACGTAGATAATCTTTATAATATTGTTGGTATTTCCATTTCTTAACATCCTCCTTACTCATCGTTGGGTCAGGAGTCCAATATTGGTTATCACCTGAACCACCATATTTAATCCATTGGTTCTCATGTTTCTTGTCAAAGCCACGAGGTGCGACCATCTTCAAGTCTTCACGTGAGAAGTGATTCTCAACAGTTGCCATATTTACTCCAAGTGTTTCTTCACGTGTGGCGTAATCATCATCAAATGTTTCAGGATAGGGTAGTTCTACATCATCAAATAGGTGTAGATATACGCTATCAGGTTGACATGGGCGGTGTGGAGATTTATAGTGTAACATCATGCAGAATGGTTTCTCAGCATCTCTATCATTCTCCATCCACTCTAGTGCCGCATCAGTAGTAAGATTTGTTGCATATCCTTCACGCACCTCCATTTCACCATTTATCTCATATATTGGGTCCCAATATCTACCTTGATGGCTAGGGTCTGCATGAATCATGTAGTGATCGAAGCCTGCTGGAGTAGAATTTAAGTGCCACTTACCGAAGAGTGATGTAGTGTAGCCATTCTCCTTAAATAGCTTAGGAGTTGTCTGTTGTGTATTGTCAAATGTTATACTCCCCTCATTTTGAAAGAATCCATTAGTTGTGCCATATTTACCTGTAATTAAGCATGCACGACTAGGTCCTGAGATAGAGTTGGTACATATCATGTGATTAAATAGCACGCCATTTGCTGCTATTTCGTCAAGGTTTGGCGTTGGAGCAACCTCAGCAAAAGTACTGTTATATGCACTAATAGCAGGTATCGCGTGGTCGTCTGATAAAATAAAGAGTATATTAGGACGCTCTTTATTATCCCCCTTAGACTTAGCCTGTACCAATGTTGATACAAGTCCTATACCAAGCATGGTATATAGTTTAAGTTTATTCATGATTCACACTCTTATTTAGATTTTTCAGTAATTGCTTTTAATTCTTTAGCTGTAATAATACGTGGGCTATCAACAAATTTGATAAAATCAGCTTCTGTTGAGTGTCCTTTATATGCGCAGTAGAAATGTTCAGGTTTATCCCAAGCGTTACGCCATAGTAGTACGTAGCTAATAGGTTCATTCTCTATTGCAGGTAGTAGTACTTCACTCCACCAATTCTCAGTACCTACACTCTCGTCACCTGTTTCACTGATTGTGATAGGTTTGTTGTATTTTGCTTGGTACTCTTTTAGCATTGCGATTCCACTTTTTAAATCTCGAAGATAATTCTCAACATTATGGTTTCGTTGATAAATATCTATACCAACCATATCAAATCTATCCACTTCAGGTGTTTTATCAGGAGCATCTGCTGCTGGCATATAGCACCAAACTAGGTTATCAAGTCCACGAGCTGTCATATAGTCGTATGTCATATCCCATAGTTGGCGATACTCTTGGTGTGTACACCATTTTTCGCCCCACCAGAACCAATTACCATTGTGTTCATGCCATGGGCGGAATATGATAGGGATAAGCTCTCCATCTTCATCTGTTAGTGATGCTAAGAAATCAGCTGTATATGCTAGATAGGTTTGGAACTTTTCATAATTAGCTCCACCCTCAAGTATTGATGTAACTACACCTGCCTCTTCATCCCATGCGTTACCACCGTTAGGGTTGTTTGTGTGCCATGAAATGGTGTTGATACCACCACGCTTATGTTGGTTAATAATTTCGCTGCGCATCAAGTCAAATGGTACACCATCAAGGTTCTTTTCGTTGCCAAATTCTAAATCTCCAAGTTCCCAACCTATTATCGCAGGGTAGTCACTTACCATTTCTAATACGTCAGAACGGTTAGGTTCATAACTCCAACTATGTCCATATACAGGTGAGTCTTGATGTCCAAGCATTATTACTTCCTGTTCAATTCCTGCGTTAATTATTTTAATAAGCTCTTGAGCTGGCGTTAATTGAGTTTGGTTGGAGCATGCTGTCGTTAATAGTAATGCGACAAATAGAATTACATTCTTTCCTCTTGTTTTCATTTTTTTAGGTATTTATTTTGTTAGTATATATCTCATTATTATATTTACATTACAAAATTAGAGAAAAGAGTTTTCTCTTTATGGTATTATTTTGTTTTTTTTAGATACTATTTTGCAATAAGATATTGCGTTAGTCTGTAAATAAAATAACTATATATCGCACACGTAAATTTATCATCACACATATATATAATACACGTGTAATTTATCATTGCATATCTATATATTTCGATAAAGCAATATTTAAATAGTGGTTATGGGATATTAGTATTCTTTATTTTAAAATTATTTATAAAGTATCACTAATTGTTACAATAGTGTCATTTTGATTAAGAGTAAACCTATAATTTTGTCACATTAATTTAATGCTAAAAAATGTAATACTAAAAATTTAATACTTAAAACGTGAAGTTATGAAAAAAAATCTATTACTTCTATTCTTATTATTCTCGACACTGTTCTCTGTTTCAGCGCAGAATATAACCTTAACAGGTAGTGTGAAGGATTCGACAGGAGAACCTCTAATTGGAGCGTTCATTAATGTGTCAGGTACTAAGAATGGAACAATTGCAGATGTTGATGGAAATTATTCTATTAAAGTAAAAGGAAATGACAAGGTTGAGTTCTCTTATGTGGGACTAAAACCTGTTGTCGTATTGGTAAATAAGCGTAACAAAATTGATGTTGTGCTTGAAGAGGATTCAAAACTACTAGATGAAGTAGTAGCAATCGGTTACGGTACTGCTAAAAAAAGTGACTTGTCAGGATCTGTTGCTTCCCTTAAAGCAGATGATATAGTTATGGGTGACCCTAGTGATTTAGCTAAAGGGTTAAGTGGAAAGATAGCAGGTGTTAACGTAATGCAGAATGATGGTGCTCCTGGTGGTGGTGTTAGTATCAACGTGCGTGGTGCAAATTCATTCTCTACATCTTCTCAACCATTATATGTATTAGATGGTATCCCTTACGAGAGTTCATCAGTACCTAGTAGCACAGCTACAAGTGGTAATGTACAGGAAGATAGTCCACTATCATTGATAAATCCAAGTGATATAGAATCTATAGAGGTACTTAAAGATGCATCAGCAACTGCTATATATGGTTCACGTGGTGCAAATGGTGTAGTATTGATTACAACTAAAAAAGGTAAAAAGGGACGTGATAAAATAGAATTTTCATCATCTTTCTCTACTTCTCATATAACTAAGACAATAGATGTATTGGATGCTTATGATTACGCTAATTATTGTAATGAACAGGTTGATAATTCTAATTATTATGATGGTCAAACAGTATCATACTCATATTCAGGAACATGGAATAGTACAACTGGTAAATATAGCCCTGCTCCTAGTGATTTCCTAAATCCAGGTATTTACACCGATCCAACAGGTACATATACAGATATAGTGGGGGTTGCTGATTGGCAAGATGTTATCTTCCAAACTAGTAATAAGACTGAGTATAATTTACGTCTATCTGGTGGTGATGAAAAGGGTAATTATATGATTTCAGGTAACTACTTAACTCAAGATGGAGTTGTTAAAAACTCAGGGTTTACACGTTATACATTACGTTCAAATATCAACCGTAATCTTAGAGATTGGTTAAAAGCTGGAACAAATATAGCCTTCACAAATAGTTTATCTAAAATTGCAAAAACTACTACTGGTTCAGATGCAGGTATCTTGCGTTCAGCATTAGTTTACCCACCTACTTATGACCCCGAATTAGAGAGTACTGAAGTATCGGATGAACTTTCATGGCTATCAGGTAACCCTTACACATATATCAATAATGCTAAAGATGATTTAGAAAGTATAAATGTATCTACTTCATCATACATAGAAGTTAGAATCCTTCCTACATTGAAATTTAGACAAAATATAGGTATTGGTTATGCTAACAAACGCCGAAATACATATTTTGATAGTAATACTCGTGAAGGTATGTACACTAATGGGTTAGCTAGTCAAGCTGACAATTATCGTACAAGTTATGTATCAGAATCATTGTTAACTTGGGATCAGTCATTTAATGATGGTATGCATAAATTTAACTTATTAGGTGGTTTCACTGCTGAGTATGCTGAATATGGTAGCAAAAGTATGAGTGCAACAGAATTTCCAACAGATTTGACAGGTGAATATGATATGAGTGCTGGTCTTGACCCTAAAACTCTACAAAGTGCGTATGGTGAAAACTCATTAATATCACTTATCATGCGTGGTAATTATACATTAGGCGAGAAATATATATTTACAGCAACTTTCCGCCGTGATGGTTCTAGTAAATTTGTTGAAGATAATAAATTTGCCAATTTCTATTCTGGTGCAGCTGCATGGAGACTTTCTGAAGAGGATTTCATTAAAGAATTAGATATATTCTCTAATCTTAAACTACGTGGTAGTATTGGTGAAACAGGTAATCAAGGTATAAGCAGTTATCAAACCTTTACAGAACTGGGCGTAAATAATTACCCATTCGGTGGAACTTTATCTAGTGGTGGTGCTGTTTATGGTAATATCACATCAAGTGATTTACGATGGGAAACAACTAGACAATATGACTTAGGTATAGATATAGGTGTATTAAATAACCGTGTATCTCTTACAGTTGATTACTATAACAAAAATACACGAGATCTTCTACAAACATTATCTATCCCTAATAGTACAGGTTATACCAGTATGTTAGTAAATAGTGGTAATGTTACAAATGAAGGTATAGAAATTGCTATTGGATTAACAAATATATTAGACAATAAAAAATGGAAATGGGATATTACTGGTAATATATCATTTAATCACAACTCTATTTCAGGCTTAGATTCTGATCAATTTGCTTATAGTTCATATTCAGCAATACAAAATGTATTTATTCAACGTAATGGATTATCTATAGGTAGTATCTATGGTTATGTCGAAGATGGATTCTATGATAATATTGCTGAGGTTCTAGCTGATCCTGAATATCAAGGTCTTACTGAAACTGAAGCATTGAAGATGGTAGGTGAAATTAAATACCTAGATATAGATGGAGAACCGGGTATCACATCAGGAGATATGACAGTAATTGGTGATACAAATGCCGAGTTTACTTACGGTTTAAGCTCATCTCTATCATGGAATAATTTTACATTAAGTGTATTCTTCCAAGGTAGTCAAGGTAATGATATTTTCAATGCAACATTGATATCACAAAATATGTCTAAATCTAAGAATATAACTCAAGAAGCGTATGACACACGTTGGACTGCTGAGAATGCTGAAAATGCTCTATGGCCTAAAGCAACTAATGAAGCGACACGTATTATGCTTATCTCTGATAGGTATGTTGAGGATGGTTCATATCTTAAACTTAAAAACGTAAATTTAGAGTATCGATTCCATCTTAAAAATAAAAAGATATTTGATATGATAACTGTATATGCAAATGCAACTAATCTATTTACAATAACTGAATATAGTGGATATGATCCTGAAATGAGTTCATTTGGTACTAATTCAGCTCTTAAAGGTGTTGACTATTATGCTTATCCTAGTTGTATGACATTCACATTGGGTCTAAAATTACTTTTCTAACCTCTAAAAGAATAATAAAAAATGATAACAAATAATATAAAAAAATCAGCTATACTATTATTAACAGCGTTACTGTTTACGTTTAGTAGCTGTTCAGACTTTTTGGAAGAGACTCCGTATGATTTTGTTGGTCTTGAAGACCTAGATGATTCAAAAGAGTCTGTGGATTACTTGGTAACAGGGGTATATAGTAAATGGTGCGACAATATGTTGCGTTACAATGCTTTCCCTTATAGTATAGAATTGGATGCTGATTATATCTCTGGTCCTAGCTGGCTTGTAGGCTCGTTAGGTGCAGGTAACTTCCAAGATGCAACTAATGTTGCTGATTTATGGGATGGATGTTATAACTTGATAGAGCGTTGTAACAGTGCTATCGAACAGATAGAACCTATGGAAAATGTTGAAGATGATGCTAAAGCTAATGCTCTAGGTGAGCTATATTTCAACAAAGCTATTTGCTACTTTATCTTAACACGTGCTTTTGGACCTATTCCATTAAGTGACGTTTCAGCTAAGAGCGCGCAAGAGGAGGGGTTAAGCCTTTATAACAAACGTAGCGAGATTGTAGATGTATATGCAGATATCATCTCTTTACTAGAGAAAGCTGAAGCAGGTTTGTATGCTATTAACGATGCTAATTATGTAGTAGGACACGTAGCTAGTGGTAGTGCTGCTGCACTTTTGGCTAAAGTTTATGCAACTATGGGTGCAGGCTCTAATGGCGATGGTACAATAACTATTCAGAGTGGTCCTGCTTATAGTGGAACAACTTCTAATTTATTAGCTGCTCATGATGTAATCATTAATACTACGCTAGTGGATGGATATGACTTTGACTCAGCGGAATGTTATGATAAAGTAATCTATTATTGTGAGAAATTAATGAATGGCGAATATGGTAACTACGCATTGCTACCATTTGATTCTATGTGGAAGCATGATTCATTCAATCTTACTGATGGAGCTGAGTATATGTTTACACTTTACTCAGTAGCTAGTAGCGAAGTTTATGGTAATAAACTAAACCGCTATTATTCATACTCAACTACTTCTGATGGATTAGTTTCAAAAGGTTTATGGGTAGGTAATCGTAACCACTGGTATGAACTATTTGAGGATGAAGATAGACGTATTACAGAGGGTGTATTACACCGTTGGCAATCAGATGGTAAGGATTTTGGTACATATTTCCCTCAATCATACTCAACTATTGTAGAAAGTGGTGTAGCTCCATTTGATGATGGATTATCTTACAGTAAAGCGTCAGGCTCTTCAAATCTTGCCTTTGTTACTAAATATTTTGATGTGACAGATAAAACAGCTGAGTATGCTGATGCATATTACTCACTATTACGCTATGCTGATGTTGTATTGTTATATGCTGAGGCATTGAATGAAAAAACAGCTGGTTCAAGTGTTGCTAAAGATTTAGTTTATAGTGTTCGTGAACGCTCACTAGAGGGTGCAAGCAGAATTGACTTAGACGATGCTATTACTAGAGATGCTTTACGCTCACTTATCATCGAGGAGCGTGCTAAAGAGTTAGCTTGTGAATCAGATCGTCGTTGGGACTTGATACGTTGGGGTATTTACCTAGATGCAATGAATGCATTAGAGGGTCCAGATGAAGCGGGTATTGCTAAGAGCCGCCAATCTAAACATCTATTGTATCCTATTCCAATTGATGAGGTATTAGCGAATGAAAATATTACTGAGAATAATCCAGGATGGAACTAATCAAATCACATCATAATAAACAGATAAAACAATGAAACAGTTTAATAAAATAACAAGAGTTATCTTTATGGTATTATCTATCTTTATGGTAGTTTCATGCCAAAAAGATATTGCAGATGTAGATGGATTAAGAGAATCTAACTACAAAAATATAGTATCCACTGCTGCACCTGAAATTAAAGGCTTTTTTGCACACTCAAGCTATATCACAGGTGATACAATTATCTCACTTGAAAAAGTTAACTTAGGTGATTATGTGGTAGTGGTTGGTGAGAACTTAGAGGGTACTACTTCTCTTATTTTCAACTCAGACACATTAGATATGGCTGAAGTTTATTCACAATGGAATATGATTGTAATGAAAGTTCCTGATGCTTTACCATTAGAGATTACTAACACATTTACCTGTATTACTAAATTAGGTCGTGATGAAGTAACACTTGGACTACAATTGCCAGACGCTGTGTTTACCAGTCTTGAGAATGAATTTGTTGCAGCAGGTACTAATAGTGCTAAGATAATGGGTGCTAATTTCTCGGTATATGGATTCACAACAGATCGTTCTAGCGTAGTTATGTATAACCAAGCTGAGGGATATGAAGAAACCATTACAGTTACCTATGCTTCAGATACAGAACTAGTGGTAAATATTCCTGCTGATGCACCAGATAATTCATTAATTAAATTTATACTAGATGGTGAAGAGCATGAACAAAAAATCTATTATCGTCCTACTGACTTATTGATATTTGGTAACTCTGAGCTTACTAATAATGTATCTATACCATCAGGTTTAACTGTAGATTATACAGATGGAACAGGTTCAGGTGAGCCAGCGTGTCTTATCCCAAGTCTAAATGGTGGTAATGCAGTGAAATATTTCCGTGTTATAGGTACTTTGAGCGCATGGCAAGTTATTATACAGGTATTCCTTCCTGCCGAAACACAAGCATTTGTAGTTGACGAAGACAAATCGGGTGCAGATTATGACCTTGTGTATGAGATTTGTACTAGTGGAACTAAACCTATCCCTGCGGGTAATACTTACAAGGGGCAATTCACTGATGCTGGTCTAGTAGGTATGTGGAACGATTTCGGTGTTAATGAGATTAATACAGGTGGCGAATGGGTTACATACCGTACCGATTTATCAGCTGCATTAGGTACAACCGTAGGTAGTAGCACTGCTATGAAAGATAAATTGATTATTAAGACAGCAATTGCTATCGCAGATGCTGACCACTCGTTTGCTAACTTCCGTATAGTGCCTAAGAAACCTTAATATTAATAATAGATTTTATTCTTATGAATTTGAATATGTCAACTATATTAGCAGTAGCTGGTGCAAGTACAATTGCACCAGTTACTAGCTTAGCTGCTAACAAAGCGGCTGAAAATACTCGTCCTAATGTCCTAATTATGTTAGCGGACGATATGGGTTATGATGATATGAGCCTTAGAGGTAATGAATATGTTAATACTCCTAATTTGGATAAATTGGCTGAGCAATCAACCCGTTTTGAGAATTTTTATGTACACTCAGTGAGTGCTCCTACTCGTGCATCGCTGTTAACAGGTCGTCATTTCTTGCGTGCAGGTATTTCAGGTGTTCATGCTGGTCGTGACTTCCTAAATCTTGATGAAGTAACAATAGCTGATGCTTTCCAACAAGCTGGATACGCTACTGGTATGTGGGGGAAATGGCACTCAGGTAAAAGTTCAGGTTACTTCCCATGGGAACGTGGTTTTGATGAAGCATTTATGGCTGACTTATATAAATATGAGAATAACAAAGGTCTATTTAATGGCGAAACTCTTAAAACTGAAGGTTGGACAGATGCTGTACTAGCAGATATGGCTATTGAGTTTATTAAGGAGAATAAGGATGAACAATTCTTTGCCTATGTACCATTCTTATCACCTCACGGAATATGGAAAGCTCCTGAAGAGTATGTAAATAGAAAGATGGATCAGGGACAAAGCCTAGCTTTTGCAACTCTTAATGGTATGATAGAGCATCTTGATGATCAAGTAGGAAAGATATATGCAGCTCTTGAAGATGAAGGATTATTAGATAATACTATTATTATATTCCTTTCAGATAATGGTCCTATACGCCATGGTGGAGGTCCACTAAAAATTACTGATGAGGAGTGGAGTCAACGCAATCCATCACAATATAAGGGTAATAAGGGACAAAACTTTGAGAATGGTATTCACTCACCTCTATTTGTATATTGGAAAGGACACTATGAAACGGCTGTAAATGAATCACTAGTGGCTGTTTATGACCTGTTCCCGACCCTATGTGATATTACCAATGTTGAGATACCAGCTGAGGCTAAAAAGATGGATGGTGTTAGTATCAAAAAGATATTAGAGGACCCTACAATTACTGATAAAGATAGATCACTTTATATCTCACAATGGACTCCATTCTTTCAATGGCACGATTCATCAGATGAACAACAAGCTAAACCATTAACTCCATCTGTTAGAGCTAGCATTGATGCTGATATTCAAATGATAGGTGTACGTAACGAAGATTATAAGATGCTTTACAATATGTGGGGTGAAGATACAGTTGCTCTATGGAACATAAAGGATGATTATAAAGAAACTAAGAACTTATACCTAAAGGGTACTGACGAGGATAAGAAAGCCGCTTTAGAGTATAGAGTTGAAGTTGTAGATTGGTATAATGATCTGCTTGCTAATGATAAGAGCCATCAGATGCCTACTTTCCAAATTGGACTTGAAGAGGGTGGTAAGACAGTGATTTTCTGTTATGCTCCTATTGAATTAGCAGATGGTTTATTGAATACTAATCACAATCTATCAGGCTTTAATGAGGTAGGTGAGTTTGCTCAATATAAAGTCAACGTAGTTAAACCTGGTAAATATGGTATAGGTATCCGTGCTGACAATAAATTTAAGGGTGAAGCAACCTTTAAAATCTATACTAACCTTGACGATAATTGCGGAGAGGTAACAATTAAAGATAAAACTACTACATTTACACAGTTGAAACTTACTGAGGATGTTACATTTATTGGTATAGAGCTATTAACTCCTACTGACTCAGAATTCAATCTTGTAAATTTAGATATTCTATATAAATAATAATATACTAATAGTGGGGGAGCTCTAAAACTGATTCTTATAAATTAGTATTTAGAACTCCCCCTTATATAATGTACACAATTGATATGAAACACACTTCGTTATCACTCATTGCCCCAGCAGCATTAGCTATGATTAGCTGTACGCAGGTGCAGGAGCAGAAACAAAAACCAAATGTAGTAATACTTTACATTGATGACTTAGACTTTGAAGAGTTAGGTTATTGTGGAGGTGAGGTATATACTCCATTTATAGACTCGTTAGCAACACAGTCATTGCAGTTATCAAACTTTTATGTCGCAGCCCCTGTGTCAACTCCATCACGTTACTCGGCGTTAACAGGTCGTTATGCATCTAATTCAAGTAGTTTTGTGGGACAACCTAAATGTGATCCTGCTTATGTGCGTTGGAATGCTGACATTGTTAAGGGAAAGGATAAAACCGTAGCTACTTACCTACGTGAGGCTGATTACAAGAGTGGTTTCGTAGGTAAATGGCATAATGGACAGCCTATGGCTGAGGACTCACTGTTAGCCGTAAATATGGAAACACCTAACCTTACAGAGGTGATAGCCAACAATTATGAAGCTCAACGTAAGCATGTACATATTAATTCAGACTTTGACTATGCTGAGTGTATTTATGCTAATAACCTACACGCCGTG
>JAWXTT010000069.1:0-11008 GCA_044433325.1 Bacteroidales bacterium
CATCAGGCGTGTCATCCTGAAAGCTCACGTCAGGCGTGTCATCCTGAAAGCTCACGTCAGGCGTGTCATCCTGAACTTGATTCAGGAACTTTGCAATTGACATCCGAATTAGGTAAGGTGTTGAACTGGAAAGGTGCTGACGTTAATTGGAAAGGTGCTGAATTGCAAAGGTTCTGAATCAAGTTCAGAATGACAAAAGTATTATTATTGACATGACAAATGAAGATTATTAACATGACAAATGAAGATTATTGACATGACAAATGTGGATTATTAATTCAGAATGACAAATGAAGATTATTGACATGACAAATGTGGGTTATTAATTCAGCATGACCCGCCTAATAGGTTTTAGAAAAATAGAAAATTATAAATACAAATAATATGAGCGAAATAAAGGGTAAGAGTGTTCTGTTTATTGACCGTGATGGAACGCTAGTGGTTGAGCCACCAGTTGATTATCAATTAGATTCATTGGAGAAATTAGAGTTTCTACCTAAGGTGTTCAAAAATATGAACTTCATAGCTAGCACCCTAGATTATGAACTAGTGATGGTGACCAATCAAGATGGATTGGGTACTGACTCATTCCCAGAGGAAACTTTCCACCCTGCACATAACAAGATGTTACAAACATTCCGCAATGAGGGGGTAGAGTTTGATGATATCATCATTGACCGCACCTTTGAACATGAAAAAGCACCTACGCGCAAGCCAGGGACAGCACTACTCACTAAATATATCAATAGTGTTGAGTATGACCTTAGTAGCTCATTTGTCATAGGTGATAGATTAACCGATGTTCAACTAGCTAAGAATCTGGGCGCACGAGCTATCCTATTACAAGAAACAGAAACAGGCGAGGCTATGCTCTCTGAAACCACTCTAGCAGATGTAACAGCATTAATCACTAATGATTGGGATAAAGTAGCCGAGTTTCTACGTGCTGACACCCGCATAGCTGAGGTCGTTCGCAAGACCAACGAAACCGATATATATATTCGTGTTGATATTGATGGAAACGGTAAATCAGATATCTCAACTGGCTTAGGATTCTTTGATCACATGTTAGATCAGATATCTCGTCACTCAGGGATTAACTTAACTGTTAAGGTGAAAGGTGATACCTATGTTGATGAACACCACACCATCGAGGATACAGGTATAGCCCTTGGCGATGCTCTACGTATGGCAATAGGTAATAAGCGTGGTATGGAGCGTTACGGTTATGTGTTACCTATGGATGATTGTATGTGTAGTGTGGCGTTAGACTTTGGTGGTCGTAGCTGGTTACAGTGGGATGCTGAGTTTAAGCGTGAGCGAATAGGGGAGATGCCAACCGAAATGTTTATGCACTTCTTCAAGAGCCTAAGTGATAGCGCACGTATGAATCTAGCTATCTCAGCCACAGGAGATAATGAGCACCACAAAATCGAGGGGATATTTAAAGCACTAGCACGCGCCATAAAGATGGCAATCCGCCGCGACATCTTCAAATATGAACTACCTAGCACTAAAGGGGTATTGTAACTCCTCCGTTAGACTGGTATAAATCATACCCGAAACGTACTAATTCAATCTGAGTTGAATCAAATAGTGCGTTTTGGGTATAATTTTTATGAAGTTATTTTGTGTTGTCCGAAAAAAATAGTGTGGTTAGCCTGCTACTAAGCCGCCATCTATCAAGTGAAGTGAGCCTGTTACGAATGGGGCGTTAGCTAGGTAGTAGAACATCTCAGCTACCTCATCAGCATTGCCTATACGACCTATGGGGTAATCTTTTGCCTCCTCAGCTATTGCTCGCTCTAGTGAGCCATTGAATTCTCTATCTGCCCACTTTTGCAATAGATTTTGTGACAGTGGTGTTAATATTGTTCCTGCTGATACACCGCTAATGCTAATACCTTGTGAGCCGTAATCCACGGCAACACTCTTTATTATCTGTGATACAGCCCCCTTAGTTAGCGTATAACCAAAGCTATTAGGTTTAGCAATAAATGCTTGGTCTGATACATTTACCACAATAGTACCGCCACCTGCGCTAATCATTGTAGGCATGGCTACTTGTAGCGTATTTACTACCCCTTTTATATTTACATCTAGCATTAAATCTAGCTCATCAGGTTCAATAGTTGTCAAGTTATTTACACGATGAATCCCACAATTTATTATCAGCGAGTCAATCTTACCAAATTTAGCGACCGTTTGTGCCACCGCTGTGGATAGTGTTTCACGCTCTGTCACGCTCCCCAACGTGAATAGATAGCGAGTTTCCTCCCACCCCTTAACGCACTCCATAGCCATAGGCTCATTAATATCTATGAAACTTACATTATATCCTTTCGAGTAGAATAGTCTGGCAATAGAGCGTCCAATCCCTGTTGAACCACCAGTTAGAAATATCGTTTTCATTATTGTGAAAAATAAATGATAAAAGAGTTTGTTATTTATCCTGCTAGGCTAGTCCTAGCTCAAATTTTTGTATTAAAGTTCTCACCCCCTTATTCCTACTCATAATATCAGTGATTATATCGGTTGGGCTAAGCATTTTAGCTGTTTCGATATTCTCATTTACGGTAGTTTCAAGAGTGATATTATTATTTCCTAACGCCCCACGTAGATAGGTTAATAATTTACCTAAGTTGGTTTTAATCACATCCACAAGACCCACATTAGCCAACTCCATACTGAATCTTTCCCCTGATACTCTAATAGGGGTTGATATTCGCATTGCATTTACTAGTAGGCGTTCAGTAGGATTACTCTCGATATATTTTTTCCACACTTTCACGAACTGTTCATCACTGAAAGTTGCTGTTTGTAAGGTGTTTACCGTTTGAATAGTAGCGGTCTGTTGCGCTACCGTTGCACTCTCAGGTTTCTTAATTCCTGAAATTGAGATAGTCGGAGCTACTGCAACGCGTGTGCTAGTAGCTGTCTTAATTGATACTGATGGGGGTGTTGCTACTTTAGCTACCACCTTTTGTGGTGTAGCTACTTGTGGATTAGCTGTTGGTGTAGGTTTCGGGGTTGCTACACTCTGTTTTACTGCTTGTGGTGTAGCTGTTGTTGCCACTGAGTTTGTGTTAGTTGTGTTTATCGGTTTAATCTTCTCTCCAGTATTAGTTGGAGGTGTAGGATTATCCAATATTTGACACAATTTGATTAACGATAACTCTATCAATAGCTGTTTATTACTAGCTATGCGATAATTTAGGTCACAATCGTTACAGATATCTAATGCTTTATATAGGAATGATACAGGGATTGATTGCACCTGTTTCATATACCTAGCCTTGATATCATCACCTAACTCTAATAGTGACACTGTCTGTGCATTGCTAGCTACCATCAAATCACGTAAGTGCGAGGCTAATCCATTAATAAAGAATAGCGAGTCAAAACCGTTGCAACGAATCTCGTTATATACCAATAATGCTTGTGGTACATCTGCAGTTATAAATGCGTCAACCAACCTAAAATAATATTCATAATCCAGAACATTCAGATTCTCGATAGTGCTTGCGTAGGTGATAACCCCTTGTGATGAGGCTGCCACTTGGTCAAAGATAGACAAGGCATCTCGCATAGCTCCATCTGCCTTTTGCGCAATTATATTTAGTGATTGTGTGTCAGCAGTAATCCCCTCGCTTTGTGCTATAAATTGTAACTGCTCAACCATATCTTGCACCGTGATACGTGAGAAATCATATATCTGACAGCGTGATAGGATAGTTGGTATTATCTTATGCTTTTCAGTAGTAGCTAAGATAAATATTGCATGAGCAGGTGGCTCTTCCAATGTTTTAAGAAATGCATTAAAGGCGGCTGATGATAACATATGAACCTCATCAATAATAAACACCTTATATTTACCTACTTGTGGTGGTATGCGTACCTGTTCAGTTAGGGTGCGTATATTGTCAACCGAGTTATTAGATGCTGCATCCAGCTCAACTATATTATATGAGCGTTGCTCGTTAAACGCGACGCATGACTCGCAACAGTTACAAGCATCCTTATCATCCGTTGGGTTTAGGCAGTTAATAGTCTTGGCAAAAATCCTAGCGCATGAAGTTTTACCAACCCCACGAGGTCCACAAAATAGATAAGCATGAGCCAATCTATTAGAATCAATAGCTGATTTTAATGTTTGTGTTAGTGATTTCTGCCCAACAACCGTCTTAAATGACGATGGGCGATATTTGCGTGCCGATACTATATAGTTCTCCATTCCCCTGAGTGTTTATTCAATAACAAATATAACTCTTTTTTCTGAGAAATTATATCTATACAGAATATTTTTCAGCGGTAGTATCTAACTCCCCTTAAATTAGTAATCACAGGGGCGACCAAACCCCTGTGATTTATATATAACATTCAACTGTTACTATTCAGCATTTTCAAATGTTAAGATTGGATAAGAAGTTTCTATTTTCCATGAACTAGCGTAAATTGTATTAAAGTATTCAGAGCTAGTATTATATGCAGCGGCAACTACATTAAGACCTTCAAAATTACTGTCACCTTCAAAAGTAACCTTATTACCATTAATAAAATTATCAGACATCATACTATTAGCTGTAAAAGTATTTGCAGTCTGATTAGTACTACCAATAGAATAAGCATTATTCTCCTCCAAACAGTAGCAATCTTCAACAGTGGTAGCTACAAAATTGGTGTCAGAACTTTTAAATAAATAACCTAAAACACCGCCCACGTTTCCTTCTCCTGTTATTTCTCCTGTACTATAACAGTTAGCCATATATCCCCCTTTACTTTGTCCACATATACCTCCGACATTTCTTCCTTCGGTTGTTACTTCCCCATCCGTTGTGCTAGTTCCTTCTGTGCCAGTTACTTTTCCTTGATTATAACTATTAAATATATATCCGTCATTATAGCCAGCTATACCACCAATATTAAGTTCGCCAATGATGGTAGCTAAGTTATAGCAGTTGATTATATAGCCGCTGTTGTATGCTATAAGACCACTAGTTTCATGACATAAAGCGTCACTAGCGACAGTAACAGTTCCAGATACACCTAGGTTACAGATAATACCTTCAGTATCTGTGAATCCAAATAAAGCCTCTTGGCTTTTGTCTATATTGATATACAAATCAGAAACTAGATAACCACCACCATCAAATGTACCAGAGTATTTATGACCACTATTGTCACCTATTGGAGTCCAACTACTTCCCATTTCACTACTACATACTTCGCTAAGGGAGATATTATTCTTTAACTTACCATCAATATTTCTCTTTGTCTCAGTGGTGAAAGCAAATTCTGAAGTGCTACCAACACAAATTGCACCAGGATTGCTACCTGTAGCATTAACTAGGTTAGCAAATGCTTGAAGTCCTAGTGCTGAATATATTTCATAAACTTTATCAGTAGAGTTATAGACAATATCTGCATCAATCTCATCCTCTGGAGTTAGCTCAGACACTGGTGAGGTATAACGCACACCTGCTTCATAAGCCTTAGAGCTAGATACACTGCGTACATCGTAAGCAGTATCATCACTGTCATATAGTGAGAATTTCAAAGTACGTGATGTAGCTTCACATGGCTCAATCATAATATATGAAGTGTAGTAACCATTTGCGGTGGCAATTCCTGAACAGTCAACGGTGTAGCTATCGTTACCATTCTTAAAGATAAGTTTAGAAAGGCGTGAATCAGTTGCAAATGTAAATGTCATAACTGCCTTTAGGTGTGCAAATTCCATTGAGATATCACTACCTTCTGAATATGTAAAGCTAGCCTTCATCATACACGCATTATCTAAGTCACCAATCAGATTACCATCTTGGTAAGATGTTAAATCAGCAGCTAGTGCGCCAGTAAGTGTTTCCTTATCAGATTTTGGATAGATAGCTGTATAAGTAGTACCGCCTGTAAAAGTCACACCTGTTGCTGAAAATGTACCAACACCCTCATCATCTACTGATGTACAAGTAAAATCACCGACTTTTTGGGTAGCATCATACAGGGTGAAAACATCCCCCTCTTCCCACAATAAGTCTATATCATATGCAGTCTCATCATCGTTAAGCACCTCAGCAAATGCCACCCTAGATTGTGATGCACCATTGGTTGATGCGTATAGTACTACCACATCGTCGTTGTTCTCCTCCTCCTCAACAATGATAATCTCCTTATCACATGAGGTTGCGCCAATAGCAACTGTTGCTATTAAAGCTAAATTTCTAATAAACTTTTTCATCTTGTTAATTGATTTATTACCACGCGCTACCGCCATCACTAACTGTACGGAGTGATGTACGGTTAGATTCGGGAGTACTACCACCTCCACTTGCTTGCAATACAGCTCCTTCGATTTCTAATTCAATTACCTCAATTTGAGGTGCGACATAATTTGCTTCCATAGTTTTTATGTATTTTAATAGTATTTAGATAAATAGTTACATATAATATCAATTAATCAATTAATCATCAGTAACTTTTCCACAGCATATTCTTGACAAAGGTACTAGATATTTTTAATTATTTTCTTTAAAATAAGAAAAAATGGTAATACCCCCCCCCATTTATTAACTACATTTAACATAATGCTACTTATTATCTGTTTTTTTGTGTAATTATTTTCTTTGTATCATCATTAATGAGAGAGCTAAATTTTGTTTCGGCTATTATATTTATGATTTTCTTTTAACTATCTCGTTTAATTTTAAATTTTATACTTTTCCATACACTTTAGTTTTAATTTATCACAATTCAAGAATCAATTATATTTTGTTGATTTAGAATCTCTATCACTTTTAACTATTGTTGATATATTTGCATAATATCTATAAAAAAGCCTAAAGAGATTAATAGGTTCTTATCTCTGAATGATGGCACAATTATCTAAATAAAGAACCTTTATTGCGTATGAAAAAACTATTTGTAATGCTATTATCGCTATGTTGTTATATGAGCGTATTAGCAAAACCTATCGAAGTTACTGGGATAGTAACAGATGAGTATGGAGAAACTTTAATTGGGACAGCCATTAAAGTAGATGGAACAAATCAGATGGCTATAACTGACATCGATGGTAAGTTCAAGATTGATGTTGAGGATGATGCTACACTAATTTTCTCAACATTAGGTCACGTAACTCAGAAAGTGGATATTAACAAACAACCAATTGTTAATGTACAACTTAAAACACAAAGCTATGATTTGGATGAAACCATAGTGGTTGCTTATGCTACTGCTAAAAAGGGTACTTTCACAGGTTCAGCATCAGTTGTTAAGAGTGATGATATTAAGGATGTTGCCGCGTCATCTTTTGAGGGTGCGCTAATGGGTAAGGTAGCAGGTTTAAATGTTACTTCTAATTCAGGTCAGGCGGGATCAACATCTAGTATTAGAATCAGGGGTATTGGTTCAATGAATGCTTCTAATGAGCCACTGTATGTTATAGATGGTGTACCTGTATCATCGGGTGATGGTGGTCAGATGAGTGACTATCTATACACTAGTAATAATGTTATGAGTACTCTTAATACTAATGATATTGAATCTATTACAGTATTGAAAGATGCGGCGGCATCATCTCTGTATGGTTCTCGTGCAGCCAATGGTGTTATTCTTATTACTACTAAGAAGGGTAAAAAGGGGAAACCTCAAGTTACGCTTAAAGCCTCAGTGGCATTTTCACCATCTTGGGCAACTGGTAACTGGGAATCTGCATCTCCTGAGGAGCAAATCGAAATGTATTATCTAAACTTCTATAATGCGGAAATAGCTGATGGTGAGGATGCTGCTTCTGCTAGTTCAACTGCTCTATACCAATTAAATAAGAGATTTAACCAACATGGATATGCTTTTGAGGCATCAGATAATACAGTTAATACTCTTACAGTAGTTGATTATGATGATAGTGGTAGAGCAGGTACTTTCTATGATTGGGAGGATGCTCTGTTCAGAACTGCTTTATATCAAAGCTATGATGTCTCAGTAAGTGGTGCTAATGACCAGACTAGTTACTATTCATCACTATCTTATACTGATGAGAATGGTAGAAGTATCTCTAATGATTTCTCACGTTTATCAGGACGACTAAACTTAACACAAAAAGCTGGTAAATATGTGGAATTTACTACTAATGTAAATCTATCACAAACTACTAAACAGGGTTTCAATGATACTCGTAACACTGGTAGTAACTATTTCTTCCAAACTAGAAACTTGCTTTGGCCTATGTATTGGCCTACTGACTATTCAACTGGCGAGGCTTGGACTTCAAGATATGGTAGTTACGCTTATAATGCACTATATTATAATGATGAGTGGGAGAATAACACTACTACTACTAAGATTACTGCTAGTGAGAATTTAGCTATTAATATCCTACCTAACTTGGTGTTAAGAAGTATATTCTCATATGACTATACTAATTATGCTGACTATCTATATTATAGCGCAAACCACTATAATGGTTCATCAACTAATGGTTCAGTGACTGAAATGAATACTACTTCAACTAAGATGGTATCATCTACTACTGCTAACTATACTAAAACATTTGCTGATAAGCATGATTTCTCTTTCTTAGCAGGTTTTGAGGCTGAACAAAATGTAACGGACTATCTACGTGCGTCAGGTTCGGACTTTGCAACTAGTGCTTTAAAAACGGTAGCTACTGCTGGTACATTAGATGCTAATGCTTATAGCTGGGGTAACTCAATGATGTCTGTACTGTCTAAAGCTGAGTATGATTATGATGGTAAATATTTTGTTTCGGGTAGTTTCAGACGTGATGGTTCATCACAATTAGGTCCTGACACTCGTTGGGGTAACTTCTGGTCTGTTGCTGGTGCATGGCGACTTAATGAGGAGGAATTCTTAAATGAAATAGATTGGTTAAGTAGCTTACGTCTAAGAGGTTCTTATGGTACTAATGGTACACTACCTACTGATAATTATGGATGGAGAGCATTAACATCTTATGGTTACAACTATGATTCATCTCCTGGTGGTGCATTAGCTAATGTGGCTAGCTCAGACCTTACTTGGGAAACTAGTTATTCATCTAACTTAGCGTTAGAATTTGGATTCTGGAACCAAAGATTATATGGTACTATCGAGCTGTATAATAGAGATTCTAAAAACTTATTACAAGATGTGCCTATCTCAACTGTTACAGGTTTTAGCTCATCACTACAAAATATTGGTGAGATAAATAATAAAGGTATAGAATTAGAAATTGGTGGTGATATTTATAGAACTAGAGATTTCAGATGGGGTGCTAGCATTACTGCTTCATTTATTAAGTCAACAGTAACTGAATTATATGGTGGTCAAGATATCGTCTGGTATGATCCAACAGGTGGTGACAATCGCGCACAATTTATTTATAGTGAGGGTGAATCAACTTTAGCACTATATGGTTATGAGTGGGCTGGTACTGATGATGCAACTGGTCAAAATATGTGGTTCTTAAATGATGGCTCTACTTCATCAGATTTAATGGTTGATGGACGTGCTGCAACTTATGATTATAGCGATTGTGAACAAATCATACTTCAAGATATGCACCCTACAGTAAGTGGTGGTATCAATACTGATGTTGAGTGGAATAATTTCAGCCTAGGTATGAACTTTACTTATAGATTAGGTAGCTACACTTATGATGGTGTTAGTAAAGATGTTAATGATGATGGATATTATTGGGAACGTATTATGTCTGAAACAGCGTACTCAGATAGTTGGACTGCTGATAATGTTACTGCAACTTATGCTCAACGTCTTGCAATAGATATGACTGATGCTCAAAAATATAGTAGTCGTAACCTAAATGATGGTGATTATCTTAGATTGAAAAATATACAATTAGGATATAATCTTCCGCAGACTGTTCTTAATAAGATTAATTTATCAAAAGCTAGAGTTTATTTCAATGCTAGCAACCTATTTACAATAGCTGCATGTGATGAATATGATCCTGAGACAAATGCATATTATACAAAAGGTTGGGAAACTCCTGCTAGTAAAACATTTACATTCGGTATTGAAATTACTTACTAATCTATTAAACAATGAATATAATGAAAAGAATTAAAAATATATTATTACTATCTTTGATAATCGGATGTAGTTCATGTGCCGATTTCTTAGATATGGAGCCAACTACATCTGTTACAGCTGATGGCTCAATACAGAGTGTTGACGATGCTGAGGTTATGCTAAATGGACTTATGTACAGAATGTCTAGTTCGTCATACTATGGCAGAAACTTTATCCTATATGGTGATACAAAAGGGGGCGATTTAGCAATTATTTCACAAGGTCGTGGATTTGATGCGCTATATACGTTTAATCACTCAGCCTCAACTAATAGTTATTCAACTTATTGGTCACAAATGTATAACTGTATGGCACAGGTAAATAACATTATTGAGAATATTGAACTGCTTGAAGCTGAGGGTAGTGAAGAGGACTTTAGCCAAATTAAGGGTCAAGCTCTTACTACTAGAGCAAATATCTACTATGACCTAGTTAGATTATATGGACAACCTTATGATATGGATAAAACAGCTTATGGTGTGCCTGATATAACAACTGTTCTTGATGCCTCAGCTCAACCACTTAGAGCTACTGTTGCAGAGAATTATGATAGAATTATTTCAGACCTTACTACTGCTATTGGTTATATGGATAAAGGTAGTGTTGATGGTTATCACTCGTACTACTCTAATTTAGCTCTTCAAGCGCGTGCTTATCTATCTATGGAGAATTATGATAGCGCATTGAAAGCGGCTGAAGAGATTATTACATCAGAGGAGTATCAATTATATGAGAATGAAAATTGGTACTCATCATGGACTAGCCAATTTGGCTCAGAATCAATCTTTGAGATTAAAATATGTGTTGACGAAGCGGACTTAGGTACTAGCTCGTTAGGATATTACTTAATGCCTAAAGGTGGTAGTGCAATGGGTTGGTTTATGGCTAGCGACTACTATCTAGATAGATTAGGTGAAGA
>JAWXTT010000070.1:0-10986 GCA_044433325.1 Bacteroidales bacterium
ATGCTTTAGATTTGTATTTTACAAAATGTGAGCGTAGCGGTGCCTACGGTGCATTTTGTAAAATGCGAAGATGAAGTATCAAAATAGAAAAGCGTTAAAATTCAATTTTTAGAAGTCCCCGTTAAAAAGTCCATTAGATATTCCCTCCTTTGAATTGGTTTCCCAGTCAAAAAAATAATTTGTAATTATATTTTTATTATCTGAATCACCAACGCCATAGTGACTAAACAGATTGTTATAACCATCTATAATTTCAGGATATGGCTCCCACCTATCTTTACTTGAGCATGTGCCTGGTATATATATAACTAACGTATTAGACTCTTTAGGATATATGTTATCTTTATTAATTAACGTATTTTTGTTAGAATTATTGTTTTTAGGGATGTAACTCTCTTCAATAGGATTTGGTTTATCATCTTTCGTTACATCTGGTATATCCAAACTCGCCCCAAAATATCGCTACATATCAATCGCCATAGATAAAACGAGAGTGACTAACATTTTTTGTTGGTCACTCTCGTTATATCTATAAGTTTTTCTTGTTTAGTATTTGTGGCTCTCCTGTTTCATCTCTTTGTTGGTAATAGGCTCTTTATCTAGTGAGTACCATGCGTAGGCTATATATGCAGCTACAAATGGGATGGCTAGCGAAACTACACTCATCACTTTTAGGGTGAAGAAGCTAGATGAACTATTGAAAATAGTCAATGAACTTTCAGCATCTAGTAACGATGGATAGTATGGAGTATTGTTATATCCTGCTATAAAGAATAGGGCTAGCACTACTAATACTGTACCTATGCCACTAAACCATATCCCTTTAGTGAATTTAGGTGCGATAAGTGATTTGCCAATAGCAAATAGTACTAGTACTACACCAATTACTAATATGGCTGCTGCCCACCATAATGCAATCAAGTTGTGGAAATATTTAAACTCGATATACTCAAACATTTTGCTCTCGGGTGCGTACTGTAATCCTGTATGTGTTAGTAATACCCCTAGGAATGTCAAGAATAAGACAACAAAGATTCCGCCATTGATTAGCAGTTGTTTCTTTGATGCTTTGAAGATATGCTCTTCATTGATATTGTTCATAAAATATAGGGTAGCTTGTGCGCGTGCTAAAAATAGTACGGTAACACCTAGTAGTAGATTGCGCCACGATGCAATTGCCTCCAAACCATGTGTTGCACTCCATGTTGAGATTACTGGGGCTGAGGTATTAAGGATGTTTTGTTTATTAACAACAAACTCTGCCCCGAAAAACATAGTCGCTACTGCTACACCTAACAGGATGCTACCTACTGTACCATTAATAAATAGTAGAATATCATAGGTGCGAGTGCCGTAAAGGTTACCACGTTTTTTGCGGAACTCATAAGATACTGCCTGCACAACAAAACTAAATAGGATAATCAACCAAAGCCAATATGCTCCACCGAAACTGGTTGAATAGAATAGTGGAAAGGATGCAAAGAATGCTCCACCAAAAACTACTAGGGTCGTAAAGGTTAGCTCCCATTTACGACCTAAGGAGTTTACTATCATGGTGCGATCGTCATCGTTGCTGGCACTTAATATCATGCTTTGTCCCCCTTGGACAAATAATAAAAATACTAATAGCGCGCCTAACACTGAGATTAGTAGCCACCAATAGTTTTGTAAAAATTCATATGTTATCATAGTTGTAATTTGGGGGAGTTCTAAAAACTGATTTATCAATATTTAAGATGAAACAGTTGCTTTTCTCCCATTTTTTTAATTTGTTATTATTTTAAAAGGTCAGTTTTTAAGATTTCCCCTTTAGTGGTTTAGTGGTTAGTATCATCCTCGATATCACTTTGTGATTTCTTATTAATCTGGCGTAACATTATACTTACCTCAGCTAAGAATAGTAGCGTTAGTAGTACTGCGAATATGGCAAAGGTAATCTTTACCGATGCTGATGGAATGGCTGAGATTGCCGCCTTGTTAGGCATTAACCCTTGAATACACCATGGTTGGCGACCAACTTCGGCAACTACCCATCCTGACTCGCTACATATCCATACTAGTGGGATGGAGATAATGGTTATCAGTTGTACCCATTTATTCTTTTGCATAATTTGGGTGCGATAAATAAGTAGTGCTACTATTATAAAGAATGCTAAGAAGTAACTACCTAAGAATACCATTATACGGAACGAATAGAATACTAGTGGAATGTTAGGGATAGCCTCCTCAGGTGATTCAAAATATCCATAACCGAAATACTCGAAGTTTTCAGCTAGTTCAGCGCGTGCTATGTTCATGGCTGTTGTGTCATTAGCGGTTTTAGCTTCGTCATATTGTTTAAGGGCTTGATGGGCTAAAAGACCTCGTTCTATGCGCTCAGCATAAGATACTGTGTATATGGTGTCCCCATCTAGATTGATATCTAAACCATTAATAATATCGGTAATACCAGGTACAAATGCTTCCATATCACGGCGTGCTAACATAGCTAATCCGCATGGTAGCCCAATTTCACACGTAAACTCCTCCTCGCTGTTGTTGTAACATTTCTCGCAATTTGGGATACCTAGTAATACTAGCTCTTCACCCTTGTCACCATGGAAACTACCCTCCATAGCTGCTAGTTTCATTGGTTGAACTTCACCTACTATTACGGCTGATTTATCACCTGTTTGCATAGTTAATAAGATACCTACTAAGCCAACCCATACGGCTACTTTTATACTTTTAGTAGCTGTTTCGATATTACGTTTCTTTAGTAACAACCATCCACTGATACCAATAACGAATACGCTACCTAGTACCCATGAACTAAGTACGGTGTGCAGAAATTTATTGATTGCAACGGGTGAGAATAGTACTGCCCAGAAATCAATCATCTCATTACGCATTGTGTCAGGGTTGAACTCCATACCAACAGGGAATTGCATCCAAGCGTTAGCTACCAATATCCATAATGCGGATAGTGATGCGCCAAATGCAGTTAACCATGTGGCTGTTAGGTGGAATCCTTTACTAACCTTGTTCCAACCAAAGAACATTACAGCAAAGAATGTTGACTCCATAAAGAATGCAAATATCCCCTCGATAGCCAATGGCGCACCGAAGATATCCCCAACAAACCAACTGTAATTAGACCAGTTAGTCCCGAACTCAAATTCTAAGATTATACCTGTTGCAACCCCGATTGCAAAGTTGATACCGAACAGTAACATCCAAAATTTGGTGATTCCTCGCCATTTAGGATCGTTAGTTTTTACATAGATACTCTCCATAATTGCTACAATAATAGCTAATCCTAATGTGAGAGGTACAAAAATCCAGTGATACATGGCTGTCAAGGCAAATTGTGCCCTTGACCAGTCAACTACGCTCATTAAGTCATTCATTGTGTATTAGTTTAATTTAGTTGTTAATCCTCTATTAAGGTTGTACGCACATATTGCGCACGGTCATCGTCGTTATCAAAGTTGCTTTTCAAGAAATTTGGGAAAAAGAATAACTTGAGGATGGCAAACATGATGAATAACTTGATAAATATTACTAACCATAGGGTTCTCCCCACGGTCATACTTTTAAATCCATCTATATAGAAATAAATTACCCTAGAAAATAGGTTGTTGCTCCGTTTTTCCATAGCTGTTAGTGTTAAATTCACCCTTTAGGTTAAATTGTGCATAACAAAGATACAATAAATTATTAAAAAATGAGGTTTAATAATAAAATTAGATTAAATTTGCGTTTGTAATTTAATGAAAGATAGAAATGGCAAATTGGTTTGAATGTAAGGTGAGATATGATAAAATGCTTGATACAGGCATTAGAAAGATGGTGTCAGAGCCTTATATGGTTGATGCGTTGTCTTTTACTGAGGCAGAAGCACGCATTATTGAGGAGATAACTCCATTTATTTCGGGTGAATTTTCGGTAGCGGCGGTACGTCGTACTAATATAAGTGAAATTTTCTGGGATGAAACGGGTGATAAATGGTTTAAGGTTAAGACTAACTTTATCACAATTGATGAAAAAACTGCGGTTGAGAAGAAATCAGCTTCCTTTATGTTGGTGCAAGCATCAGAATTTAAGGATGCATTAGATAATTTTATGGAGGGGATGAAGGGAACGCTTTCAGATTTTGAAATAGCTTCGATTGTGGAAACTCCTATAATGGATGTATATAAATATAGTACAGATAGTACTAAAGAGGAGAAGTAAAAGTAGCTTAAAATGAGTGTTGTTGCTGAACAGATTATTAAACTAAACGAGGAATTACCTGCTGAGGTAAAACTAGTGGCTGTATCGAAGTATCACCCTGCTGAGGCTATTGAGCAGGCTTATTGCGTAGGACAGCGAATTTTTGGTGAGAGTAAGGTTCAGGAGGTGGTGGCTAAAGCGCAGGTTTTGCCTAAAGATATTCAGTGGCACTTTATAGGACATCTGCAACGTAATAAGGTTAAGCAACTGTTGCCTCACGTGGCGTTGATTCATAGTGTGGATAGTTTGCGTTTATTGGAAACTATCAATGAGGAATCACAGCGGATTGGTAAGGTGACTGATATATTGTTGCAGTTGCATGTTGCGCAGGAGGAAAGTAAATATGGATTTACTATTGAGGAGTGTTTAAGTGCTGCTAAGTCAGGTTTTTTTGATAAATCAACCAATGTGCGTGTGGTTGGTGTTATGGGGATGGCTACATTTACTGATGATACGCAACAGATTGAACGGGAATTTGGGGTGGTTCAATATATATTCGATAAGCTAAAGAATGGTGTCTTTGCGGATAATCCATACTTTAAAGAGCTGAGTATAGGTATGAGCGATGATTACCAGATAGCCATAAGTAAAGGGAGTACGCTGGTCAGAATAGGAAGTGCTATATTTGGAAATAGAATATATAAATAACTTATAACTAAAAAATTTAATACAATGAGTGAAAAAAAAGAATCTAATTATCTATTGCCTATAATCGTAATGTTCGGTTTATTTGCAATGATTTCGTTTGTAACAGGATTGCAAAATCCATTTGGTGTAATAGTAAAGGAACAATTTGCGTTATCAGATTTTGAATCGCAATTAGGTAACTTTGCTAATTTTATTGCTTATGCCTTTATGGGTATTCCTGCTGGTTTAATCTTGCAAAAGAAGGGTTATCGTATAACTTCAATGCTAGCAGTACTTATAGGTTTAATAGGTGTTGCATTAATGTTTCTATCAAGTGTGCCAGCTCAGGTTGCTGAGAATGGTTCATTAATATATGCACTATATATTAGTGGTGCATTCGTTGCTGGTTTCTCAATGTGTACATTGAATGTGGTTGTTAATCCTATGCTTAATACACTAGGTGGTGGTGGCAAAAAAGGTAACCAATTATTACAATTTGGTGGTGCAACTAACTCATTGGCTGCTACATTAGTTCCTGTCTTGGTAGGTTACTTGATTGGTGGTGAGGTGGCAAAAGCTACTTTGATTGATGCACGTGTAGCTCTATATATAGCAATGGCAATTTTTGCAATTGCTCTAGTCGTATTATATGTATATACATTACCTGAACCAATCCTTGACGAAATTGCTAAAAATGGTAAGGGTGAAAAGGTTGCTATGAGTGGAGTATTTAAATACAAACACTTTGTTGGTGGTATGGTTGCTATATTCCTATATGTAGGTATTGAAGTGGGTATCGCTAATATGTCTAACTTATATATGACTGCTGATACAGCTAAGGGTGGTTTAGGTATGTCAGCCGCAGTAGCAGGTACGATAGTTGGTTTCTACTGGTTGTTAATGCTAGTTGGTCGTTTGGTTGGTGGTTCATTAGGTGGACTATTTACTAGTAAAACAATGTTAGCTGCTGTATCAGCTGCTGGTATCATTTTCTTAATTATTGGTATCTATACTCCATCTGATATGATAACAGTGTTCTCACAAGAGATTCCTAAAAATGTACTATGGTTAGTCCTTTGTGGATTGTGTACATCAGTTATGTGGAGCGCAATCTTTAATATCGCAACTGAAGGGTTGGGTAAATACACAGCAGTAGCATCTGGTTTGTTTATGGTAATGGTGTGCGGTGGCGGTATATTGCCATTAGCAAATAGCGCATTATCTGATTCAGTTGGCTATATGAATAGCTTCTGGGTAACAATTGTAGCATTCGCTTATTTATTCCTTTATGCAATTTTAGCAGGAGGTAAGAAAAACGCTTAAAATTAATATTTTTAAAAATAAATATTAATTAAAAATATCGTAATTCACGTTCGGAATACTTATCTTTGCATAGGTTTTCAGAGCGTGAATTACGATTTTTATAAAGCTCTTAATAAATTTTAATTTAATATGGTTCAAGACGTTTTAAAAAAGGGTGCTGATAATGTAAGAATACTATCAGCTGTTATGGTAGAAAAAGCTAAATCTGGTCACCCAGGTGGTGCTATGGGTGGTGCAGACTTTATCAATGCCTTGTATTCAAAATATATAGTAACAGATCCAACTGATGCTAAATGGTTCTCACGAGATAGATTCTTTCTAGATCCAGGTCATATGTCAGCTATGTTATATAGCGTGTTAGCGTTAACAGGCAAATTCAAAATTGAAGAGCTACAACAGTTCCGCCAATGGGGTAGTGCAACTCCAGGTCATCCAGAATTATCAGTTGATAGAGGTATCGAAAACACATCTGGACCATTAGGCCAGGGTCACGTTATGGCAGTAGGAGCTGCTATTGCTGAACGTTTCATGGTAGAACGTTTTAGCGAAGTATGGGCGCATAAGACTTACGCATTTATCTCAGATGGTGGTATTCAAGAGGAGATATCTCAAGGTGCAGGTAATATTGCAGGTCACCTAGGATTAGAAAATTTGATTATGTTCTATGATAGTAATGATGTTCAACTTTCAACTAAAGTTGAGGATGTTTCTTCAGAGGATACAGCCGCTAAATATCGAGCTTGGAATTGGAATGTTATTGAAATTAATGGTAATGATACTGCTGAGATTCTGTCAGCATTAGAACAGGCTAACAAACCTAATGGAAAACCTACATTAATTATAGGTAAAACTGTTATGGGTGTTGGTTGTGTTAAGAGTGATGGTAGCTCATTCGAGGGTGAATACTCAACACATGGTCAACCATTAAGTGCTGCTGGAGTTTGTGTTGAGAAAACTATCGAAAAACTTGGTGGTGATGCGCAAAATCCTTGGGTCATTTTTGATGAAGTAGCTGAACTTTATCAAAATAGAGCAGAGGAATTAAAGAGTATTGTTGCAGTGCGTAAAGCTCAGCAAGCAGAGTGGGCTGAAATAAATCCTGAACTAGCCGCTCAATTACAGTCATTTATAAATAATGAATTACCTGAAATAGACTACACAAAGATTAATTACAAACCAAATTCAGCAACACGCTCAACATCAGCTGAAATGTTATCAATCTTTGGTGAAAAGGTGAAAAATATGATTGTTTCTTCAGCCGATTTAGCTAATAGTGATAAGACTGAGGCATTCTTAAAGAAAGTAGGGGCAATCAATAAACATGATTTTGCAGGAGCATTCCTTCATGCAGGAGTGTCAGAATTAACAATGGCTTCAATTATGAATGGTATTGTGTTACATGGTGGTATGTTTGTTGCTTGTGGTACATTCTTTGTGTTCTCAGATTATATGAAACCAGCTATTCGTATGTCAGCATTAATGCGTCTGCCTGTTAAGTTTGTTTGGACTCATGATGCATTCCGTGTAGGTGAGGATGGCCCAACACACCAACCCATCGAACAAGAGGCACAAATCCGTCTGATGGAGCAAGTGAAGAATCATAAAGGGGAGAATAGTATGTTAGTAATACGCCCTGCAGATGCTGCCGAAACAGTAGTCGCATGGCAGATGGCTATGGAAAATATGAAAACTCCAACTGGTTTGATTCTTTCACGTCAAGATATAAAAGATGTCCCATCTGTAAGTGGTGATAGATTAGCTGATGCTCAAGGTGCTAAGAAGGGTGCGTATGTAGTATATAAAGATGAGAATCCTGATTTAGTATTATTAGGAAATGGATCGGAAGTAACTACACTATGCGATGCTTATCAGTTGATAAAAGATAAAGGTATTAAGGTACAAATCGTATCAGTTCCATCTGTAGGATTATTCCAATCTCAGAGTGCAGAGTATAAAAATCAAGTCTTGCCATCAAATGTTCCTGTGTTTGGTTTGACAGCAGGCTTACCTAATACGTTACAATCATTAGTAGGGTGTAACGGATTTATTTTTGGATTAGATCATTTTGGTGAATCAGCTCCATTTAAGGTGCTTGAACAGAAATTTGGCTTTACTGCCGAGGCAGTAGCTGTGCAAATAGAGTCTTTCATCGCCGTAAAGGGGTATTCTAAAGACTGACCCTTAAAAAAATAAATTGAGTTCTAAGAGGATAATTCGTAAAGGGGACTTCTAATAATTGGTTTTATTCGATTATTTATTTTGATGCTTTAGATTTGTATTTTTCAAAATGTGAGCGTATCGGTGCCTACGGTGCATTTTGTAAAATGCGAAGATGAAGTATCAAAATAGAAAAGCGTCAAAATTCAATTTTTAGAAGTCCTCTAAAGTTAAAAATGGCACAGAATTAATAGCTTTATGTGTGTATATTAGTCAATCAATCATAAGGGTATTAATGTGTATATCGTGTCAGAGCTATCCGTAGGCTTGTTTAGACTCAAACTGCTGAGTGCATGAATGAAGTCTTGCGTTCCATCTCTAGCTTGACAGCAGGGTTACTTAGGATAACACAATTATTAGTTGGATATAACTGCTTTATTTTAGAACTAGTTCATTTTGGTATATCAGTATATTTAAGGTAGTTGAGTAGAAATTTAGCTTCGTTTCAAGGCTCTAGCTATGCATAATATAGCCTTTCGTTACCCTAAAATAGGGATAGATTAAAAAAACATGCTAAAAGTAAACTTTTTATGTTATATTTTTTGAAAATATAAAAAAAAGATTTACTTTTGCTGTTACTTACAATCAAGTGAGTTGTGGTGAAGTATATAATTTATAAATTTAATTTAATATGAAAAAAGTTACTGTGTTAATGTTATCTCTTATATGTGTTGTTTTCGCATCAAACGCACAAGAGATTACTTATGTTGAAGACCCTTCTCAAGGTCTATTGATTAACAAACCTGCTGATAACTGGTTTGTCTCAGCTGAAGTAGGTGGAAATGTTATGACATCTAAATTTGATGGCGAAATAGGTTTTGGTGATAGAATAGGTTTTGGTGCAAATATCTCAGCTGGAAAATGGTTTACACCAGTTTTAGGTGTTCGTGTAGGTATTGATTTTGCTAGTTTAAATGGAGCAAGTACAGAAAATGGTAGATTCCTACAGGACGCAGATGGTTCTTACTATCAACAATCGTACAAACAATTTGGTCCTAGGTTAGATCTTATGGCTAACTTAACTAATATGTTCTGTGGTTATAAGTCAGATCGTATGTATAATGCAATTCTAACAGGTGGTGTTTCAGCTAATTTCTTATATGCTAAGGATGCTGCTGATGTAACTGATTATGCAGGAGGTGCATATGGTGTTCAATTAGGATTCTTAAATACATTTGCAGTATCTAAATCAGTAGATATCTTATTAGAACTTCGTGAAGATGTGTATCAAATTAATCTTGATTTGGAGAGCGGTAGTCAATATGACTTTGGTACTAGCTTAATGGTTGGTGTTGCTTACAAATTTAATAAAAGTGATTGGAATTCTCCTATCGTACCTGTTTGTCCAGAATACAAATATACAGATGCTGAAGGTGATGCTTTAGTTGCTCAATTAAAAGCTGCTGATAACAAAATTGTTGCTGTTGAATCTCAATTAAAAGAAGCTTTAGCTCGTCCAATAGAAGTTGTTGAAGTTGTTGAAGATGTAAATGTTGCTACTCTTTACTACAAAATTGGTTCATCTACTTTGAGTTCAGTAAATGTTAACGCTGTTAAAGCTATTGCTGCTGCAATGAAAGCTGATACAGATCAAAAATATGTAATTACTGGTTGGGCTGATAGCTACACAGGATCTGCAAAATGGAATTCTAAGCTTAGTGATAACCGTGCAAATGCAGTTGTTAAAATATTGAAAGCACAAGGTGTTTCAGATGATCAATATGAAGTTAAAGTTAACGATGGGAACTTAACTGAATATGGTAAGAAATCTGCTTCACTTGATCGTGCAGTAACAATTGACATGGCTGAATAAGTCGTGTAACGAAAAATATTTAGTAAATATAAAGGTAAAACGCTCAATCTATTGTGTAGATTGAGCGTTTTATATTTATATGCATATGATATTTAGCTGTATTTTATTACCTTTGTTATAGTAATAATTTGATAATTTTATTGTGATGCCACAATTTTCTATAATAGTACCTGTATATAATAGAGTAGATGAAGTAGATGACTTACTAAAAAGTTTGACCGAGCAATCTTGCATGGATTTTGAGGTTGTACTAGTTGAGGATGGTTCAACTGTGCGCTGTGAAAAGTGCGTTAATCGTTATAATGATAGGTTGTCTATCCAATATTATTATAAAGAAAATGAAGGGCGTAGTATAGCCCGTAATTATGGTTTAGAGCGAGCTAAAGCAGATTACTTTATATTCTTTGATTCAGATTGCGTAATACCTAAAGATTATTTTAAGATTCTAAAGGGTGAATTAGAACGGAATTTTACTGATTGTTTCGGTGGTCCTGATGCTGCACACGATTCATTTAGTGATGTTCAGAAGGCTATTAACTACTCTATGACCTCTTTCCTTACTACTGGAGGAATACGCGGTGGGAAAGTTAATTTAGAGAAGTTTGTACCTCGTACCTTTAACATGGGTTTTTCGCGTAAAGTTTACAACGCCGTAGGTGGATTCCGTGAGATGTTCTCTGAGGATATTGATATGAGTACGCGCATATCGCAAGCTGGTTTCTCAATAGGGTTAATAAATTCAGCTTATGTAT
>JAWXTT010000071.1:0-10938 GCA_044433325.1 Bacteroidales bacterium
CACCTCAGTGAGGTCAGTAGTAAACTTCAATCTCCCAGCCTCCATATTACGCCTAACCAGCGTATCAAGATTAGGCTCATAAATAGGAATCACCCCAGAATTAAGCAAGTCAATCTTAGCCGAATCAACATCAACACAAGTAACATCAACCCCCAGCTCCGAAAAACAACTCCCCGTAACCAAACCTACATAACCAGTACCAACAACAGCAACCCTCATCTACTAACCAGTTTCTAACTATTCTTAGAATAGTATTATTTTATATCATCAGCACCAAGTGGCGCATAAGGACCATCTTTAACCTCAAAAATCACTGTCCCTGACTCTAGCACCTCCAATGTGTGCCATTCTCCTGCAGGGATATGAACGCCATAAGCTCCATTTTGAGGATTTAGTTCAAACAATTCAGTTTGCTCTGCACCATCTTCACCATAGAACATAACATTAATTCTACCTCGAAGCAAAATATAAGTTTCAGAGGTTAGTTTGTGTCTATGCACAGGTAACACTGTACCAGGTTCAAGGGCGTTAAACAAACGTTGAGCCTTAGAATCCAATGAGTCATGCAAATTGTAATTCATTCGCAAACGCTCACTCTCCTTAGCCTTCGCTGTTACTCTATCCAGTAATTTATTATTTATAATCATAGCTTATTAAATTCTCTTTATTGTTACTTATTTTTCAAATACTCCTCATGCATCCAATAATATTTCCTTTTAAACAGAATATAAACTATTGACAGCAACAGTAGTACTCCAACTGAATAAATCCAGTTATTAACAGGTAATAAAATCAATCCAAAAGAGACTAATAATTGCAACACCATATACAACGATGAAACCCCAATATGTGGCAATTTCAATTCATTTGCCATCAACTGATAAGCATGTTTACGGTGAGCCTCGCCTAAGCTCTCATGCAACATAATACGGTGAATAATAGTCAATACACTATCCACACCATACACTGCCAAGAATATTATATAAGTGACATTCCCAGTCTTTAGTACCAATTCTCCCAAGGCAAACAATATAATAAAAGCAATGCCAATAGCACCCACATCACCAGCAAAGCATTTAGCCCTCTTTCTGAAGTTAAAGAGATTAAACACCAATACACTAGCAATAGCAACTATCAAGAAATTACTATCAATAAACTCCGTTTGTTGGTTTACAAACAGCAACGGAATAAGCACTGCCAATGAATAGCCACCAGTAATACCATTAATACCATCCATAAAGTTATAAGCATTAATAATACCCACACATATAATCAGAGCAATTATAATAATCCACCAAGACTCCAAATTAAGAATACCAAACTGCTCAAACATCAGGAACATAGCAACAAAATGCACAACGAGCCTAAACTTATTAGGCACACCACACACATCATCAACAAAACTAATACCCGCAATAGCAGTCAATCCTGCCAAAAACCAAGGATACTCAAACCCAAAGAAAACAGAATAAATCCAAGCCCCGAAAAGAAACACAATCCCCCCACCCCTAAGAGTAATAGAACTATGCGAACTCCTCAAATTAGGCTTATCAATAATATTAAACCGATCAGCCACCCAAAAATACCCCAACTCCGCCACCAACAGCACAGCCACAATAACTACATATACCATCATGTTTATTTAATCTTGTAATTCTCTAGAACAGATAATGGTTTCCAACCCAATTCTAATGTTGCCTTGTTATTACTAAAGGTCAAGGATTTAGTTATTTTATCTAATTTAGATGAATTAATTGGTGCTTTACTTCCAAGTAAATCCCCTATTAATGAGACACTTTTTGCTATCCAATATGGAATAGAAATAGGTTTAGACTTCAATAATTGTTTTGAAATTAGATCTTCCAACTCCTTAAAAGAGGGATTATATGAATCACAGACATTATAGACACCTCCCTTTTCTGATAAAAGAGGGATAAGTCTTGCTACATCCTCAACCATTAATACACTTTTTTGTGCCTTGCCTCCTGCTATACTTAAATATCTACCACCTTCTATTCCTTTTACCATTGCACCTAAATTACCAGGAGCATTCTTTCCCGCAATTAACGAAGGTCTTATTATACCTAATGTAACATTATGCTTACTACACCATTCAGTTAAATATTGTTCCGCCATTATTTTACTTTTAGCATAAGGTGTCGTTCCATTTAACGGATGGCTTTCATCAATCATTATACCATCTTCACAACCATAGACGGCAACTGTGCTAATAAAAATAAATGATTCTGGCACCCCAGATCTTTCTAGAGCCTTACATAAGTTAACTGTACCTTGGTAGTTCACATCATAAAAAGCCTGCTTTTCTGCCTCTGTCTTTGGAACTACATGAGCTTTCCCTGCAGCATGCAACACAATATCATATTGGCTCGGTAAATTTGGAATATTATTAGATAAATCCGCAAATGTATCATCTGATACTGATATCCCGATTGTTTTAACACTGTATTTGTTTTTTAGTACGGGCAAAATATTTGCACCTAGAAACCCAGAAGCTCCTGAGAATAAAACTGATTTCATATTAAATATTGTATCTATAAATTATATTTATTATAAATAAGATGTTTATATTCTGACTATAACTTAGAATATTCTGAAGTTATTACGTTTGAAAATTTCTCTAAAATACAATTAGAATTCATCTCATTTTGCGACAGTTCATATGACAATTTACCCTTGTCTGCAACTTCTAAAGGGTTATTTTTTAGATATATTATTAATTTCGATAAAGATTCGGCATCACTAGGCGAAGTAACCCATCCAACATTATATTTATTAATCATATCTGATATTTCTGATTCATCATCAATCATAGCTAAGATAGGTTTTCCAGCTGCTAAATAACTATAACTTTTACTAGGAACCCCTGTTCCCATAATATTTGGTATTAGGCTAACTAAACCAATATCTCCAGCATTCAGAAAATCAATAGATTTATCACGGGACATACTTGGCAGAAACTTTATATTACTTCCTCCATTATTTATGTAATCAAAAATAAGACGCTCCATTGCGCCCCCTCCTATAAATAAAAAAACTATATCTTTCTCGTTATTTAGAATTCCAGCAGCCTCTATGATTGCTGAAATATTCTGCATTCGTCCTATATTACCTGTAAATAATACGACAAATTTATTTTCAATTCCCAGTTCTTTTAATATGGTATTCTCTCTTTTATCTACTGGATAAATTTTATCATTCTCACTAAAATTTTGAATTGTAACTACACCATCAGTTCTACCTATTTTGTCAGAAATAGTTCTAGCCATATCACACCCACAAGGAATTAGTAAATCTGCTTTTTTATACGCCCAATCAAAGAACTTTTTACTCAGCCTATACTTAAAACTATTTTTATCTACCAGACCAAGAACCGCAACATTCTCTGGAAATATATCATGTACAATTAAAATATATCTGAATTTATAAAACTTACGATATATAGATAAAAATATGAGCATAAAGACAGGGTTTGTTACCGCAATGACAGTATCATTCTTCTTAATATTTTTAATAGTTTTTATTGCCAGTAAAATTGTTATAGTTAATAACTTATATACTCTCTTTACTAGATTATTTTTATCAACATGTACATCATTAACCCTACATGTATATATATTGTTATTACGTTCAGGAGTACCTTTTCCTCCAACAGTTATAACATTAACTTTATTCTTTTTCGAGAGAGCATCTACAATCTTAGTTATAATCAGTCCTGTTGAATTCTCCGTTGGATGGTAAAACTCACTAATTACCCAATACTTACTATTCATAACCTACTTAGTATTTACGCCAAACCATTTTATCCACAATACCTGTGTAGCTTTGGATAATCTTTACTACTTTGGTTGATACATTCTCATCCATATAGCATGGGACTGGTGTACCGTAATCTTCAGCTTTATTCAGCTCTATTGCTGTTGCAACTGCTTGTAGCAATGATTTTTCATCTATGCCTGCTATTACGAAACCTGCTTTGTCTAATGACTCAGGACGCTCTGTACTTGTACGGATACAAACAGCTGGGAACGCATGACCAACGCTAGTGAAGAAACTACTCTCTTCTGGCAGTGTGCCACTATCTGAAATTACCGCAGCAGCATTCATCTGCAAACAGTTGTAATCGTGGAAACCTAAAGGTTCGTTCATAATCACCCTCTTATCCAATTTAAAGCCTGTTGCTACTAATCTATTCTTACTACGTGGATGGCATGAGTATAGGATAGGCATATCATAAATCTCTGCCATTGCATTAATTGCATTAAATAGCGATAAGAAATTCTTCTCAGTGTCGATATTCTCCTCACGGTGAGCTGATAGCAACATATATTTACCCTTCTCTAAGCCTAGGCGTTGATGAACATCACTAGCCTCAATCTCAGCCAAATTTTTATGCAATACCTCAGCCATAGGTGAGCCTGTTACATAGGTACGCTCTTTTGGCAACCCATTATCGGCAAGGTAACGTCTAGCGTGTTCGCTATAACACATATTTACATCACTGATAATATCTACAATACGACGGTTAGTTTCCTCTGGCAGACATTCATCTTTGCAACGGTTACCTGCCTCCATATGAAAGATAGGTATATGCAATCTCTTAGCAGGAATAGCACTCAAGCAGGAATTTGTATCACCTAGTATCAACAATGCATCTGGCTTAATCTCTGCCATCAATTTATATGAACAGTTGATAATATTACCTACGGTAGCTCCCAAATCATCTCCAACAGCATCCATATAAACCTCTGGATCAGCTAATTTCAAATCCTTAAAGAATACTCCATTAAGGTTATAATCATAATTCTGACCAGTGTGTGCTAACACACAATCAAAATATTTTCTACATTTATTTATCACCGCTGCAAGGCGGATAATCTCTGGTCTAGTTCCTACGATAATAAGCAACTTTATCTTGCCATTATCCTGAAACTTTATATCTGAATAGTCAGTTCTTATCTCCATTTTGTATTATTTTTTTATCTCACGGAAAGAACAGAAATAACTGAAACACCTCCGTGTCCAAAAAAAATTCCGTTCTTTCCGTTCTTTCCGTGAGAACTTTATATCATTTTAGAATTATACACTCTATGTATTCCTTTGAAAATATCATTTACATTAAAATTGACGAGTAATCCAACATATAAATTTGATAACTTTAAATAAGAGAGAATCTGCTTATAATGAATATCTTGAATTTCTTTTACTGACTTTAATTCAATTATTACCTTAGATTCCACCAGAATATCTAATCTTAATGAATTTTTCAGCTCTACGCCATCATAAATTATTGCTATATCAACCTGTCTTTCAACTTTTAGCTCAGCTTTTTCTAATTCAATAACTAACGCCTCTTCATATATAGACTCTAATAGACCTGCCCCTAAATGTTTATAAACAGTATAAATACACCCCCTAATTATATACGTTATCTGATCTTCATCCATATTTTTTATCTCACGGAAAGAACAGAAATAACTGAAACACCTCCGTGTCTAAAAAATCCGTTCTTTCCGTTCTTTCCGTGAGAAATATTTTATTCAACAGGTAAGAAGTAAGTATCAGGGCGATTAGGATCAAACTCCTCATTAGCCCACATCACAGTTACCAAGTTCTCTGTTTCTGATAGATTTATAATATTGTGTGTATATCCAGGTAGCATATGAACAGCTTCTATTTTCTCTCCCGATACCTCAAAGTTCAGTACCTCATCACTATCAATCTTTCTTTGTTGAATCAAAGCTCTACCTTGAACCACAATAAAAAATTCCCATTTAGTATTATGCCAGTGTTGCCCTTTAGTAATACCTGGTTTGCTGATATTTACCGAAACTTGACCATGTTTTTCTGTTTTCAATAGTTCAGTAAAGCTACCACGATCATCCACATTCATCTTCAGTGGAAAAGCCACCTTATCTTTAGGTAAGTAAGATAGATATGTAGAGTATAACTTCTTAGCAAATGAGTTATTAGCTATCTCAGGAATGATTAATGTAGCAGGTTGAGCCTTAAATGAATAAATCAAATCCACAATCTCACCCAACTTCACGGTATGAACAGTAGGCACAGCGCAATAATCACCCTCACGGTTTTCATCGTCTGTTAATGCTGCAATCAGCTCATCCACCACATCATCAATATAAACCAAATTCATAACGACCGATGGATCATTAACCTGAATATCCAATCCAGTAGCAATATTGTTACAGAAAGTAGCCACAGCACTATTATAATTAGGGCGACACCACTTACCAAAAACATTAGGGAAACGATAAACTAGCACCTTAGCACCTGTCTCCTTAGCATAGTCAAACATCAACTGTTCTCCAGCACGTTTACTCTCACCATAAGGGTTATCCAGAGCCGCTTGTGTTGATGAAGATATCATCACTGGACAATTATTCTCGTACTTTTTAAGTGTATCCAACAGTGAAGATGCAAAGCCAAAATTACCAGTCATAAACTCCGCCTGATCCTTAGGGCGATTCACCCCTGCAAGGTTAAACACAAAATCCGCCTGCTTACAATACAGATCCAGCTCAGCCGCATCACTATCCACATCATACTCAAACACCTTAATATCTGAGCTTAGTTTATAATTTTTAGCTTTACCTGATTGTATATTGTGCAGTTGAGCCACAAGATTCCTACCAACGAAACCCTTAGCTCCCGTCACCAATATATTCATTCTCTTTTCTTTTTATTCTTTTAGGGTCAGTATTTAACCCCCTTAGGCACAAACCAAGGAGTGGTTTAAGTGCAATAATGTAACTATAATACTTGTTTTTCTTTGGCAATACAGATTAACTATTAAATTTCAATCTGTGTGTGATGTAAACTTTAGGCCGATTTCTTACTCGCTCTTAATTTCTGATGATTTAGATTTTTCATCCATACCTAAATCCTCACGGATAAATCTAAGCTTCAATAGTAGTTGTTTCATACCCTCAACATCTAGGCGAGCTGTATTGTGTGAATGGTAATCCTCGATCTTTGAGATCTCCTCATCACCCTCGCTGAAGAACTTATCATAGTTCAAGTCACGAGTATCACATGGGATACGGTAATAGTAACCCATATCAATAGATTTAACCATCTCCTCACGAGTAACAAGTGTTTCATATAACTTCTCACCATGGCGAGTACCGATAGTTACCACCTCTGTATCGGCCTTGTATAAATCTTTAAGAGCCTCAGCCAATACATCTAGTGTAGCTGCAGGAGCCTTCTGAACGAAAAGGTCACCATTTGATCCATGCTCAAAGGCATACATAACCAAATCCACCGCATCGTCCAGCGTCATCATAAATCTAGTCATATTAGGGTCAGTAACAGTAATCTTATTACCAGCCTTGATCTGCTCAACCCACAAAGGAATAACTGAACCACGTGAAGCCATCACATTACCGTAACGAGTACAACAGATAATAGTCTCAGCACCCTCACCCAAGGCACGACCCTTAGCGATAGCCACCTTCTCCATCATAGCCTTTGAGATACCCATAGCATTAATAGGGTAAGCAGCCTTATCAGTAGAAAGCACCACCACATTCTTCACACCATAAGCGATAGCCGACTCCAAGACATTATCAGTACCATTAACATTAGTATGAACAGCTTGCATAGGGAAAAATTCACATGAAGGCACCTGCTTCAAAGCCGCCGCCGCAAACACATAATCCACCCCACGCATAACACCATCCACCGACTGACGATTACGCACATCACCGATATAAAACTTCACCTTAGGAGACTGAAGACGATGACGCATATCATCCTGCTTCTTCTCATCCCTAGAGAAAATTCTAATCTCCTTCACATCACTGTCAAGAAACCTCCTCAACACTGCATTACCAAAAGAACCCGTCCCCCCAGTAATCAATAGCACCTTATCCTTAAAAATACTCATAGCACTTATATTATTAATTTATATTCCAAATATCTAGTAATTTATTCCAAACAGAATCCATCGAATATTCAGCCACAACACGTTTTCTAGCCCTGCTTCCTAATGTCTTTGCTATAGTTGGATTATCTAGAAGATATTCTATTTTCTCCTTCAACTCAACTTTATCTTTAGGAGTAACACATATACCGCATGGCTCATCCGAATCAATGTTTAACATTTCAGGAATAGCACCAACAGCAGAAGCAATAATAGGACAGCCACAAGCCATACTCTCTAAAATCACATTCGGAAATCCTTCAGTGTATGTAGGCAACACAAATAGTTCTGACTCTTTCATCCTTTTAGGAATCGTATTATAATCGACCTCTCCTACTAAATTTAGCCATTGACTAGAACTTTTATCTACACGTTTTAATATTTCCCTTTTAATATCCTCAGGCAATAACCCGTACATATTTAATTTGACGTTCTTTATTTGAGAGCAAACCTCTATTAACTCAAAAATACCTTTGGTTGGCAACATCTGACCTACGAATGTAATTGTTCGTGGTTTGACCTCTATATCTACTGATTTATCAATCAACTCAACAACTTCAGGAGATAATGGATTTGGTAAGTTATATATGTTCTTAAAACCAGCATTCAATAACGTTTTAAATGAACTTTCATCAATAACAATAGCTTTATCTGCTTTTGTTATAACCCTACTTATTAATTTCCATTCCCAATTATTTTTTGTGTATAATTCTGGAATCCTACCAAAATGAAAATGTATGGCGGAAGTAATACCTTTCTTTCTAGCAATTCTAAGCATAATTAAATCCTTAATTAAACTAATTGAGGCACTTGTTGTAATATGAATTAAATCATAATCATTCAGTTTAATCTTTTTAATATAATCAATTACAACCTGTAGATAGTTAACAATTCCTGAATACAATCTAAATGCTAAAGTTTTCTTCGCTCTAGGAGGAAATGGTGTAGCATTTAGAAAATATAAACAACAACTATTTGCTCCATGCATATCATAGTATTTAAGGATATGCTTACCCCATTTTGCAATACCACCAGCAAAATGAGGATTTGGAGATACTAATAATATGTTCTTTTTATTTTTTTGAGACATAATATTTCTTAAAAATTTCTTCTAACTCTTCTCTTTTGAATCTTTCCTCTTCTGAATATAAAGCTATTTCATGTTGTAAAATTTCATCCACACTCCATTTAAATTTAATAAACTTAGCAGGTACGCCTCCAGCTATACAGTAAGGAGGAATATCTTTAGATACAACAGCTCCTGCTGCAATTGTTGATCCTCGTCCAATTGTTACACCAGATAATAAAGTTACATTACACCCTATCCAAACATCAGATTCAACTATTACATCCTTATCATATCCTTTAGGCTTATTACTTTCATTTATATCAGTTATAAATGAGCCTAATATTCGTGCATGATTACCTGTATGAACAGTCAAACCCTCAGCTATAGCAACATTACGTTTAACTATGAATTTAGCATTAACTGCACTTATATGTGAATTTGAAGCAATACATGTATTCTCATACATATATACATTATTTACGCACCCAATCCATAGGGGGGGGTAAACATCACACTATCAGCACAATAGCCAAATTTCCGGCGATTTATCCCGTAGTAAGCCTTAAACAATTGGTACAAACCTCGTACCCAAATTACATTCTTTATTCTCCTTTTCATAATAGCATTATTTGACAACTAAATTAAATTAGATACTGGATAGGAAATTATTTATTTCACTAACATATATTTTATAATCTAGCTCTAATGACGATTTTACTGCATTTTCTTTCATTTCTTTCATTTCGTCTCTGTTGAAACGGTTTATAATATCTTTCAATTTAGCAACAATATCATTTACATTAAAACCATCAATAATATATCCATTATATCCATCCTTTAGATATAAACCTATATCACTAGTAATATTAGAAATTGCTGGTAGTCCCGCATTCAAACTCTCCATAAACTTCGTAGGGAAACCCGCATGAGCATAACGCTTATTTGGACGAACCAATATAGAGAAATCAGCTTTAGATAAATAAGTAAAAATATTCTCTTGTTTTACTTGTCCGTAAAAAAACACATTATTAGGTAGTTTATTATTGTATTTATTTTGAATATTGCTATTTTCACCCAAAATATGAAGCCTCATTTTATATCCAGCCCTATTTAAAATATCTAATGAATCTATAATTTCGCTAAGCATATCTTTACGACCTGCTGTTCCTGCATATATGAGATTAATATACTCGTTACCAAAATGTTCTAAGTTAACTTCGCTAGAGTTTTCAATTTGTGTGTAACCATACTTAAGCAACGGCACTCTTATAGTCTTCTTTCCATTATCTTTATAATAATTATCTAGATATGAACTTATAGCTATTATACCATCACTTTTTAGAACTGTTTTTGTAATGAAGTTAGTTACTAAATATCGTCTAACACAATTAAAATTATCTGTATCATACCACTCAATCATATCAGAGATAACTTTAATATTGTTCTTTCTACAATACCTATATACTGGCATATATATACTTGGACAAATTCCATAAATAACTACTGCGTGTATATCTGCTATCTGTTTTAAGAGTGTTACAGTTTGAGATCCTCTTGTATATAGATTAAAGGCTTTAGAAACTTTAGAACTGCCGCGTTCAGTAGAATACACATTAAACTCATCTACTTTTAATGTCTCAACTCCGCTAGAGTAACCTATAATACTAACCTTATACAATCCGCCTGCTACAATAGCCTTAGCACAGCCAATCACTCGGCGTGTACAAGCATTCTGCCGAGTAAAATCTAAATTACCAATATATACTATGTTCATTCTCAATCTTTTTTTTAAATTTGTCATATATGATTTATATACATATATTCAGGAAACGGATATCTCAGTATCATCTTAACACTATTTCAAGTGATATAACTATACGAATATTTCTTATCATAGAACTCTGAT
>JAWXTT010000072.1:0-10838 GCA_044433325.1 Bacteroidales bacterium
TAATCAAACATCTCGTGAGGGTAACTGTGCTGAGGTTCTGCTAAGTTGGTTGAGGGAGAAACCTTTGCTGCTGGTGGTACTTTTAAAATGGAGGTGACTAGTGTATCTAACTCAACAGGTGATAGCGAGATTCCTGAAGATGGTTTTGTAATTCATGGGTATGGTACTGATACATCAGGTGGTGGTACTATTGGTGCTAAAACCTTTGTTGAGGGTTTGAGTATAGGTGATATTGTTACCTTTAACTCAGTAATTAAGGTAGATGATGTGGAGGTTAAACCATACCAAATAATCTCAGGGAACCCACGTACTATGGGTGATGGCGAGGTGCTAGATACTGAGAGTGAACGTACTGATGCATCTTCATACCATCCTAGAAGTGGTATAGGTTATGGTAATGATGGAAAGAGAGTAATTATGATGGTTGTAGATGGTCGTACATCTGTGTCAAATGGGGTTAGAACCTCACAGTTAGGTGAGATTATGAAGTATGCTGGTGCAACAGATGCAATCAATCTTGATGGCGGAGGTTCGTCAACACTCTATACATTGCCATTGGGTATTAGAAATTCACCATCAGATGGTAATGAACGTGCTGTGGGTAGTGCTATCTTCTTAGTTAATGGTAATGAAGATGATGATGTTATTGCATCTATCGGTTTTGAGGATTGGGCTAAGGTATTTCCTAAATATGGTGTTTATTCACCAGTGATTTATGGCTATAATAAATATGGTATGTTGATTGATACTGATGTTCAGGGTTTTGAACTATCGTGTCCAGAAGGATTGGGGAGAATAGAGGATGGTAAATTTATAGGTGACGGAGAGGGTACTTATCCACTTACCGCTGAATATAATGGATTGGAGGCTTCTATACCTGTTACAGTTGCAGTTACTGAGGAGATTAGTTTCAGACTAACTAGTGTAATAAATGATACCTATCGTGAATATGCTGTTGAGGTTAATGCTCTTTTAGATGGCGAGGAGGCAAGTATTGACCCATCTGCATTAACATGGAGTACAGGTGATGTATCAATTGTTAGTATTGATACCGATAAAGGTATTCTTAAAGGTATAGAGAATGGTGAGGCTGTTGTTTATGGTACAGTAGGTGATTTTACAGGTGAATTGACAGTGATTGTTGAGAAACCAGAAAGTAATGTGATGGCTGTTGACCCTGATATGGATATCGATAGTTGGACTGTTGCTCAGGTTGGAGGCTCAGGTATTACTAAGGTTGCTTATGAGAATGGTATGAAACTTACTTATACAGGTGCATCTGGTCGTTCTAATTACATTAGATTATCAAAAAATAATAGACTATGGAGTTTACCTGATGCTATTCGCATAAGATTTAATCCTGGTGATGCTCCTATTACTAGTCTAACACTGACTACTATGGATGCAAATAATATAGGTTATACAAATGCATTTGATACAGAAATTGTAGCTAATGAAGAAAATATTATTGACTTAGCAACTGATGATTGGTGTGATTCTGAGGATTTACAGAATTTCCCGTTATATCTGACTCAAATTCAATTTGGTATGGGTACATCAACAACAGGTGAGGAATATGTAGTTGATGTTTCAGGTATTGAACTTGTCTATGATTCAGCACCTGCATCAGTAGATGGTGCGTTAGTTGATGGAGTATCTAGTGCAGTAATTTATCCTAACCCGATTAATGTTGGTGGTGATGTATCTATTACAGGGCTAGCTGATGGAGCGGTGAAGGTAATGATTTATTCATTGTCAGGTGAGTTGGTTCGCTATTCATCGGTTCAGTGTTTAGGTGGATTCGTCTCAATTCCTGCATCTGAACTAATGGCTGGAGTCTATTTTGTTAAAACTGTTGGTGAGGATGGAGATTCTATAACTAAAAAGTTGATTATTAAATAGAGCTATTTAAAATTCACAATATATTTTTAAGGGTAAATATCCATTTGGTATGGGTATTTGCCCTTTCTGTTGAAGAATATATAGTTTTAGTCTAAAGTTATTGTTTAATATAAATATTGTATATATTTTTACAAGATTATGTCTTATATAAGGGTCAGTTTTTAGGGCTCCCCATAAATAGAAAACTAAGAGGATGAGAAAAACAGTGTTATCAATAATTTTTGTATTAGTTGCAATGACGGCTAGTGCTAATACTACGTGGAATTTACAGGGAACTAATTATTCGGTTGATACTGTGTCCCACGTCGCGGTAGGTCCTGGTACTACCTATACATATTTGAGGTTGACTAGTACTAAATATGATATGGATATATTCTATACCACTACTGATTTAACTAATAAGTATGTCCAGTTACGTGAGATAAAGGGTGGTGATAAAGTGGCAGGTTCTGGTTATGTATCATCAATGGCTCTATCTAAAAATAGTGATAATAACCTTTATTTTGCAGGTGTGAATGCAGATTTTTTCAGTAGTACTACACCAATTGGGACTACTGTTGTTGATGATGAAATTTATTTGACGAATGATGGTGGTTGGCAGGCAATAGGTGTGGGACGTGATGGGAAAACTCCGTATATGGGTACTTCATACCTGAATATGACTGTTGATATGCCTGATGCTAATAATATCTCTGCTACTGGTGTTAATGTATATAGAGATATAGATAATTTGGTGGTTTTTACCCCTAGATATGGCTCAACTACGGGGACTAATTCATATGGCTCAGAGGTTTCTCTAGTGCCTGTAAATTCAGGAGAATTGGTTAGTTGCGGTGCAACTGTAATGAAAGTGTCTGCTGCACCTGTTAGTGGAGTAGGGAGTATGAGTATCCCCTCTGATGGCTGTGTATTATCTGGTCATGGAGCAGGTGCCGAATATATTAATACACTAGAGGTTGGTGATGAGGTTACGTTAAATATATCTTTTAGTTTTGATGATGATGACGCTGTTGAGATTATACAATCTTCGGGCGGATGTCCTATGATATTATCTGATGGTGTAGTGCTTGAAACTCAGTATGCTTTAGATCATTTGACAGGTTGTCATCCACGTACTGTTGTTGGTCATAATGGGGATAAAACTAAATTCGTTATGATGGCAGTTGATGGTTCTTCATCTGTATCAGATGGTTGTACTTCTAAGACACTAGCTTCTTTGATGAGTATGGTGGGTTGTACCGACGCTTTAAATTTTGATGGTGGAGGTTCAACAGTTTTATATTTAGATGCTTTTGATGGTATTGTAAATAACCCAGCGGAGGGTGGTGAACGAGCCGTAACTAACGCATGGTATGTGGTTTCAACTGCTCCTGACGATGATGAGATTGCGCAGATAGAGTTTGCTGAAGGCTCTGCTGTATTGCCTAAATATGGCTATTATACTCCTAAATTTTATGGATATAATCAGTATGGAGTATTTATAGATTCTGATCTTCAGGGGGTCGTGTTATCGGTAGATGAATCGTTAGGTGAGGTGGTTAATGATGGAACAACGTTACTATGTTGTGGCTCTGGTTCTGGATTGTTGACTGCTAATTATAATGGAGTAACTGTTACTATGAATGTTACAATAGAGCAAGGTGAGGTGTATTTTAGATTATCTGATATAATAGAGGATGGTAATGGTGAATATGCTATTGAGGTGTTGTCGGAGATTGATGGGGTGATTATGTCGTTAGACAATAAGAGCTTTTCATGGTGGAGTGAGGATGTTGATATCGCTACTGTTGGTGTGGAAAATGGTGTGGTGTTAGGTATTGCTGATGGTGAAACTGTTATCCATGCTTCGGCTGATGGTTTTGATGGTAGCTTGAATGTAACGGTTGAAAAACCTACTGCTACCGTTATGGCTATTGAACCTGATATGAATGTAAATAGTTGGAATTTAACTCAAGTGGGTGGTTCGGGTCTTTCTGCTGAGGCTTATGAAAATGGAATGGTACTTACATATACTGGGTCGTCAGGTCGCTCAAATTATATAAGATTATCTAAGAGTGTACAGCTATGGAGTCTGCCTGATGCTATACGTCTGAGAATTAATCCTGGAAGTGCGCCTATAACTAGTGTTGTTTATACCTTGGCTACTGCTGATGGGGATATAAGTAGTTATACTTTTAGTGGTTCATTGATTAGTAATCAGGAGAATACGCTGGATTTGACGACTGATACATGGTGTGATGCTGATGATAGGGCAGTTTATCCTTTGACTATTAGTCAAATTCAGTTTGGAATGGGTACTTCCACTACTGGTACTAAATATACAGTAGAGATTCCAGGTATGGAGTGCGTATATAATGATGTGCCTGCTGGTGTTGAGGATGTTGCACTAGATAGTGAAGTGGTGGCAATGGTTACTCCTAACCCTGTTAATATGGGTGAGTGTACTAAATTGGTCACTTCGCTTAATGGTGAACTAAAGGTTGTTATATATAATGCTAGCGGTGCTATTATGGATGCTTTCATTGTTGAGAAGGAGGGTGATAGTGTTGAGCTACCTACCTCTAAACTGAGTGCAGGTATTTATATCGTTTCAATTAATTCTGAAAAGGGGGGGGCTGTGGCTAGATTGATTATTAAGTAGAGGGGACTTCTAATAATCTAATAAAACCAATTATTAGAAGTCCCCTAGATTTAATCTTAAATATAGGAGTGGGCAGGTATTCAATATATGGATATCTGCCCTTGCTTATATATATTTAATAGAATGATTGTGTATATATCAGATATTAGATTTATCTTTACGGATTAAAATATAGTACTTAATATATAAATTTAATTAAAATATAACCTAAATGAAAATGAAAAGATTAATTACGTTATTGTGCTTATATGTAGCTGTGTTTACGGCTAATGCCTCAACTCCATGGGTGCTTCAGGGTAATAGTTATGCAGTAGATACGCTAGCTCATGTTGCTGTGGGACCTGGTACCACACATACATCTGTGGTGTTAAGTGGAGCTTACGATTTAACGGTATTCTATACTACAACTGATTTAACTAATGAATATGTAGAGATTAGACAAATTAAAGGAGGAGACAAAGTGGCTAGTAGTGGATATGTTTCAACAATGGCTAAGTCTAAAAGTAGTGATGGTAATTTCTATTTTGCAGGAATTAACGCTGATTTTTTTAGTGGTTCAACTCCTATTGGTACTACTATCGTTGATGATGAAATTTATAGAACTAATAATGGTGATTGGCAAGCAATTGGCGTAGAGCGTGATGGGAAAACTCCAGTTTTAGGAACTCCGTATATTTCGATGTCCGCTACATTTCCTAATGTTACTGACGATATTTATATGACAGGTGTTAATACTTATAGAGATGTGGATAATTTGTTGATTTTTACTCCACGCTTTGGAACATCTACTGGGACTAATTCATATGGTGGTGAGGTAGCTCTAGTTCCTGTTAATGATGGTGACAAGATAGGTATTGGCTCTATTAAAATGAAAGTTTATGGTTCTGTTGAGTCTTATGTTGGTGATATGACTATTCCTACTAATGGATGTGTGATGTCAGCTCATGGCACAATGTTACAATATATTACAGATTTAGAGGAGGGTGATGAGGTTACTCTTAATTTCTTAGCTAGTTTTGATAATGGTGAGTCTGTGGATATTATTCAATCTTTAGGTGGATGTCCTATGATTCTTTCTGATGGTGTGGTACTAGATACGGAAGGTGCTATTGATCACTTGGTGGCTCTGAACCCTCGTACTGCTGTTGGTCATAATGCGGACAAAACTAAGTTGGTTATGTTGGTGGTGGATGGTCGCTCATCTATCTCAGATGGTTGCGTTTCTAAGGTGTTGGCTGATATCATGAGAGAAACGGGGTGTACTGAGGCTATGAATTTTGATGGTGGTGGCTCTTCTACTATGTATGTTGAGGCGTTAGGAGTAGTGAATGTCCCATCTGATGGTACTGAGCGTGCTGTTACTAATGGTTTATATGTGGTATCAAACTCACCTGATGATGATAATATTAGTGAAATTAAATTTGTTGAAGAATCTAAAACTCTACCCAAATATGGTTACTATACACCTGTTATTTATGGATATAATCAATATGGTGTATTAATTGATACTGATGTAAAGGGTTTTATCTTATCTGCTGATTCAGCTTTAGGAGTTGTGCAGAATAATGGTGAATCATTCTTCTGTAATGGCGAGGGAACAGGATATTTAACAGCTACATATAGTGGTATAACTACCTCTATTCCTATCGTTATAGGTGAGGGAGAAGTTTCGTTCAGATTAAGTGATATTATTGAGGATGGATATTCAGGATATACCGTGGAGGTGTTTTCAGAAATTGATGGTGCGTCGATGCCATTAGATAATCAAGCACTTACATGGTGGAGTGATGATGCTAGTATAGCTACTGTTGGGGCTGCTGATGGTCTAGTTATGGGCGTTGCTGATGGTGAGACCGTTATACGTGCTGAGGTTGGTGATTTTGAGGGTGCTTTGAATGTAACGGTTGAGAAACCAACTTCACGCTCAATGGCTATTGATCCAGATATGGATATAACAACTTGGACACTTGCTCAAGTAGGTGGTTCTGGTATCGTTGCTGAGGCTATGGAGAATGGTATGAAACTTACATATACAGGTGCATCTGGACGCTCTAATTATATTAGATTGACTAAGAGTGTTCAATTGTGGAGTTTGCCTGATACTTTACGTTTAAGAATAAATCCTGGGGATGCTCCTATTACTAGTGTTACTTATACATTAACAAATGGTAGTGGTACTATCTCAACATATGCTTTTGATGCAACAGTAAATAGTAATGAAATTAATGTTTTAGATTTACCTATAAATGACTGGTGTGATGCTAGTGATAGATCTAATTATCCTATTACAATAAGCCAAATACAATTTGGGATGGGAACATCAACAACTGGAGCTGAATATGTGATTGAGATTCCTGGAATGGAGTGTGTTTATGAAGTGATGCCTGCAACTGTTAAAGATATCGTGACTGATACAGCTGTTTCAACATTAACACCTAACCCAATCAAGGTGGGAGAATGTGCAACGTTAACTTCAACTCAATTGGGAGAATTATCAATCGCAATTTATAGTGAGGCTGGTGTTAAGATGGATGCTTTCATGGTTGAGAAAAGTGATGCCTCGGTTAAATTACCTACATCTAAACTAGGAGCTGGTATATATATCGTAGCTATTAGTTCAGCAAAGGAGCAATCTGTTGCTAAGTTGATGGTTAAGTAGGGTAGAGATTCCTAATTGATAATAAAATAGGTGGAGTGACTAACAAAGTACCAAAAATGCTTTGTTAGTCACTCTTACCTATTTTTTTTGAACCCTTGTCAGTAGTAATTGGTTATTTTGTTATGGGGAGTTCTTAAAAAACTGATTTGTCAATATTTAAGATGAAACAGTTTCTTTTCTCTCAGTTATTATTATTCTTTTTGCAAAGGTATAAGAACTCCCCATATTGTTTTATTTAATTTTTGAAGATATGAAAGCAGTAGGTTTTAAGCAATCATTGCCAATTGAGGATGTTAATAGCTTAGTAGAGTTTGAGATGGAGATACCACAGCCACAGGGTCGTGATATATTGGTAAAGGTAGCAGCCGTTTCTATGAATCCTGTGGATTTGTTAATTCGTGAAACAGCGGCGATGGACGAAATATTAGAAGTTCCAAAGATAATTGGATGGGATGCAGTTGGTACTGTTGTTGCCATTGGTGAGTGTGTAACGCTTTTTGATATTGGTGATAGGGTATTCTATGCTGGTGATATTACTAGAAGTGGTTGTAATGCAGAGTATCAGATGGTCGATGAACGTATCGTTGGATTTGCTCCTAATAGCTTGACAGATGCTCAGGCAGCTGCTATGCCATTAACTTCATTGACAGCCTATGAATCTCTATTTGATAGGATGCGTGTTAATCGTGAGCAGGATAGGGGTAAGAGTGTGTTAATACTTTCAGGCGCAGGCGGTGTTGGCTCTATTGCTATCCAGCTGGCTAAGAGTGCTGAATTGTTAGTTATTGCAACCGCTTCACGTGCTGAGTCTGCTGATTGGTGTAAGAAGATGGGTGCTGATTATGTGGTAGATCACTATAATCTAAAGGAGGAGTTATCAGAGATTGGGCACTCTAAGGTTGATTATATAATGGATTTTGTTAACCTTGAGGGTTATTGGGAGATGATGGCTAAGATTATTAAACCTCAGGGTCATATAGTTTCAATCACTAAGAGTGATAAACCATTAAGTCTTGATTTACTGAAAAGGAAGAGTGTTACATTCTCATGGGAGTTTATGTTTACGCGCCCAATGTTTGAAACCGAGGATATGATTAGACAACATACCATCCTAAATATTATTGCAGAGATGTTGGATAGTGGAACACTACAATCAACATTAACAACAACTATTGATGGATTATCAGCACAGAGTATTAAGTGTGCGCACGAATTACAAAAATCAGCTCGCACCATTGGTAAAACTGTAATCTTGTTCTAAATATATATAAGAGAAATTCACAAAATCTATTTGTGAGTTTCTCTTACAATAGAAAATCTTCAAAGTTATTGGGAGTAATTACTTGGAACTTAGTATCGGGATAGGCATTGATGAATTGTTGAGGTATTTTAATCCTTTTATGTTCGCTCCATTTAAATTCAAAGGCTGAGATTACTCCATCCTCCTCCTCGATGTAATCTATCTCACGTTGTTGAATTGTGCGCCAGAACCAGCTATTACACCAGTTGCCATTATAGTGATTGCGTTTTTGTCGTTCAGCCACTAGGAAGTTCTCCCATAATGCGCCTACATCATTACGCGTTTCTATTTGTGAGAAATTGGCAATCAGTGCGTTGCGTATCCCATTGTCATAGAAATATATCTTACGGCTCTTTTTCAGTTCGTTACGTAGGTTACGACTGAATGTGCCTAGTCTGAAAATTACATAGGTTTGTTCTAGTAGAATTATATATTTCTCAACCGTTTTTGAATCTAAACCGCATATTTGACCCAACTCGTTATATGAAACTTGTGAGCCTATCTGAAATGCTAATGCTTGGAGTAGTTTAAGTAATTTGTCAGGTTTCTTAATCTCCTCCCACATTAAGATATCTTTATAAAGGTAGCTATCTGCTAGCTGTTTAAGTATCTCTTTCTCCTCTCCCAGGTTAGTTACTATATCGGGGTAATATCCATAAATTAAACGATGGGGAATAAGTCGTTTCTCCTCAAGTAAACCATGATGAGCAACCATCTCAGCAAATGAAATAGGATAAATATTGTACTCCCATTTGCGCCCTGTTAATGGTTCATTAATTTTATTGGCTAAGTAAAATGATGAACTTCCTGTGGCTATTAGTTGTACGTTAGGGATGTTGTCAGTTATAAGTTTTAGCTTAACCCCTATATCCTCAATGCGTTGAGCCTCATCAATGATAATGAATTTCTTGTTGTTTATTATAGCTTTTAGTCGTGTTGATGTGATATTATCTAGCATAACTCTTACGTCGGGTTCATCACCATTTAGCCATAAAGTTTCGTTAGAATTAGGAAATAGATTCTTTAAGAGAGTCGTTTTTCCAACTTGACGAGCTCCCATTATTATAATCGCTTTCCCCGAATTTAGTTTCGCTTTTATCCTATTTTCAATTAATCTTTCTACCATATAATAATAGTTTAGATTGCAAATATAGTGATAATTTCGGAATACAATCCAAATATATAGTGATAATTTTGGATTCTATTCCAAAATTATCACTTTCTGTCTCTTTTTTTGGTTTCACGTATAGTTTCTTTTTAATAGCTATTCCTCTAGTGGGGGATCGTATAGCTACTATAACAGTAAGTTAAACAGATAGCCCAACAGAATAATAAACAGTGTTATTGTGCCAAAGAATATCGCAATTAGTTTCCACGTCATTACCTTTTTCAGCAACGTAGCTTCAGGAAGTGACAAACCCACGACCCCCATCATAAATGCGATAGCTGTGCCAAGCGGTACACCTTTAGTTACAAAAACTTGAATAACAGGAACAATACCTGCCGCATTAGCATACATAGGTACTGCTAGGATTACCGCTAGTGGTACTCCATACCATTTGTCAGCCGATAGTGCTTCGGTGAAGAACTTCTCTGGGACATATCCGTGCATCGCCCCACCTATGGCTATACCAATTATTACATAGACTAATACTCCACGAACTATCTTCCACGCATCACGCAAGATAGAGGGTAGTCGTTCGATGAATGAAGTCTTGTTCTCCTCCCACTCTAAGTGTTCCGCCTTAGCATTTGCCTGAATCTGCTGCACCCATGGTGAGAGGTATTTATCGAGCTTAAATTTGCCCAAAATAAATCCGCCTACAACACCCATCACAATACCCGAGCCTGCATAAATCAGCGTTGCTTTTATCCCAAATGTACCTAAGAACATTGCCACAGCCACCTCATTAACAAGTGGTGAGGTGATAAGATAGGCAAATGTTACACCCAATGGAATACCACCCTTAACAAAACCAATAAATAGCGGAATTGAAGAGCAAGAGCAAAATGGGGTGATAGCACCAAAGATAGATGCTAATAGGTATTGCATACCATACATCTTGTGTGTAGTTAGGTAGTTACGCAATTTATCTATTGGGAAATAGGCGTTGATAACACCCATTACGGCACTAATCAAAAAGAGCAACAACAGAATCTTAATTGTGTCGTAGAAGAAGAAGTTTACAGCAGCTCCCAAGTGCGATGCTGCCTCAATTCCGAATATGTCATAGACTAACCAGTCTGCAAATTGTTGTATCATAACCCATTAACATTTGCCTCCACATGAGCATTTAGGGAAGTGTAGCCCCTTTATATCCTCAATGTAGAATCTG
>JAWXTT010000073.1:0-10724 GCA_044433325.1 Bacteroidales bacterium
ACAAGGGATTATTACAGAAATTCGCATTCCGTTTTACCGAACTGAATCGAGATAAATTAAAGGATATCAAAACATACGATCAGTTTCTAGAACAAAAACCTAGCGATCGTACATTGTTAAATGACTTTGTTAAATATGCTGCTGAGAATAAAGTTCCTGCACGTTGGTATTACATTAACCAATCCAGACAACCTATTCTTCGCAATCTAAATGCATTAATAGCACGTGATATTTTGAACCAAGAAGCGTTCTATAAATCATACAATACTGACGATAAGACAATACAAGCTGCATTAAAAGCATTAAACAATGGTGACGCTAAATATCCAGTAACAAATAACCCTGCCGATGGCACAGACTAAGAGCGATATAAGAGCAGATATACGTAAGCTAAAAAGTAAACATAGCAACACGCAAGCAATTGCAGATTCACATGAAATTTGCAACCGAATGGAGTTGTGTGCCGAGTTTCAAAATGCACATCGCATATTACTATATCACTCATTAGCTGATGAAGTTAACACCCACCAACTAATACAACGTTGGAGTGATATGAAAGAGATTTATCTTCCGCGCGTTAATGGTGAACAGTTACAATTAGCACACTATTGCACCCCTGATGATTTAGAGATGGGTAGCTACTCAATCATCGAGCCAAAGAAATCAACAATATCATCAATTGATATTAATGATATAGAGTTAGTTATACTACCAGCAATGGCAATAGACCGCAGTGGCAACAGGCTAGGACGTGGCAAAGGGTATTATGACCGCCTACTCCACAATTACACTAAAGGATGCAAAATAGGGATAATTTATGACTATCAACTACTAGATAACATTCCATCCGACAAACATGATATTAAGATAGATAAAATAATTACAAACAAAGAAATAGTAACAACCAATGGGATTAGTAAATAGTGAATCTAAATTATCTGATATAATAATTTCAGAACCATCAGTAATAACTGTATTGAACCGTTTCAATATCAAACTAGGTGTTGGTGATAAAACCATTCAGAATATCTGTAACGAAATGAATATAGATATCCAGTTCTTTGTTACCATTTTAAACACATATATAAACAAGGATTATTTCCCTGAAGCAACACTTAAACTATTCAAAGCATCAAGCATAATATCATATTTGGTTAAGACCAATAATTATTATGCACATTTTCAGCTAGCTAATATCGAGCGTCATTTTCATCTACTTATGAAACATAGCGATGGTAAAGTAAACAACCTACCACTAATGCTACGCTTCTTCAATGAATTAAAGGAGGATGTTATGCAACGTATCAATTACGATAACACGGTGTGGTTTCCGCATATCCTATCACTAGAGGAAACAGGCACATCACTAGAGGCTAACACAGCTAACACCAACTACAACGACACCATTGAGGAGAAACTAAATGACCTAAAAAGTATGTTAGTAATCCACCTAAGTGGTGATTATGATCAGAATCTTTGTCATGCAGTGATATTTGCAATTATCTCGCTTGAAAAGGATATCATACAGAATAATCGCATACGTTACCGCATCTTAGGAGCATTATGTGACTCAATGACTAAAGGGGAGTAATCAATAATAAATAGTGTACACATTATGTCAAATATAACAGTAGCTATCATATCCAATGACACACTATCTGCACTTGGGCTAAAATATAGTCTAAGCCAATTTTTTGATATCAATCCTACCCTATTTAACTCTATTGATAAATTAATAGACACTATTAATAATCACACTGAGCATTTCGACCTATTTATCACCACAGCAAATTTATTCTCAACCAATTTAGATATATTTTTGCCTAGGCGTGGTAAAACATTAATAATAGCAAATGATAACAATATAGATGATAACAATGCAGTTATCAATCCGCACTCTAGTCAGGAGGAGATAATTGAGCTATTAAACCAACATATAAACAAACTAACCGAGAACAACGACGAACCACATAGTGAACTATCACAACGTGAAATAGATGTTCTAAGGCTAGTAGCAGCTGGCTATTTAAATAAAGAGATAGCTGATGAGCTATCCATAAGTATAAACACAGTATTAACACACCGTAAAAATATCACATTCAAGCTGGGAATACGCTCCGTTTCAGGGCTAAGCTTCTACGCCATGATGAATGGATATATTAAAGGTGATATATAAACATACAAAAAATGAAAAAATTAATCACAACCCTACTATTATTCATATTCGCAATAAATGCGATTCAAGCCGTTGAAACAGTACCAATGGATACAGCCATACGCCATGGAATATTACCAAATGGTTTAACATACTATATCCGCCATAATGCTGAACCTAAAAACCGTGCCGATTTCTATATAGCACAAAAGGTAGGTTCAATCCTTGAGAATGAGCAGCAACTAGGATTAGCCCATTTCCTAGAACACATGGCGTTCAACGGAACCAATAACTTCCCTAAGAAAGAGCTAATAAACTACCTAGAAAAGAATGGAATACGTTTCGGGGCAGATATTAACGCCTACACCAGTTTTGACGAAACTGTTTATAACATAAATAATATACCTACTACCAACCATGAGCTAATGGATTCAGTCCTATTAGCCATTTATGACTGGGCAGGAGGATTACTACTAACCGAGGAGGAGATAGACAGCGAACGTGGCGTAATCGTTGAGGAGTGGCGCACACGTAGTAGCGCGCAAATGCGCATGTATGAAAGCATCCTACCCATCATTTACGAGGGGAGCCAATACGCTAACCGCCTCCCTATCGGTGATATGGATATAGTACGCAACTTTGAGCCACAAACGCTACGTGACTACTACCATAAATGGTACAGACCAGATAACCAAGGAATTATCATAGTTGGAGATTTCAATGCCGATGATATGGAGCAGAAAGTTATCAAACTATTCAGCACACTTAAAATGCCTGAAAACCCTGCACCACGCATCTACTTCCCTGTGCCTGACAATAAAGAACCAATTTATGCTCTACATAAAGATCCAGAAGCATCTAGCTCAAACATAATGTTATTCTTCAAACATGACGTAACACCACTTGATGAGCGTAAAACCGCACAAACATACCGTGAAGATATCTTAGATGTCTTAGGACAAGTGATGATGAATACCCGTTTCTATGAATTAACTCAGAAGGCAGAAGCACCATTTACCCGTGCGTATGGCTACAATGGTGAGTTCTTTGTTTCAGCAACTAAGAATGCATTCTCACTAATTGCAGTTGCTAAAGAGAATAAAAACCTAGAAGCGCTATCAGCTCTACTTAACCAAGTGCAGCAGATTAAACAACATGGCTTTACCCAAACTGAGCTTGATCGTACTAAAAGATTAGTTGAAACATCAATACGCAACCAATACCTTGAGCGAGATAAACAACAGAGTCAATCATTAGCCGAATCATACGCTGATAACTTTACATCAGGAGATTATACCACAAGCATTGAGTATGACTATGAAACAATAGGCAAACTTCTATCTGAGATAACACTTGATGAGATAAACCAACACTTCCAAGGTTTAATTACAGAGGATAATATAGTAGTAGTAATATCAGGAGCAGATGACGAGAAAATAATATATCCAACTGAAGAAACAGTTTTAACAACAATCTCCTCTATCCTAAATAGTGAAACCGCTGCTTATGTTGACAACACCATCAACACCCCATTAGTACGCAATGAACCAACAGCAGGTAGCATAGTTTCAGAACAAGATAACGAGGAGTTAGATATGACCATTTTAACTCTATCTAACGGTGCTACTGTATATCTAAAACCAACCACTCTAAAAAATGACCAAATACTCTTCAAAGCAATCAGTAAAGGTGGTAAATGGAGCTATAACGGAGATGAGAGCATAGCATTAGATTTGAAGATGTTCAATTCAGCCCTAGATTATATATCTTTTGGAGATTACAACCTAACAAATTTGATAAAATTATTAGCGGATAAGAGAGTATCTCTATCACTAAGATTAGATGATACAACTGAATCATTACAAGGGAGCTCAAGCATACGTGATTTTGAAACTTTAATGCAATTGGTATATGTTACCTATACTGATATCCAGCCTGATACAGCAGCCTTTAACACTCTAAAAGAGAAGTTAAGGAGTAATCTTGCTATGCGCAGTAATAATCCTAATGCAGTATTCTCAGATAGTATTACGGCAACAATGTATAATCATAATCCTAATTTCACATCAGCAACAATAGCTGATATTGACAATATAGATTATGAAAATATCCTACGTCTAAAAGATGAGCGATTCTCTAATGCAGGAGATTTCAGTTTTATCTTCGTTGGTAACTTCCAAACAGATAGTATTAAGCCATTAATTGAGAAATATATAGCCTCACTCCCTGATAATGGCATTCGTGAAGATATAGACTACACAGTATATGTAGAGCAAGGTCAGATAGAGAATAACTTTGAACTAGCTATGCAAACCCCTAAAACATCCATCTATAGTATCATATCAGGTGATAGCGAATACAACTTAAAGAACAATCTAATGATAGATATATTAACAAGTATCATGAGAATAGTATATACTAATACTATTCGTGAAGAGGAGGGTGGCACATACGGTGTAAGCGTATCTTCTTCATTAAGTAGATATAATAACAAATGGAGCTTTAAATATCAATTCGACACTAATCAGGAGCAACAAGCTAAACTTAGCGAGCGTACTTTCAACGAATTTAAAAACGTAATTGAGAATGGAGCCAATGAGATAGAATTCAATAAAGTCAAGGAATCATTAATTAATAACTATGAAAACTCACTTCGTGAAAATAATTATTGGTTAAGTGTGATTAGTGATTACGCTATCGGTTACGACACCTACACTAATTATGAGCAGATATTAAAGGATATGACCCTTGAAGAGTTTAATGAATATATCCAAACTCTAAATATTACAGATAACCAGATAACCATTAAAATGATTGGAAAATAATAACTTATGGGAAAAACTATTGTATGTATAACTGAGTGTGAGATGATACTCAACTACCTATTTATTAAAGAGATGTATCAAACAGGTGATAAGATATTATTAATATCTCAACGCAGATTATCACATATAATACCCCATTTTAAGACACTTCTGCCCCATCTACCGATAGATTCAATAATCTTATCCAATGATGGGGATGAAGACCTTTGGGATACCATTTGTAGGACAATACGTAACTCACTACCTAAAAAGGATGAGAACTACATCGTTAATCTATCTAGTGGTACACGCCTAATGAGTATAGCTGTTCAGCAAGTATTTGAACGTTTTGACGCTCAATTTTACTTTATGCCTATCGATCGCAACGTAATTATCAATTCCCATATCGATGATGAAAATGACAATAACGACGATATAGTCTGCCCTATTCAACACCAAGTAAGCATCGATGAATATTTCGCGATAAATGGAATCAGTTTTCAAAAGGGCAAGATAGAACAATCGCCAGAATATACAAAAGATATATACACAATTTTTACCACCGATAACATATCAGGACAAGAGTATGAGTTATTAGATTTCTTACGTAACAATAGATACCGCAATAGTAAGAAACCTATTGATATTGATACTATTCCAAATTTAAGGAGATTTCTATTACATATCAACTTCCCTCTAACTGATAAAACAGAAGAAACAATTGATAAATATGAGATAAGATATCTAACAGGTGGATGGTTTGAGGAGCATATTTATCATCTAATTAAGGAGTCAATTAACCCTTATGATATAGCCACTGGTGTAACATTCCGTCGTGAAGGTATAGATAGAACCATCAGCAATGAATTAGATGTAATATTTACCTATAACAACCGACTATTCGCAATAGAATGTAAGACAGGTATTAGTAAAGAATCACTTTATAAAGATATTGTATATAAAGCATGCGCTCTAAAAGAGGCTCTACTCGGGATTAGATCTAACGCTTATATCTTCTCACTTAAACGAGATACCGACAAGTTTCAAAACATAGCACGTAATCTAGAAATTAGATTCTGTGGCAGAAATTACACTGATAACACCGAAAATATAAATAAACTATTCCTTGATCCAAAAGAGACAGAGATATTCCGAAATAACTAAGCCTTGCGAATAATCATTTGGCACATGTTACAATCAAACTCGACAGATAGTTTGACATTAGCACCATTGACCAACCTCATTGGGTAGTTCTCAGCACCCCTAAATTTAGAGTTTGCGTTACGCCTACACTCACCCAGCTCATTAAGAATACAATATTTAGTGGTCATCAGCACCTCGTCACCATCATAACTAGCAACATCAGTAACCTCCAGCGCAGGCTCTATCTCAGTCACACCATGCTCACGGTAAACACTCTCAGCTAATTTATTAGCTATATTATCAGCATATACCGCTCTATTTCTCATAAACTTAGCCGACATATCCTCCACCCCACGCACTCTACGGCGGTAATGAATCCTATTACAACGCTCCAACAGTTCCAACGCATCACGTCTTAAATTAGTCATCATTGATGCAGGGATAAAATAATCTACTAACAATGTAAGTTCATTGGCTATATAAATAGTACTACCCAATTTAGTCAGAACCGACGCTTGCGACCTAGATTGGTCACTTCTAGCCCCATCCAACTCACACTCTAAAGTTGCAGTAACAGCTCGTCCCAACTCATCAGTAATAGTCAAGGCAATCCCCCACTGGGTTTTACTTAACGCCATATCTATCATTACCCTTCTAGTTGCTGATTCTCCTGAAAGCATATCATCAAACCCCTTATCATAAGTACGATATATATCAGTTCCAGGCTTAATAGCCACTCTTTGAGTCATATATAACTCCCTATTCAACACCTTGTTAACCCTAAGACCAGTATATTTATCATCATCATTAAAATAGCTAATTCCATCACCATTAGCAATAGCAATATCACTATCCAGAATCAAAACTCTATCCTTAGCGCGTTTAACACGACCAATAAATTCGCCCATAGACTTAGGTGTTTTAATAGAAGCCACCTTAGTCAATTCATCATTACGTTGCGAATCAAGAAAGTAGGTAGTAAAACTACGATTAAACGACTTATCCAACACAGGAGTAAAGGCAACCTTACTAACACCAACCGATGTTCTACAATATTTTTCAGGATTGAGAGCAATCACCCTATCAATTTCAGCGCGATAAGCTGCAACCACATTCTTCACATAGTTTACATCCTTCAATCGCCCCTCAACCTTCAAGGAGCTAACACCAGCCTCAAACAGTTCCTCAACCCTATCCACACGATTCATATCTCGTAACGATAACAGATGCTTCCCCTCTGCAATCATATCCCCCTTAGCTGAGTGTAAGTCAAAAGGTAAACGGCAAATCTGAGCACATTCGCCACGATTGGCACTACGCCCCTTTATTACATGACTAGCATGGCAACGACCACTATAACTAACGCACAAAGCTCCATGCACAAACACCTCGACAGACCCCTTAACAGCAGTTGAAATCTCCTTAATCTGAGCCAAAGATAACTCCCTAGCCAATACCATCTGTGAGAAACCCAACTTATCAATAAATTCAGCTTTTTGTAAATCAGCAATATCACATTGCGTGCTTGCATGTAAATCTATTGGAGGAATATTCATCCTAAGAATACCTAAATCCTGAACAATTAGCGCATCAATACCAATAGCATATAATTGATTAATTAAACGTTCGACTCGCTTAATCTCTTCATCCTTGATAATAGTATTAATAGTCACATAAACCTTTACATTAAATCTATGTGCATACTCCACAACCTTAGCTATATCACTTACAGAATTTCCAGCATTAACCCTAGCACCGAAACCCTCAGCACCAATATATACCGCATCCGCACCATGATTAATAGCCTCAATGGCAACATTAGCATCCCTAGCAGGAGCTAATAATTCAATCCCTCTAGGTGAATCCATAACTAAAAAAATACTATTTATTTAATTTCATGTATATCATAAGGAGTTTCCTGATATACGAAATAATTTAACCAATTTGAGAACAATAGATTTGCATGCGCTCTCCATCTCACAATGGGAGCATTATCAGGATTATTATCCAAATAATAATTAGCAGGAATCTCAGGATTCGCACCCTTCTCTAAATCTCTACGATATTCAAAATCCAAAGTCATAGGTGAATACTCAGAATGACCTGTAATAAACACCTCACGACCATTTCTTGCCATAACCATATAGATACCACTATCCTCACTCTCTGAGATAATTTTCAAGTCAGGATTTTTGATAATATCCTCACGTCTAACCTCACTAAAACGACTATGTGGAACATAGAATGTATCATCAAAACCTCTAAAGATAGGATTCATTGGGTCACTAACCGAGTGTTTAAACACCCCTGAAATCTTCTTATCCAATACATATTTAGGAATACCATGATGATGGTATAATCCAGCCAACGCAGCCCAACATATATACAGTGTAGATGTTACATGCTTCTTAGCCCAATCAAAAATCTCTTGCAACTGAGGCCAATAATCCACAGTCTCAAAATCAACCTTCTCAACAGGAGCACCCGTTATAATTAATCCATCATAGTTCTCCCCCTTAATATCATCAAACTTATGATAAAACATATCAATATGTTCACGTGGAGTATTTTTTGACACATGACCTCCAGGTTCAATAAAATCAAGCTCAATCTGCAACGGAGTATTTGATATCAATCTCAGCAAATCAGTTTCCGTCATAATCTTCAACGGCATAAGATTCAATACCGCAATTTTCAGCGGGCGTATATCTTGTGATGCAGCACGTTGCTCATCAATAACAAAAATATTCTCTTGTTTTAACGCCTCTACCGCAGGCAAAATCTCAGGAACTCTTACTGGCATATATTCTACTTATTAATTATAGCACAAAATTAGACAAAATCTAATTCATAATCAAACATTACACTAAATCAATACACTCAAACGCCTCAAACCGTCCCGAATTAACCAATTCAGGATAATGAACATCTGAATTTACCAACAACGGAATATCATATCTTTTCAATAAACTAAATAATCGCTTATTCGGAAAAAATCTATTATGATCCTTAAACGCCTTACTATTCACCTCAACAATTATATTATTATCCTTAATAGCCTCAAGTAACTCCATTATCAATTTTTGATACCATTGTTCAGATTCAAGATCTGCTCTATAATGTGAAGCATTATGACCAATCTTATCAAAATGCGCAATAATATCAAAACCACCAGCTTCAATCATTCTCAGACTTTGAGCAAAATAACGCCTAACAGCATAATCTAAATCACCACCAAATAGCTCATCAATATTAACCTTAAACCTCTCAAAACGACCATCCAAATCAACCAATACCCCATCAGCATTTGGCACAAAATGAACTGAACCAATCCTGTAATCTAATGGTAATTTTCGGAAATAATCATTCGATGCATTCCACTCCTCACTTAAATAATCAATCTCCATTGAAGCATATAAATTTATATCACCCATATACTTAACCTTCAACCTATTAAATTCCGTAAGATAATCATCTACTGCATCAAACGACATATTACATGGTGATTCAATATTTATAGGAGAATGTGGCGAGAATCCAAAATCAGTGAACCCAGCACCAATAGCCGCCACAACGAAATCCTCCATCGTAGCCCTACCATCACAAAACTGAGTGTGAGAGTGCAGATTATACAATCTACCACTCTCACCCCTAGCTATCTTTTTTAAATCTATCATTTTCAAACTCTAAACTTTTCTTCTCTTAATCTTAGTAACAAAATAGAAAAAGAAACACAACATAAACACCGTACCCCCGCCAGCAATCATCACTGAAATATCATATCCCATATTCAGCCCTATCGGTTGGAAAAATATATAAGTAATAACCGCCATAGTAATCAATAGCGCAGGTAGTAAGGTGATAAAATAAAACTTACCCTCTCTAGCCAAATAAATAGTGAGAGCCCACAGAGTCATCATCGCCAGAATTTGATTAAACCATGAGAAATATTGCCAAACTACCGTAAAATCTATATTCATAATAAAATAAGCAATACCAAACAACGGTAGCGACACCAACAATCTCTTTACCAAACTCTTCTGATCTAAATTAAGCATATCTGCAATAATTAATCGTCCACAACGCATAGCTGTATCACCACTAGATATTGGAGCAAATACCACCCCTAGCATAACCAACAAGTAACCAACCATACCATATTCTGACAATACTATCTCCTTAATCAGCACAGCAGGTGAATTACCATTAGCAGCCAAATTTTCATAAACACCCTCATACGAACCAGTAAATGCAATAGCAGCACCAGCCCATATCAGAGCCACAATACCCTCTAGAATCATAGACCCATAAAACACAGGTCTAGCGTAACTCTCATTAGTTAAACAACGAGCCATCAAAGGTGATTGTGTTGCATGAAAACCCGACAATGCTCCACATGAAAGTGTCATAAACAACATAGGGAATATAGGACTCTTCTCAGCATCTACTCTAGTATTAGCAAGTGATGTAATCTCAGGGATAACAGTTAAATTATCAAAGATATAAAATAACATCAGCACTGCCATAATAAGAATTGCAGAACCAAAGATAGGATATATCTTACCTATAATCTTATCAATAGGTAACAAAGTCGCAATCAGATAATACCCAAATATTATAAC
>JAWXTT010000074.1:0-10604 GCA_044433325.1 Bacteroidales bacterium
TCAATGAAGTTAATAGGGTTGTTAGCGCAGTATGCGTATGGTGAGAATTGGGGGTATTTCTCCGCAAGGGGGTCAATTTGGTTGAACCTAACGGTTATTGGGTCTGCTATGCGTGCCATATTATCATACCAATGCAAGCCCGAGAAGCTATTAATCTCCTTACCAGTATGCAATCTCTCCTCCTCGGACACTTGGAAACTTTTACTAGTTGCGATCCCTCCAGGGTAGTAGTCCGTAGCTTGCAGATAACTTCCGCTATCATTAATAACGGCTCGTGTACTTCCTAGGTTGTCTTTAATATGATAATGATAGGTGCCGACTTTAGATGTGGGATCAATCTCGATATAACCGACTTCATTATATATGCGCTTAATACTACTATTCTCTTTAATAAGACTTCCATAATAGTTTCTGGTATGGGTATCATATACTACTATGTCAATAGTTACTTCTTCACCAGATGAGTTAGTGTATGTGTGAGTAACTATCCGCTTGGTTTTATTTATTCTATGAGTTTTATTCCCATCAGCACTATATTTATATAGAACTTGATTTCCTGAACTGAAATTAATAGTATTAGGGATATTATTGTGGTCATATGTTACAGAGGTAACATCTCTGGTTAGATCTTTTGTGAGATTCCCATTAGCATCATAATCAAATGCCTCAATATTAGTGTTATCTCCATTATTAAGGATAATAGGTATTTCACCAGCATAGTAGTTGTTCCCATCATAGCTAATGGAACTCATCTGATTCCCATCATATACGATGTGTAATTCTTGTATTTCATGACCATCATACCCACGACTTAACTGTATAATATTACCATTCATATCATACATAAAGTTCTCACAATAGTTGTCAGATATGGTAGAGTCACTAGAGTGTGTTAACTGATTAAAGTTATCATAGCTATATTTCATATGCATATACTGCATATCAGTTATCCCAGTAGATGGGTCTGTGACAAGGCTAGATATTTTAGCTGAGCTAATATTTCTGTTATAATTAGGTTCTGCTCCATACTGAGCATTTGCGTAGTGTAGCTCCTGCTGAAAGTGTGGTGAGTTTATCTCCGTTAGATCTCCTCTGATATTATATGAGAGTTGGTTGGTGTTAATATTATTGCTGTTAAGCGAGCATCCATATGTTGATTTGATTAGCTTGCCAAGAGAATCATAGCTATTTTCCGATAGAACCTTCCAATCTTGATCATTATATTTATGCTCTACCTTTTGTAGTCTTTCTCCATTGCCATATGTATATTTCCATCTTTGGGTGTAATTCTCAGTGTAATACCCTTCCGCTCCGAAGGAGTGTGTTTGTTTCTTGCCAGTAGGTTTCCCTCTGAAGTCAAGTGAGTAGAATGTGTTTATAGCGTATTCCTGATAATAATTTTTCTCAGATTCCTGAATAATATTCCCCTTAGCATCATAAATAAAAGCTGTTAATATAGCTATATACTGATCAGAGGCTACTGCGGTTCCTGTTAATAACCCTTTAGGTTCATATGTAGTATCTCTAATATATTCTGAGTCCGTAGGTAATTCTCCAATCCAGTGCTCATAATTATCATAGAAATATGATTTTAACGCTTTATATTCACTAAATCCATAGGATTCAGTATAAAATAATAACATATCAATATTTGAATATGTTTCAGTAAGCAACGTATCTCCATATGATTCTTGTAGGGATTCTCTGCTCTGCGAGGGGAATGATGCTATCGCCTCTACTATTATTCTATGTTTATCATCATATTTATATATCATCCATTGGTTAGCGGATCTTTGGTTTCCATCTTGGCTGAATATTAGTTTGTTAAGCTTGTCATATACATAATATATAGGCTCTGCACTAGGTAGTCGCTTTTCTATCAATCTCCCTTTACTATCATACTTATAGGAGAAGCAAAGTTTATTTATTACTTCGGTAGGCACTCCCGATTCTAAAGGAGCTAAATAGACCGCATTAGGTGGTATTATATATCTAAGATTTCCATATATATCATAAACCCAATAGGTATCCTTGTTCTGAGAATCTTCGCCTAATCTACGTTCTAATAGAATCCTTTCTTCTGAGTCTTTAAAAGTGATAATACTATTTCCGTTAGGATCAGTAACTTTTGTAGTGGTTAGCTGTGACTCTGTGTAGTTCCCATTCTCAATTAGTGTTTCATTATCTACATCAATGGAGAATTTGCGACAAGAATATCCCCCAGATGTAGCACTATTATAGCTATATTCAATTTCAGTATCATTAGGATATGGAGAATCATCTACCCCTAAACTATCTAAATTATCCAGCACTGATTTAGGAACACTCTTAATAAACTCCTCTCGCTCCCTCTCTCGCTTTTCCTCAAGTTTACGTATTAACTCCTCATGACCTTGTTTATTTCTCTTAGCAATAGCAGATGGAACAATAAATATTACTAATCCAAACAACACTACACTTAAAATAACCATCACAGATTTATCCATAATCTAATAAATTTAATAATTGTTTTTCACTTAATTAGCACTACTAATATCCTAATGTTCACAAATATAATAATATTTCATTAAAACACTAACAAATTCAACATTTTTACAATAAAAACACCCATAAATTTAAAGGAGCTAGATAACATCCGCATTGCGTATGCCCAGATAAATTAAATACTGTTACTACTAATACAGAATTAGAGGATATACAATCATTGCATACCCTCTAATCTGTTTATAATACCCTAACTTTATTACTCCATATGAGTAATAAGATTATATGGCTACCATTATTTCCATACATTATTACTTTTCAGTGTATGTTCCGTATGGTGGGTACATCTTTATATACATCATCTCAGGTGTAGGTGGACATGGAATACGCCCTTTAAGCATATTAAAATCATGCAGGCTTAGATCATAACGTTGATAAACCCTATAATTCTCCAACACATCATCCCAACCATACTTAGCTACCGTATCAGTACTAATAAAAGCTACTGAAAGTGTATCTTGCCTAAAACTTTCTTCAAAAAAGATTTCATTAACATTGAATAATGATAAAGCTCCCATGTCCTTAACAGCACTTTCACAAGATTTTATTAATTTAGGTACACCAGCATCTACATCTATCGTGCTACCTCCTATTGTAGTATCTGGATAATTAAGGATATCAGGATAGTCAGTTGAAGAGAAAGTGTACATATCTTCATCACTGTTATTCTGCAACACGAATGAAAAATACACATCACAGGATACCATCGTAACCATCAAAGCTATTATTACAGCCATAAATTTAAAACTCCCTTTTTTCATAATATTTATATGTATTAGTTATTATTTATATATATTAATTATTTCTTGGATCATTTATAGGATAATAAGAAAATCTATTATACTTTGTCTCCCATTCCTCAACTGTATATCCCCAATAATTTGCAGCCCTTTTATTAGCATCCCGTTCATACCAACGCAATTTATACGTTGTAGTTCTGCATTTTTCTGGTATAATAACCTCCTTAGAGGTGCCAGCACTAATTAAACTTGGAACTCCTATATAAAAGAGATATGACAAACCATAATCTTGACTCTGTAAGTAATGACCATATTCATGCATATATAGCGGATCTAATGCAGGGTCAAATTTGCCATCTTTATTTAGAGGAGCAGTACCATTATCTTCAATGTTTATATAACTTCCGATGCTTACTCCATTATTAGATTGTCTATTTTCTAATACTGTAAATGTAGCCCCACCAGAATAATAGACCTCAGCGTCATTGACCATATTTCGGCCGTGGGAAAACAAGAATCCAGCAGCAGTTTGTAGTCCTTGCCAAGTAAAGCGTGATGTTATCTCCCATAGTTGTCCCCAGAAGTTTTTACTACTATCTGCTATAAATAATCCTCCCCATATTTTTATAGAGTTTTTTGCTGTTTCCACTCCCTCCCTCCATGGATTTTTACCTGTGCATAGTCCTCTAAAGAAACCTACTATGAAATCATCAATAACAATAAATTCACCATTCGGATCTGTGTAAACTAACGGATTGTTTAAACAGTATGTGTAACGATTAAAGTTTTGTGTAAAGTCCGACATCTGCACAAATGGATCTGGGCTAATAAACATACCTAATACTGGGTCATAAAAACGGGCATTCATATTTATGATATTAAATAATGGGATATGCTCATGACCAGTATATCCTCTGCCTAGTACTAGTGTGGGCTGACTACTTGCATCATATGCTACATGTGTCGCTGGATTACGTAATCTTCCCCACGCATCATAACTCAACTCCTCTTTAATAGATCCATCACTGTTTAAGAGATGTGTGATACTTCCTAAATAATCACGGCATATATAATATAACTTCCATTCATCATCATCATTAATATATACGGCAGGTGCAGAATAGGCATCCCCACCTATATATAAACGCTCTGTACTACCTGAGCCAAATGGCTGGTGCATATACTCTAATTCATATTTATTCCCTGCATAATATTTAGTTATATAATTTAAACCTCCGTCACGATATATCTCCATTGATGTTCGTTCATAGGAGGCGTTATATTTAAAAGAGACAGCTTCTCCTGAATCATAATTATCAATATAATCTGGTCGTTGGAATGATGTAAATCCTAAATATTCAGTTCCAGTTATTAAATTATTATTTACTGGAGTAAACTGTGTTACCTGGTATGGTTTATCTAGATTACTATATGACATTGAACCGACCTCATCCTTCTGTGTAATATTTCCATCAGTAGTATATGTAACAGTGCTACCTGCGGCATTAATTAATCTATTTAGATTATCATACTGGAATGTTTCAGTAATACTACGTATGGAGTCTGTCCGACTTAATAGATTCCCGGTTACAGGATCAAAATTATATTTAAAGTTCTGTGCTACGCCTACACTACGCCCAGTAGGAATACCATATTGAGTATATGTGTATGACCGAGAAATAGTATCTGAGATGGCACTAGTTTGCTGACCAAAGTTATTTTCTGCTAATAGTTCATATACTTTTTGCCAGATTGATGAACCCTGTGCGTTCCACTCAGTAAGGTAACAATGACCATTTTGATACATATATCGCTCAGTACCTATTTCACCTAGCTGTGATGTGTATTTAATAGTACTTACGTTGTCACCATTATATGTATATTCTTGTAATAAATATTTATTATTAGATATATTCTCTTTAAGTGAAGATACTCTACCATATGAATCATATGTAATAACTTTAGATGTATTATTAGTAGATGTTTCATTAGTTAATAATCCATCTGAATTATATGTATATGTAGTATTAAATTCAGGGCGTTGAATAGAGATAGTTCTACCATTGCGATCTGTCTGTTCTGTAATAGTTTTATTACGCGCATCAGTAATAGATGTAACCAAAATATCACCATCATATGTATATGAAGTAGTTATACGTCCAGCACTAGGATCTATAATAGCAGTTTGTTGACCATATGTATCATACTCAAACTGCGTGGTAATCTCATTACTGCCTACTGATACTGATAATGGCTGACCATCTGCTCTTAGTGTATAATTAATCTCGCCACCTGCGTCAACTACCTTTATAAGATTTCCTATTGCATCAGTTGTCTTAATTGATGTTATCCCATTTATTGTTTCCGTAGTAGATAATTCGTCATAACTCCAACTGGAAACTTTACCTGATGGCTCAGTAATAGAAATAGGTCTGTCATAATCATCATACTCATATACGTTCCATTGTGTAGGATTACTACCTATAAATGGAAGTGATACTTTTTGAATTCTACTTCTAGAATCATATGTTTTATCTATATATTGCCATGATCCGTCGAATCGTTTTACTCCCTCTCTAACTTTGCGAGATATAGCGTCATAATGTACTTCTTCGGTGGGCTCAGATGAACTCTCTTTAGTTTCCTTAAACAAACCTTCTCCTCCCCATTCTTTATATTTAATTTCATAGGTTCCATCATAATTCATTATCTCATTTATAACTCCGAAAGAGTCATATGTCATATGGGTATCTTGATCTTTATGATTAGTTTTCAAAGTAGGATTCCCAAACTTATCATAATATGAATATGTAGTTACTAATCCTAAGGCATCAGTAACAGATGCTATATAGCGACCCGATGAATCATAAGTATAAGTATCTCCTATAAAATTAGTTAAGTCATGTGGTGCAGATTTTTCTGAAATAACATTCCCATTTGCATCATATTCCCAGCGTATTTCCCCAGTACGTTGAGTCCCATTTACACCCGTATATGTGATTTTGGAAATAGGTTTTCTATTAGAATTATATGTTATAACGTCACGTTCAACCCAAGTTTTAGACCCATTATTAGTAACATTTTTTTTCTCAATAGGAAGGCCTATCTGATAAATAGATGATGTAATCAGATTAGAATATGAGTTAGTTGTTTCCGTTGTAATTTCATCACCAACACCTGAATATTCATATATTTTAGTTTCATTTGTTATATTATTATAGTTATCATAACTATAGAAACTTACATTTGTTAAGTCATTTAAAAGATCTTGATTACTTAACTCTAATAATCTTGGATTACACTTTTTATTACTACTCTCATTTTTAGTATATGTGTAGTCCAAAATGTTAGTCTCAGTAGTTTGTTTCGTTTTTAATCCAAACATAGTTGGATTAAATTCATCAACAAGCACTTTATTACCATCAATATAATTATATGTCGTTTCAATTTTCTCAAATCCACAAAAGCCTAATCCCTGACGATGTAATACAGCTCCATAATATTTATAATCTTCATTACGTAAATATTCACCATTTAGTATCGAAGTGGAGCGACGAATAAGATTAATTGGGGCTATAAATGATGAGTATGGGAAATTATAATGTTTGGTACTAGGAACGTAATTAGAATACATATTAGCCATATCTACATATTGAGACTCATGTTTAACACCATAACTATCGGTTAATCCTGTTAACAAATTTTCTTTACTCTTCTCATGAGAGAAAAAATAACCTTCTAAAAATCCATTGTCAAAAGTAATAAAACTATTTGAAGCGATAATACTACTTGTATTTAAAGGAATTATATCATTATTAAATGATATAGCTACAGGTTGAACTGAACTAGAAGACTCAATAATTCCATTATTGTTTAAGTGAGCGGTTACAGCGCTATAATTAGAATAAATTAAATCACTTAAACCATCACTATTAATATCCATTAATAAATAATTATGCTCTGATTTATTATTAACGATAGGCATTTCTTTAACGACAAATCCCTGACCTGTTGAAATATAAGCCTTCCATATATTCCCATTATCTACATCAGATATTAATATATTTTCTCTAGTATATGCTCCATGATTTGGACAGGTTGGTGGTTCCGGGAACATATCTTCACTCAATTGTGTGCCACATATTCTACATCCTCCTAAGTTTTTCCATGATAGAAGCTCCGCATCACAATGTCTACAAGCCGTCTGTAGAGGTTCAATGATTGGATTAATTTCTCCACAAAATTCACATACATCTGGTGCCCACACTGGTACATCACATGTTTTATGATATTTAAAAGATTCTTTAGGTGCAACTAAAATATCGATTTTCCCATCAGCATTCAGGTCGCCAAAAAGTGGTAAATCAAATATAATATCTCTATTGAGATTATCGGAACTAAAAACTTCCTCATAACCATCTACTGAAAATGAATATACTTGTGTCCTAAATTCATTAATTACACATAATTCAGTTCTACCATCACCAGTAATATCTAATGCATTTATAAAATTTGTTTCATCACAATTAATATCAAATATAGTTGATTCTTTTATTATTGTTCCATTTTCTAAATCTATTAATGAATAATATGAATCATATTCATTATTGAAGTTACACAACTCCCTACAATGAGATAATGTTAGAAGCTGTATTTTTCCGTTACCAATGAAATCTCCATAATAATAAATTCGAGATATAGGGCTATATATGCCTTCTACATTTACAACACCTGAAACTTGCACATTAAAACTTGTTTCTGATAGTTCTAAATTTTCATCGATGGTATATTTAGTAATAGTTAATTGTGTTTTTGTTCTATCAGCAGATATACCGTTAAAGTTAATTTTAACAATTTCATCTGTTCCATCTCCATTTACATCTAATGAATTTATATTCTGAAAACCACTCTCTGCATAAATAACTTTACTCTTATTTACTAATTGTGTCCGTGGAAATACTAATATTTGTTGATCAGAAGGAAATAAACTCCCATATTCATATTTATTAGAATTGTAAACTGATACTTTTCCATACGTATTAAAATAACCAGGGTAGGTAATAATTCCATCAGAAAACTCTTTCTTCGTAAATCGACCTCTTATAAATACAGGATCTTCCTCGAAATAATTATCTAATGATATAATTGGAGTTTCTTCATCACCAACAAATTCATAGTAGTCATCACTATAAAAGTCATATGCAAATTTCAGAGGATTTAGAAATGTATTACCTACACTACAATCAATCTTAGTTAACTGATTTATATTATGGTTTAATTCATGTGTTAACGTATAAGTTGATAATTCTTGTAAAGATTCATTATGGATATTATATGAAATAATCTCTTTTAATATTTTATTTGCATTTATCTCATCTCCTGAACTATATACAGTTGTGTAGTCTGTTCTATCCTCATAATTAAAATGTATTTCAGCTAAATGAGATTGTAAATCTTTTCCTCCATATTTAATTTCTGATATGTAATAAACATTATTTGATTCAATATACTCAAAATAAACTTTATAGCCATTTATATCTTCTAATTCCGTTATGGGATATGACAGCTTCATGCCATGTGATTCAGGAATGCCATATGTCGCAATTGAGCCATTAGGCATTTTTACTATGAAATTTGATACACTATTATTATTTAGCTGTTTTTTAACGAGTGTAAAACCTTGAGCTGTTTTCATATTGGTATTCATTAGATAAATCTCCTATATTATTTACTAATCTAACCCCATCTAATGCATATACACATTTAGATTCATCTGATAAGTCAATTGCTGACACTTCTTCATCATAATAATTATTTTTAGGAACTACCGAAATACTAGATAGCCCCGATATATTCCAGCCATATCCAGCTACACCATTTCCTGTTTGACTATTGTAAGAAACATTAACTTGTGGTGGTTCAGCACATATCGGGGCCGTTACGATAGGCACAGAATACACCTTAGCTCCCGAGGGTGTAACTGCTTCTTGATATGGAATTTCACCTACGTACTTACTATTATCTATACTATTCGTTGTGGATATATTCATTAAAGCTGCTACTCCACTACTGTTAATTTCATCATTATTATCTAAATGTTGAGATGGTAATATGCTGATTTCTCCATAATCATATCTATTATAGTAATACCTATAAATAGTATCACCTGATTCCATATAGATCGTATCTATTAGTAATTTATCTTCATTGCGTAAAGAATCAGCGATATTTATATTAGCATCACAATTATCTAACATCATAGCTATTTCAGCATTTGATGTTAAAAATGCACTTAAAGCAAGTATTAAAAATACTATGTTGTTTTTTCTAAATCTCATGCGTATTATTCTTTAATTATTATATATCCTGTTTTTTCTCCATCTAACAAGATTTGTAGCACATAGTTACCCGTGGTGTATTTATTCATGTCAATTTCTACCTCATGATTAGATATATTATTTCTCTCTAGTAACCTTCCAGATATATTTGACAATACATACTCAGATGACATTTCATCAGTTAACCCTAAAATATTTACATTTAGGATGCTTTTGACTGGATTAGGATATATTTTCACTTGGACAGAACCAATTTTGTCTTCAAATAACTCTGGAATTTGTTCTTCCGCATCATTCTCTATTGTTCTTGACAGCAAAACTACGGTTTTGCATATTCGATTCCCTGAATTATCGTAAATATACGATAACTGATTTTGTCCTTGTACTGATAAATATACAAGAACAAATAGTAATAATAATTTTTGTTTCATTTATTACTTCGTTTAAAATGTGTTAAATACTTTGTAAATGTAAACAAAAATAGCTCCTGTCTAGTATTAATACGTGTTAATTTTGTGTTAATTAATATACTTATAATAATATCTACACAATAAACAATCGATATGCCTCGAAAAAGTAAGTTAAAACTTTTTCGAGGCATATCATATTTGACTTTGTATCACCTTTTAAACCAATCTATAACTAACTTATTCTCCAATGTTAAACAATAGTATCACCCACTATTTAGCGATATTATTGCGCATTGTAATACCTAACTTTGTATCTCCAGATTTACACAGAGCAGAACAACCAGTTTATGGTGCATAAAAACGAAATTTTTTTTTGCCGAGTTTCTTATATGATACTGAACATTAGTTAGAATCTACACCAACCATGGATTTTGATATGTGTCGTAATTGGTTTGGAATGTTGCTAACTGCCAGTCGGTGATTGGGGTATTATCACTGCCTGATAGCTTGCGTGGTATCTGAGGATTAAGTTTGAGTTTTGAGGCATTATAAAGCCACGTCATACTATCCTC
>JAWXTT010000075.1:0-10513 GCA_044433325.1 Bacteroidales bacterium
AAAGGGGTATGAGAGTATATATGATGAGCCGTTGATGGCATTGGATATTTATACAAGGCAGTGTTCATTAGGGGTGACCTCTAATCAGTTGGCTATTATGGCTGGAACTATTGCTAACAGGGGTGTTAATCCGTTGAGTCGTGAGCGTGTATTTAAGGCTGAACTATCACAAAAGATCATATGTATGATGGCTACCGTAGGGTTCTATGAGGAGTCTGGTGATTGGTTATTCTCATCAGGTATTCCTGCTAAGAGTGGAGTAGGGGGCGGTATTATGGCGGTTTATCCTAACACTATTGGGATTTGTGCTTTTGCCCCTAAACTAAACGTTGCAGGCAACTCCATCAAAGCGCAACTAGCAGTAAAATATATTGCCAATAAGTTGGGGTTATCAATCTTTGGCTAAATCGTTAATAAGTGCTATATTTGTGGAAATATTCAGATATAGTGGAAATGTATAAGCGTTTAGCGTTAATTGTGCTGTTAGTAGTGTGTGGGTTTACTCAGGGAGTATATGCTCAAAGGGCTGATTCATTGATAGTTACTAACTACAATAAGTTGGCTAATACTCAGGCTTATAAGATGAGCTATATAGCTGTGCCTTTAATGACTAAGGGTTTGATAACAATTAGTCTGAAAGATGAAGTTAAGGGTATTAGAGATGAATATGTTCCTAATTTTGATTATTCATACGATGATTATTTGCAATATTTACCTGGTGTAGCTATGATAGGGCTAAAGGCAGCTGGTGTGGAGAGTGCAAGTAGTTGGTCACGTATGATTACTGCTGATGTTTTCTCGGTTGCAATTCTATCCTCTAGTGTGTATCTGTTGAAGGATGCTTGTGGTGTGATGAGACCTGACGATTCTACTAGTAATTCATTCCCATCGGGGCATACTGCTACTGCTTTTGCAGCGGCTACTATGTTGCATAAGGAGTATGGTAAGGTTAACCCATGGTATAGCATAGGTGGTTATACGTTGGCGGCGGCTACTGGAGTGGGAAGAATACTAAATAATAGGCATTGGATTAGTGATGTTTTTTTTGGTGCTGGGGTTGGTATCATGTCTGTTGAGTTAGGTTATTGGATTACTGACTTGATTTTCAAGGATAGGGGTCTTAATGATATTGTTGAATATGAGAGGGTTGATATGACTTCATCGTACGTGGGGTTATATACAGGGTTCTCAATCCCAATTAATACTTATAATCTGAATGATAAGTCCCTAGCATTAACCACAGGAGTGGATATCGGTGTTGAAGGGGCTTATTTTTTTAATGAATATGTGGGTATAGGTGGTGATATAACTTACTCAGATATGTATGTCGAATATGAAGGGGTGGAGCAGGTTAATCCTCTAAACCTGATGATGACACATGCTGGTGGATATTTTGCATATCCAGTGTTCGGTCAAACTTTGACTCTAGATGCTAAGTGTTTAGTGGGATATTCTAACTATAGAGATATGCTGATGGATGATGGTGCTACTGTATTGGGTAATAGAGATGGTTTATCGATGAAAACAGGAGCTGCATTTACCATTCGTGCTAGTGATTACTTTAGCCTTAGATTCTTTGCGGACTATTGTTTAGCTAACCCATTTATAGCTAATAGCAGTAGAGTGACACAATCAGTTGTGCTTGGTAATACGATGTCAATTGCTTTTTAAATTTAAATATATATTATACTATGAAACAGATTACTTATTCAAAGAATTGGAATAATAAATTGAGTTGTGATTCATTTGCGACTGTTCGTCTTTATGAGCCTAACCAGTTTGAGTTAGGTGAGAGTTATGAGATTGTATGTGATAACGACATCATGGGTGTGGCTAAAATTGTTGCCCTGCGTGAGTTGGAGTTAGTGGAGCTTACTGATGAATTAGCATATCTGGATGCTGGCTGTTCAGCTAGCGAGATGGATAAAATATTACGCGAAATTTATCCATCAATAACAGATAAATCTATATTAGAATCAGCTATTTTTAAATATATTGCTGATTAAAATTTATTTACTTCTCAAGTAATATTGTATCGATGGCGTGTTTAAATTGCTCTTTGTTTAATGCGCCTACTGACATTTGTGGTGTGCCTTCAAGTGGTACAAATAATAATGTTGGTAATGATTGGATGCCAAATGTGGCTGATAACTCCTGTTCATTATCAACATTGATTTTATATACAACTATTTGACCATTATACTCTTTCACAAGCTCTTCAAGGATTGGTGCTATATTGCGACAAGGGCCACACCAAGTGGCATAAAAGTCTATTATTGCTGGCTTATCTCCTAGGTAATTCCATACAGTAGGATTGCTCTTGTAATCCATTACTTTGGTTAGGAAATCAGCGTTGGTTAGCTCGATAGGTTTAAGAGATTCCTGTGCTGTCGCTGTAAAGGTTGAAGCAATGATTACTATCAATATGTGGAGTATAAGTTTCATTTCTCTTAGATGTTTCTTAGTTCTGAGATTGTGTCTGTTGGGTTAGCTGAGTTAAATACATAGTTTCCTGCTACTACTATATCTGCGCCTGCGGCTTTTAGTAGTTGTGCCGTTTCTCTATTTACTCCACCATCTACTTGTATTTCTGCTTTTGAACCTGTTTCGTTAATTAATTGTCGTAGTTCACGTACTTTGTTAACTGCGTTAGGGATGAATTTCTGACCCCCGAAACCTGGGTTAACTGACATTATAAGTACTAAATCAAGCTGTGCAACAATATCTTTAAGTTGCGCTACTGGTGTGGCTGGATTAATGGTAACGCCTGCTTTCATCCCAGCCTCCTTTATTTGTTGAATTACGCGGTCTAGGTGTATGCATGCTTCGTAGTGTACATTCATTATAGCTGCACCGCACTCTTTAACCTCATTGACAAACTTTTCTGGATTGACTATCATCAAGTGTACATCAAGTGGTTTAGTGCATAACTTGTTCACATATTTCATTACAGGAAATCCAAATGAGATATTTGGCACAAATACGCCATCCATAATATCAAGGTGTAGCATATCTGCTTCACTGTTATTAATCATCTCAATATCTTTAGCTAGGTTGCCAAAGTCTGCTGATAGTAGCGATGGGGAAACTTTCATATGTATATTATGCTGTTTGTTTTTTGCTCTTAAAAATATGGAATAGGATATAGATAATCACTAATACGCCTAATGCGTAACCTCCCATTGAAAGGTAGTGGTTATAATACTCAACTTTTTCAAATAGTTGATCTTGTGGAACAAATCCGCTTAATATATATCCGAAAACCGCTAGTACAATATTCCAAATACCTGCACCTAGTGTAGTAAATAGAATAAATGTAGGTAATTTCATCTTGGCAAGACCAGCAGGAACCGATATTAGTTGACGTACAGCTGGAATTAAGCGACCTATAAATGTTGATATTGCTCCCTTTTTATCAAAATACTCCTCAGCTTTCTCTACTTTTTGTGAATTTATCATACAGATATGACCTAAACGGCTCTCAGCAAAACGATAAACTAATGGACGACCTATCCATAATGCTAGTGAGTAATTAACCAATGCACCGATTAATGCACCTAGAGTGGCGAAAAATACTACCAAATATATATTTAGGTTGCCATTCTGTGCGGCAAAGTATGCTGCTGGTGGTACTACTATTTCAGATGGAAAGGGAATAAATGAACTCTCAACTGCCATTAGTAGGGTGATTGTTCCATAGTTTAGGTTCTCTTGAAACCACTGAAAGATTGCTAATATATCCATGTTTATACGCTATAAAATTATTTAGTACAAAAATAGAAATTCTTTTTGAATATTACGCTAAAGATATGGGCATATATCGCTGATTTATTAGCTAATGACATCGGGAATGCACGTGAGGAGGATGGCATTCTATAATGTTCTATTATTTTATCATTTATTAATATCTCAGAGCGTTCTCCCATCTTAGGTTTTGTACTATTCGTAATTTCGGCTATTGTGGTTGCTGCTTTCTCTCCAGTAGTTATTATTACTGATATTTTGGGGTGATTGTTTAATATTTCTGATAAGTTGATAGGGGTTACTATTTGCAGAAATTTATCAGATGCGTTATCTTTTAATCTTATTACCTCAGTTGCTGTATCATAAATAGCAATTCCCCATTGGTTGAGATGTTGGATAATTTTTTCTTTATCGAATATACCCAAATCCTTATCTATAAAGTATGTTGAATCGTTGTAGAATATATTCCCGAATATACGCCACATGTCATTTATCTTGTTAGGGTAGAAAAAATCAATAGACCATTTGGTTTGTTTAGGTGGGAATGTGCCTAACATAAGTGCTTTAGCTCCCTGAGGGATAAATGCTTTTAGTGGGTGTTGCTCGATATTGGGGCGTTGCATAAATGTAATTTTTCTATAAAAATAAAGTGACCAACATTGTTTGTTAGTCACTCTAATTTCATTTGTAGTTTTAATTGTTGTGTAATTACTTACTTGCTTCAATTGAAACTTTACGGAATTGTTTCATCTTTTTCTCAATTTCTAGAGAAACTTTACGTGCGCGAGTACCTGCAGCTTTGTTTCCACTCATTACGTTTGCAGTCGCATCCTTTGAAAATGCTGCCATTGCAGCTTCGATTTCAGACAATAATTCTTTCATGCAATTTTGTTTTAGGTTATTAAGATAATATATGTCACAAAGTTAATACAAAATTGAAATAAACAAATTTTTTTTCGTAAAAAAAAGAGTATATTATAAAAAAATAGGCTAAATCGTTATGATTTAGCCTATTTTGTATATAATTTAGTGCTATCTTCTATTCTGAAACTACTTCAAATGCGATTTCAACTGAAACCTCTTTGTGTAATTTGATAGTTGCTGTATAGCTACCAACTTCTTTAACTGCTTCTTTGATGCTGATGATTTTACGATCGATGTTGTGACCTAATTTCTCAAGAGCTTCAGCGATTTGGATGCTGTTAACTGAACCAAAGATTGTGCCTGTTGAGCTAGTTTTAGCACCAATAGTTAATGCTACTCCCTCTAATGCAGCAGCAGCAGCTTCAGCATCAGCTTTGATTTTAGCTAATTTGTGAGCGCGTTGTTTTTGGTTTTCAGCTAATACTTTAAGAGCTGACTCACTAGCGATGATTGCTTTACCTTGAGGAATAAGATAGTTACGTCCGTATCCGTTCTTAACTTCAACTACTTCATCTTTATAACCTAAGTTAGTTATATCTTCTTTTAATATAATTTTCATAATTCTTCTTCTCCTTTAATTATTTCATTAAGTCAGTTACATAAGGAAGAAGTGCTAAGTGACGTGCACGTTTTACTGCTTGAGCAACTCTTCTTTGGAATTTTAATGAAGTTCCTGTAATACGACGAGGAAGTATTTTACCCTGTTCGTTCAAGAATTTTTTAAGGAATTCAGGATCCTTATAATCGATATATTGGATTCCGCTTCTTTTGAAACGACAATATTTCTTCTTTTTAACATCTACTGATAGTGGAGTTAAATATCTGATTTCTGATTGAGATTGTGCCATAAATTAGTTCTCCTCTGTTTTAGTTGTTGACTTTGCTCCTTTTAGGCTTCTTCTCTTAGCAGCGTATTCAGCAGCATATTTTTCTAAACGGAATGTTAAGAAACGTAATACTTTCTCGTCGCGACGATAAGCTGTTTCTAACTTCTTTAATACATCAGGGTTTGCATCAAATTCAATTAATGTGTAAAAACCTGTTGATTTTTTTTGGATTGGATACGCTAGTTTGCGTAGTCCCCAATTCTCTTCGTTAACAATCTCTGCGCCACCATTAGTAAGAATGGCCTTGAAATTTTCTACCGCTTCCTTCATCTGAACATCAGATAAAACGGGAGTTAAAATGAAAACGGTTTCGTAATGATTCATATTAATTCTGTTTTAAAATAAATTATTTTAGGGTTGTCTTTAACAACTTCCCATCATATTTTTTAGCGTTGCAAAGGTAGCTATTCTTTATGAAAAACGCAATATATTTATTGTAACTTTTTCGGTTTTATCTGTTTTATTTATTATTTATGGTGGATTTGTAAAAAATACTACTTATTTTGTGGTTTATTAATTATGGTTTATATGCGAAAATTATTTTTGGGGATATTTATATCCGTAACTTGTATATCTTTTGGTTGTGAGTGGTTGCCTGATTATTTGGGTGATAACTATGAGTATTCATATATTGAGCAGCCTGATGATTATTCAGGCGAGATTAAATGCACAGTGGTGCGTAGCTATGTTGGAGCTGAACGCGCTGTGGTTTATCTGCATGGTTACAACGATTATTTTTATCAGTCTGAGATGGGTAAATTGTTTAATGATTCAGCCTATAATTTTTATGCGGTGGATTTACGTAAATATGGGCGTTCATTGTTGGAGGGTCAACAGATGTTTCAGGTGTATGACCTGGATGAATATTTTGCAGATATTGATAGTGTGTTGTCTGTTGCCGTTGGGGATGGAAATGGTGAGATTGTGCTGATGGGGCACTCAACAGGTGGTTTAACTCTGCCATATTATCTAGCAAAGGGTAGGGGTAAGGAGTTTCCTATTAAGGGTTTAATCCTAAATAGTCCATTCTTGGATATGAATCTGGATTGGTTTACTGAGAGTGTTTTGTTGCCTATGGTTAATTGGTATTCTTATATATCTAAAGAAACTAAAGTGCCACAAGGTATAAGTCAAGTGTATGCTGAAACCTTACTAGATGAGTATCATGGTGAATGGAGTTATAATACTGATTGGAAATTAAAGATATCACCAGATGTTACTTCGGGTTGGTTGGGTGCAATATATAGAGCGCAAAATTTCTTGCAGGATGGTGTTGATATAGATATTCCTATTCTATTAGCTTACTCTTCGCTATCATCTAATCCTGACGAGTGGAGCGAACTGTGTAATAGTGCTGATATAGTATTAGATGTTGAGGATATTGTAAAATATGGTGCTAGGTTAGGTGATAATATCACTAACCTTGAGGTTGTAGATGGTATTCATGACTTAGTCCTATCACGAAGTGATGTTCGTGAATATTTCTATCAAGAGGTTTTTAAGTGGTTGAATGATTCTGTTATTGATTAGCTGAGTTTTTTATCTGGGCGGATTTAGTTATTTGTGATTCTGCTATTTTTAGTTTCTTATCAAGATAAATTTTCTTAGCCTCGGCATTGCGTCCATTAATTATTGCTTGTGAATAATTGTAGCTGTTGATTATCATATTCTTATCACTTTTAGATAGCGTGATGGTGTGTCGCTTATCACCTATAAAGGTTAGTTTAAGTGTTTTGTTGCTATTCTCTTTTATATAGCGGTTTAATGAGTCACATTGCATATCTCGGAATGTGACCATTTCGTTATTTACTCCATTGTCATTAAAGCGATAATTAGTTGAGCCATTATACGCAATATCATCTGTGGCTGCTACTGTTCCATCTCCTGCACTTACTGATATGCGAGTGTGCTTTAAGCTATTACCATGAACTAATGTTACTATATATATGTTTCCCTGCTGATCTATACGAGCTTCAAAGCCTGTGCGATTGATTAGTGGTTGTATGTTTTTAACTACATGATAACCCTCAACCATATCTTTTGTTTTTACGAATGAGAATTGCTTATCCAACCTCTGTTTCTGCTCAGATAATTGTTGAATAATAGTATCGTTAGCGCGTATCTCAGCTAATACTAACTGTTCATTAGTCATAGTGCGTAGATATAATCCTTGACGTTGGATATCTAGTTCTCTAGGGTATTTAGATTTTAATGAATCTAGTATTATGATTGTTGATTCATAGTTAGATTGTTTAAAACTAAGCTCGGCATTGTCTAATAACTCAGTGGCTAACTGTGTATCTTTGTTAGAGTTACATGATGTTATTGTTGCGGCTATGGCTAATGTTATAGCTGCTAAGTATGTTGTTCGTTTACTGATTAGTGACACGTGTTACCTCCTTAATTCCTTTAATGTTTTTAATCTTTGTCATTAGGTTCTTTAAGGTTTCGTTATCCTTAATACCTATTACTAATGTTCCTTGAAATAATCCTGAGAATGAATTGATAGAAATATTACGTAGGGTTGTGTTATTATCTTTGGAGATAATAGATGTGATATTAGTTACAATACCTATATCATCAACCCCTACAATACGTAGGGTTGTGGCAAATTGTGAACTACCCTTGCCTGACCATCGTGCATCTATTTTGCGATGTGAGTATTTACTACATAGATGTTTAGCATTGCTACAATCGGCACGGTGTATCTTAATAGCTCCCTCCTTAGATAGGAATCCTATGATGTCATCACCATAGATTGGATTACAGCATTTGGCTAGTTTATAATAGACACCTTTAAGGTTTTCACCAATCTCCAGTATATCTGAGTTGTTATCCTCCTTCTCCTCGGTGGGTGTCATGGTGTATTCCTCAGCCGTGCGTGCTGTGGTTGCAGGTGTATTCTCTTTATTATCTACGCTTAGATATAGGTCAATAAATTCAGCTACATCAATCTCTTCAGATGCTATGTGTGTAAAGAAATCTGTTACTGTCTTATACCCTAACTTCTTGATTGAACGCATTAATATCCCCTCATCAACTTCGATTTTACGATTTTTGAAGCGGCGGAATAGTAGCTCTTTACCTAGATCTGCTGATTTGTTATTTAGCTCATTAATGGTTTGTTTAATCTTATTGCGAGCTTTAGATGTAACTACGAAATTTAACCAATCCTGTTTAGGAATCTGATTTGACGAGGTTAATACCTCAATAGTATCACCACTCTTTAGTTTGTAATTTAGTTTCTGGTGTTTCCCATCAACTTTCCCCCCTGTACATGCGCAACCTAGCTTAGAGTGTATGTGAAATGCAAAATCTAATAGGGTAGCACCTAGTGGTAATTTATATAAATCCCCTTTAGGTGTGAAAACAAATACCTCCTTGTTGTAGATATCCATTTTGATACCTTTCATCATCTCCATTGGTCCAGACTCAGCTGCCTCTAGGATATCACGGATATTGTTCATCCAATGATCTAGATTACCTTCACTTTGTCCACCCTTATATTTCCAGTGTGCTGCTAGTCCGCGTTCAGCAATTTCATCCATACGACGACTACGTATCTGTACTTCGACCCATTTACCTTCGGGTCCACGTACAGTGGTGTGTAGTGATTCGTAACCATTGGACTTAGGTATGGTTAGCCAATCTTTCATACGTGAAGGGTTAGCTGTGAACATATCTGTTATTATGGAATATGCTATCCAACATTCAGCTTTCTCCTTTTCAGGGGTTGTATCTATAATTATTCTAATGGCAAACAGATCGTAGATATCGCTAACATCAGCGTTCTGCTTTTTCATCTTATTCCATATGGAGTGGATAGATTTAGTACGCCCCTTTATCTCAAATTTAATATTGCTATCAATAAGTCGTTGTTTAACTGGTGCAATAAAGTCTTCAATATATTTATTGCGTGCATCCTTGTTCTCATTTAACTTGTTGGCAATATCTGTAAATGTATCACGATGTGTATATTTAAGTGATAAATCTTCCAGTTCAGATTTAACAGCATAAAGACCTAATCTATGTGCTAATGGTGCATATAGGTAGATTGCTTCATAGGAGATATCGCGTGTAAATTGTTCATTAGGGTGATGATTGATTATTCGCATAATTGCTAAACGATCAATAATCATAATTAATATTACACGTATATCATCCGCAAAGGCTAGTAGTAGTTTGCGGAAGTTCTCACTCTCGACAGCTGAACGCTTTTTATATATATTTGAAATTTTAAGTAGCCCATGTATCATCTTGGCAATGTCATCACCAAAGATACGTACTATCTCCTCATCAGGAACAAATTCAGATTTACATAGATTGTATAGGAGGGTGGCAATAACCATATTGCGGTCAGCCTCGATACTTTCACATACTAAGATGGCTGTATTCAGGTTGCGAATGGTTGGGTTAATCCCATATTTATCACGCTTATAATGGTCATTGTTGATACCGTCAGTTATGATTCCTCTGACGTTTTTTATATCGTCTGGTTGGAGCTGATTAGCTGTATATCGCAATAGTTTGCGGTATTGTGATATTACAATTGCCCTTTCAGCATCACTAAAATATCCCTCTTTCATATCTCTGTAATTACTTAGGATACAAAATTAGGATATTTTTTTTAATATACAACTAAAATTAGTGATAGCTTATTGCTTTGCTAAATCAAATCCTAGTTGAACTCCATCGTAGTTGCTTAATAAACTATTGATAGTCTGTAATGAACTATTATCAGTAGCTGATGATACTGTTGATATAATTTCTAATAATTTATCAGCATCAAATAGAATTAATAGATTGCTACTAGATAAGCTAATCTTAGCATCGATACTACCTAAATTAATGCTAGAGATAGCCGCAAAATTTAATGTGATTTGATCACCATCTGAATTTAATTCATAAGTTCCTGAAATACTCTTAGAACTACATGTGCAGCTAAAAGAGTTATCACT
>JAWXTT010000076.1:0-10494 GCA_044433325.1 Bacteroidales bacterium
ATAGGAATGGTTGGAGACTGCTGATTGGATAAATTTAATGTTTACTTTTGATTTAGGTAGATTGGATGAATATGCTACTCCTCTGACTGTTACCTCTGAGATTTTACAGTGGACTACTTCTGATATTGATATAGATGTTCATAAAAATATATATATTTATAGTAGCTCTAGTTCTATTGATGTTCAGACAGATAGTGATGGTGCTTATGGTGAGTTTACTATTTGTACTAACTATGACTATAATCTGCGTGTGCCTCACCACCGTGAGGAGTTGGATGGTGCTATTACCTCTTCACGTGGGTTCTTGTTCTGTTCTGATGATTTTAATAATTATGATAATACTTATGATGTGGATACAATTAGTGGCAATAAGGTTTTCGTTCCTACTCTGCTAAGTATAGATGGTACTACTGAGTACCAAATTGTATATGCAACTAAGAGTAATATTACTAACTCAGCGGATATAATTTATGAATATACTGATGGCTATAATACCCCTAGTAGCCGTAGCGCAATTAGTGGTGTTAGCAAAACTAATATTGTATATGGTAGCAATGGATATGCTTATATTCTAAATAGTAGCAATGGATTGTATCGTCTGCTATATCTTGACCCAAAGCAAGAGAATGCCTTAACTGCATTCAACTATGAAAATAATACGGAAACTGGTTATCATGAGATTAAACTCACTAACTTTGCCACTGATGGAACTGTGTATTTTAAGATTATTATTGGTGCTATAGGTGGTGTTTATACCGCTGAAAAGCCATATTCTTTTGATTTCTCGGTGCGTAGATCTACACGTGATGATGAGGGGCTATATACATCTACTGCAATAGATGATAATAATTCGGATAATTCTTATGGTGTAAATAAGCAGGGGAGTGATGCTGTGTATATATTGAGTTTAAGTGTTAATACCTCTCACTTGACATCGGATAATAATTTTACATTTGATGATACAATAGGTGTAGAGATGATTAGTAATGGTGGTGGTATGATTACTCAGCTATTCCCTGTATCTTTAACTTATAATCCTAATTAATATGAAAAGTTGGTTTAAATATATATGGTTTATCTCTATCTTGATGCTTGCAGTGGGTTGTCAAGATTTTATGGAGTTAGAACTTGAAAATGGTGAGAATATAACAGATTCTAGCATTGTTGAGGTGCTAGAGAATGGACAAATACGGGTTACTGCTACACTAGAATCTATGAATATGGCGGATATATCGGTTAGTAGTCGTGCGGGTGATTATGAGAATGATATTGTTGATGGTTGGTGCTTGATTTTTGGTGAGGCGGTAAGTGAACAGGGTAATGGTATGTATTCAGATAATTCACCTCTGTTACAGAAAGTGCCTATTACGGTTAATGCTAATGGTACTTTCTTTATGACCTTTACCCCTTATGCAGGGACTGCCTTCTTACGTATTGTGGCTAATTTAACTAATCGTGAAGATACTAATCTAACAGAGAAAGCTGTCGCTTGGGCTGATGCTGAAAATGATTACGAGACTGATGAAAATGGTGTAACGTGGCTAAGAGTTCCTAACGCTTCTGATGACCTTACGGGGGTTTCTACTTTTGGCGATTATCGTTTGCAATCTGTTGGTATAGATGGTATATATGATATGGGGGGCAATTATAAAGCGGAGTTGAATCTTGCAGGAGTGAATGAAGCAAAAGGTGATTTCCCATATACTAATGTAAACACTACCATTCAACCTGACCCTAAATCACGTTCAAATGCTATTCCTATGTCATCTATTGGTTTTGTCCTAAATGGTATTACTGAGGAGAGTTTAGAGGATGTGTTCGGCACTAAAATATATATGGTGCGTGTCTGTTCAAAGGTGGAGATAACGGTTACGGATAATAACTTTATTATATATGAGGTTTATATGATTGAATGTGCGCAGGAATCACGTGTGCGTAGTACTGTGTTGTCATCAACATCTACTGATCTGGGTGTTCCTGTTAATTTGGGTGGTACTATTGATTATTTACCTTTAGAGGAAACTGTTATTACAGGTAAGACTACCTCCCCAATATATATATACCCTAATTCAGGGGGTGATTATGATTCAAATGATGGTGCGGTAGATAGGGATGTGAATCCGCAATATGTTATTATTAAGGGTAGAGCGGATGGCTATGATACAGATGGATATTATAAAATAGCACTTAAAGGGAGATATCCTAAGAGTTATGTTTATGATACAGATGGTAATATAGCAACTGATGGTGAGGGGAATTATATTGTAGAGGAGTATTATGATTTGACTTATGATATATTACGTAATACTAACTTTAAGATTGATCTTATTTCTGTTGATAAACCGGGGTATAAAACATTAGAGGATGCTAAGGATGATAATAATCCTGCCAATAATATTAGTTATAATATTATTATTACTAGTGGCGATGGACGTAACGAGATATTAATTAGTAATGGTACATATTATGTAGAACTAAATACTACTCGTGTGTATATGAGTGGCTATGGTAATAGAACTGATGATGATTCGGGTACTGTGGGTAGTATTAATTTTACTCTACACCCTAATAGTGATGATGAGAATTATCAACACCCTGCTGTATATGTAATGGCTGACTATGGTGTAACTATTGAGTCATGTTATGCTGATGGGGTATCTATTAGTAAGACTGATTTAACTGGGACTGATTATGCTGATGCTGCAGATAGTAATGTAAATGACTATTGGTTTATGGTGCCTGAATCAGTGAATGATATGCAGGTTACGGTTAATTTCTCAGCTAACTACTCGGGGCGTATTCGTTTGCGTATTGGTGATATGCTTAAGTTTGTACCTGTTAGGTATGTGGATGATATGATTACCTATAATGGTGAAGAGAAACTACAGATAGGTACTGAGACTGATTTCTCCTATGATGATATAGTGTATTTAACTACTACTAATAATGTGGAGAGTGTCGCTAGTGATCAGTCTGGTACAAATTATATGTGGTTTACCTCTGGTGGTGAGGTGGTGAAAAATAGTGAATCAGCAGAACGGGAGCTAAGAGCTATGATTTATCCTAAAGATGCTGATGGTATTACTAAGTTATATTTCTGGCAGACTAGCAATGTAGATACTGGTGCACGTGATGATGATACTACTGATGGTATGAGTAATGTTATTTATATGGATGACAGTAGTAAAAAATACGATACAGCCAAAGAAATTGCTGAACGTGCCGTAGAAATCCTAGAGGCAGGTTACACAACTATTTATATTAATGGTACTTATACTGATGCTAAGTTCTTTAGTGGTAATACTAGTGTATTTGATTTGATAAATACTTATTTAAAAGATTCTACTGTTCTATACTCGATAGTTTTAGAGGAGGTTGATTCTGATGATCAGTCTATAATGGATGACTTTAAATCAGATTTCTTCAAAAATAACAAGCAAATAGTCTCAGTAGTATTGCCAGGTAGTGAAAATTGTGCGAAGATTGATGAAGAAGCCTTCTATGGATGTACTAATCTACAGTATGTGATAATAGGTGATGAAAATAATTTAACTAAGTTGGATTCAATTGAAACTAAAGCATTCTATGGATGTACAAGCCTTCAGTATGTAACTGTTTATACAAATATGACAGAAGTTAACTATAAGAGTACTTCTTTCTCAAACTCTGGTTTATCTAGTACTTATAAATCTACTTCAAAAGTGTCGGTGTCAAACAATGTTGCTCACTTCTCAAATTAATAATACACCTGCCTTGTTAGAGATTTAAGAAATATTTTTTGAGCTAAAAGCCATAACGGAATTTACTCTGCTCATGGTGTATTGGTACAATGGGAACTACAACCACACTTTTATCTGGATAAAAATGTAGCTTAACCACACTTTTATCCAGATAAATTTGTTTATCTCGCACTCTAGCACTATCTTTGAGATCTAATAGTTATATCACACAAAGATGAAAAGAGATAAAATTAAGGAATTAATAGAGTGGAAAACAGGTAGTGGTAGAAAACCATTAGTTGTTAGAGGTGCTCGTCAGGTGGGTAAAACTTGGTTATTACGAGAATTCGGGAAAGACGAGTATGAAAATTGTGTGTATATCAACTTTGAAGATGCAAACACAATTAAAGATATCTTTGTGCAGGATTTTGATATTGAACGTATTATTCTCTCCTTAGAAATTTACTCTAAAGAGAAAATTACTGCTGATAAAACACTTATCATTTTTGATGAGATCCAAGAAACTCCTCGTGCTATAACTTCCTTAAAATATTTCTATGAGAAAGCACCTGAATATCATATTATAGCCGCTGGCTCACTGCTTGGGATGGGATTACACAAAAATATATCATTCCCAGTTGGTAAGGTGAATTTTATGAATCTGCGCCCTTTATCATTCTGCGAGTTCTTGGGAGCACTTGGCGAAGACTTATTGGCTGAATCAATAACTAAATGTAATTGGGATTTATTAAACCCTTTTACCGACAAGCTGATAAATTATCTTAAAACTTATTACTACGTGGGTGGAATGCCTGAAGTGGTGAATGCTTATGTAGAAACAAAAGATTTTTCTTTAGTAAGAAATAAACAAATGGATATACTGAGATCTTATGTTGCGGACTTCTCAAAACACGCTCCTAGTAATGTAGTTGCACGTATTAATATGGTGTGGCAAAGTATTCCATCACAACTAGCTAAAGAGAATAAGAAATTTATATATGGAGTAATACGTGAGGGGGCACGTGCAAAAGATTTTGAATTGGCTATACAGTGGTTGTGCGATACTGGGATATTGATTAAATCAAATAGGATATCAAAACCTCATATTCCACTGATTGCCTATGAAGAGGGTTCAATATTTAAGCTATTCTTGTTGGATGTTGGACTTCTGTCTGCTATCTGTCACTTAGATGTAACTATTCTATTGGAAAAAAGTAAAATTTTTACCGAATTTAAGGGTGCTTTAACAGAACAATTTGTACTACAAGAGCTAAGAAACAATGAGGAGAATTATATCGGATATTGGACAAACGATAAAAACACAGCAGAGGTAGATTTTGTAATTCAGTCAAATAATAGAGTAATTCCTATAGAGGTAAAAGCGGAGGTAAATGTTAGATCTAAGAGCTTTAAATTATTCTATGACAAATATCAACCTGAGTATGCTGTTAGAAGTTCGATGTTACCATATAGCAAAGAATCATGGCTAGATAATATTCCACTCTATGGAGTATCTACAATAAAATAATATATCACATCCTGATAACAACGACAACGCTCACGCACCATTAAACGTGGTACGTGAGCATTCTGTTTTGTATATTCTCTTAAGTGATGCTACTCGCGCGACTAGTTTAGTTGCCCATTTCGGATAGGAATTTGATGCGTACTAGGCGTATCTCCTCTTCGGTGTATTCTGAACCTAGTTCATCTATTGCGTCCTCGATACCATCACTCTCACTCTCTTTAAAGTAATCAAAGATATCATATAGGTGATCTTCATCCATAATATCCAGTAGGAAGTAGTCAATATTTATCTTTGTACCAGAATAGACAATTGCCTCAATCTCGGTTAACATCTCACCAAAATCTATACATTTAGATGCAGCTAATTCATCCAGAGCAATCTTCCTATCTATACCTTGGATAATAGATATTTTCATTTTGCTCTTATTGGCTACGCTTCTTACACGTAGGTCTTCAGGGCGTTCAATCTCGTTCTCCTCAACATGTATTTTAATAACCTTGACGAAATCAGCACCGTAACGTTTAGCCTTACCAGCACCTACTCCAGGGATATTCTGTAACTCCTCAATGCTTATTGTATAGTTGGTAGCCATAGCCTCCAATGATGGGTCTTGGAAAATCACATAGGGAGGTAACTCCAATTTCTTAGCAATCTTCTTACGTAAGTCTTTCAATATTGAGTATAGCTCAGGATCAACTGCACATGATGCACCGCCTTTAACTACAATCTCCTCCTCATCTTCGTTAAAATCCTTATCCTCAACTACTTTGAATGATGTAGGCTTTTTCAGATACTTTTTACCCGCTGCTGTAACCTTTAACAACCCATAATTTTCAATATCCTTATCTATATAACCAGCTATAATTGCTTGGCGGATAACGGCATTTATTAATCGCTCCTCATCCACGCCCATGCAACCAAATGACTCTAGCTCGTCATGTTTATATAGTTTTACTTCGTTATTCTCCTTGCCAATCATAACATTAACGATATGATCTGACTTAAATTTCTCTTTTAACACAATGATGGTTTCCATCACTGCACATAGCTCCTCTTTAGCTTCCACCTGTTTCTTTGGGTTTAAACAATTGTCACAGCTTCCACAATTATCTTGAGTATATGCTTCACCAAAGTAGTGTAGCAGGCTCTTACGTCGGCACACTGACGATTCAGCATACGATGCTGTTTCCAGCAATAATTGTTTTCCAATCTCCTGCTCAGCAATAGGCTTACCCTGCATGAATTTCTCCAATTTCTGCAAATCTTTATTGGTGTAGAAAGTTAAACACTCACCTATACCACCATCACGACCTGCACGACCAGTTTCTTGATAATACCCTTCCAAACTTTTAGGTATATCATAATGTATAACGAATCTTACATCTGGCTTATCAATCCCCATACCGAATGCGATAGTTGCTACTATCACATCCACCTTTTCTAATAAAAAGGCATCTTGATTAGATGAACGTGTGCCACTATCCATACCCGCGTGATATGCTAGCGCGTTGATATCATTTACACGTAGGGTTTCAGCTAACTCCTCAACCTTTTTACGGCTCAAACAGTATATTATTCCTGAGCAACCCTTATGCGCCTTGATGTATCGTATTATATCTTTATCAACATTTTTCCCTTTTGAACGTACTTCATAATAGAGATTAGCCCTATTAAATGATGACTTATATACATTAGCATCCACCATACCCAAATTTTTCTGAATATCGTGTTGTACTTTCAACGTAGCCGTAGCTGTTAATGCTATTACTGGTCTGCTACCTATTTCATTTATTATTGGACGTATTCTTCTATATTCAGGGCGGAAATCGTGTCCCCACTCTGAAATGCAGTGTGCCTCATCTACCGCATAGAACGAGATTTTCACTGTTTTTAAAAATTCTATATTCTCCTCTTTAGTCAATGATTCAGGTGCAACATATAACAATTTGGTTTTACCACTGGTTATATCTGACTTAACCTGATCAATTGCCTGTTTATTTAATGATGAATTAATAAAGTGTGCTACGCCATCATCTTCGCTAAAGTGGCGCATTGCATCAACTTGATTCTTCATCAATGCTATTAGTGGTGAAATAACAATAGCTGTACCCTCCATTATCAATGAGGGTAACTGATAACATAACGACTTACCTCCACCCGTAGGCATAAGTACAAAGGTATCTCTATCTTGAAGCAGATTATCAATTATTGCCTCTTGATTTCCTTTAAATTTATCAAAGCCGAAATGCTTTTTTAGCTCAGTTGTAAGTTTTTGTGTATTCGCCATTGTTTTTATTTTTCATTCATCACTCTTTAGCATAACAAATTTATAAATCTGATGAATAATTTCCAATTTTTTCTACATAAAAAAATCAGAATTAACTCTTCATTACGTCAAAATTTGCTTTTTGTAACTTTTCAGCTGCATATTCTTTAGTTACTGTAAAGATTTTCTGGTCTGTTGATGGTAATTCATACATTGCATCCATCATCACAGTTTCAAAGATTGAACGCAATCCACGCGCACCAAGCTCATACTCCTGCGCCTTCTGGACTACAAAATCTAATGTTTCATCCTCAATCACCAACTTAATACCATCCATATCAAATAACTTATTGTACTGTTTAGTTATTGCATTCTTAGGATTAGTCAGAATAGCTCTTAGAGCTGTTGCATCTAATGGTTGTAGATTGGTCAAGATAGGTAAACGACCTATAATCTCAGGAATCAAACCATACGATTTTAAATCTTGTGGAGCTACATAACTCAATAGATTTTCACGTTGAAGCGTTCTATTATGCGCATCTGGACCATAACCAATAACGTGTGTATTCAATCGTTGTGCGATACGACGTTCTATGCCATCAAATGCGCCACCACAGATAAACAATATATTCTTAGTATCAACTGCTATCATCTTCTGTTCAGGATGTTTACGCCCTCCATTAGGTGGAACGCTAACCACTGAACCCTCTAACAGTTTCAGAAGCCCCTGTTGAACCCCCTCACCACTAACGTCACGCGTAATGGATGGGTTATCACTCTTACGTGCTATCTTATCAATCTCGTCTATAAACACTATACCACGTTCAGCCTGCTTAACATCACCGTCAGCTGCTTGTAACAAACGTGTTAGTAAACTCTCAATATCTTCACCTACATATCCCGCCTCAGTTAGCACCGTTGCATCAACTATTGCAAATGGTACTTTCAACATCTTAGCAATAGTCTTAGCCAACAATGTCTTACCTGTACCAGTTGGACCAACAATCACTATATTAGATTTCTCAATATCCACATCGTCACCGCTATCCTTCTGTGCCAGACGCTTATAGTGATTATATACAGCTACCGATAGATATTTTTTAGCCACCTCCTGACCAATAACATACTGATCTAGCATATCATTAATCTCTTTGGGTTTAGGCACATTATCAATATCTATTTCACTTATAGCAGACTCTTTATGTAAGTATTCTGCGGCTAATTGATTAGCACGTTCAGCACACTCATTACAGATAGCTCCATTCATACCAGGCATTAATAACTCCACCTGATTTTCTGATCTATTACAAAAGCTACAGTATAATTCGTTTTTACCGTTTTTCTTCATTAAATACTATTATCTAGTTCTTGTTAGCACTTTATCAATCATACCATATTCCATAGCTTCAGCTGATGTCATCCAATAGTCACGATCAGAATCTTTCTCGACCTTAGCGAATTCATTTCCTGAATGATCAGCTATAATTGTATAAAGTTCCTTTTTCAATTTCTGAATTTCACGAGCAGTAATCTCAATATCAGACGCTTGTCCTTGCGCACCACCCATAGGCTGGTGAATCATCACACGTGAATGTTGTAGGGCAAAACGTTTCTCTTTCTCACCAGCAACTAACAATACAGCCGCCATAGAAGCCGCCATACCTGTACAGATAGTCGATATCTCACTTGAGATATATTGCATTGTATCATAAATACCTAGTCCAGCATAAACCGAGCCTCCAGGAGAATTTATATAAATAGAAATATCCTTGCCAGGTTCTGACGAATCTAAATATAGTAATTGCGCTTGAATAACATTTGCTACATAATCATCTATTGGTGAACCTAAGAAAATTATTCGATCCATCATCAAACGTGAGAATACATCCATCTGAGCTACATTAAGTTTTCTCTCCTCCATAATAGTTGGAGACACGGACACATAACTACTGGTCACATCATTAGCATAACTATCCAAAGCTAGCCCATTCATTCCTAAATGCTTAACCGCATAATTTCTGAAATCATTATTATTCATAACCTAATCTTTCTTTATTTTAGGGGAATTCTAAAAACTGATTTACAGTTGTATTTCTCCCATTTGTAATTTGTTATTATTATTGGGTCAGTTTTTAGAACTCTCCCCTATACCTTATCGTTAATTTGGGATGTATATTCATACTCCCCCTTTAATTCAATATTAATTAGTTAGTAAAATTAGCAATTTCTTTATAATCTTCCTAACAAAGCAATAAAATTAAAGAAAAAAATTCAGCATCGCATATAATTACCACTAAATTTAATCAAAACCGCCCAATTTAGAGCATAAAAAAAGTGATGGTGCGCTAAAAACCAGTTCTAACAACACCATCACTATATATATGTGGAGTATCTACATTATTTATTAATTATGCTTTAGCTTCAAAAAGAGCATTAAACTCTTTAGTGCTAACACTCTTCTCTTCAATAGTTACACACTCCTTGATAGCAGCGAATAATTTATCTTCGACAGCACGGTCAACGATATTTTTACGATATTCCTTATTATCTAAAATTTCCTCAGCATATTTAGCTAGGATATCATCAGGAAGATTAGTCATACCATATTGAGCGAATTGTTGGCGAGCAGCCATTTCAGCGATAGCTTTAACATCCGATTCTTCAACCTTAACCTCTTTAGTTTTAGCTACATACTCCTTGATTAATTGCCATTGTAATGATGGAATCATTTGAGCGTAATCTTCATCTATTGTATCTGGGTTACGGTTTTCATCTTGTTGTAGTAACCATTTCTTTAAAAACTCGTTAGGTAATTCTAGCTCACCTACGCTAGCCTTTAGAGCCTCCTCAGCATCAACAGTAAATCTGTAATTACTATCATTAACTAATTGTGAAGCAATCATCTCCTTAACCTTAGCTAGATATTCCTCTTCAGTCTTAACTGCATCAGCACCGAAAACACCATCAAATAGTTCTTGACC
>JAWXTT010000077.1:0-10446 GCA_044433325.1 Bacteroidales bacterium
GAATATAAATAACCCCTATATTTGCACTCGAATTACACGGACAACGTGTTTTCAAGACCAGAATGGTGTGGTAGTTCAGCTGGTTAGAATACCTGCCTGTCACGCAGGGGGTCGCGGGTTCGAGTCCCGTCCATACCGCCAAAAGGGAGAGTTAATCGCAAGATTAGCTCTTTTTTTTGGTGCGATATGGGCGATGACTCGGCACCCCGCGACCCCCTTCTAAGTGGTTTGTCAAAACCGACATAAAACAATGTCATGCGTGGGTTTCAACCCACGCGGGTTCAAGTCCCGTCCATACCGCCAAAAGAGCAGAAATCGCAATATTTTTGCTCCTTTTTTTTGAACAGTCGCTAAAGATGGAGAGGTATGCACATAAAAAAAAGTGGCGATTAACTTAAAAAGTTAATCACCACGCTTTGTTTTCTTTGAGCGGAAGACGAGGCTCAAACTCGCGACCCTCAGCTTGGAAGGCTGATGCTCTATCAACTGAGCTACTTCCGCAGGCTTTGTTTTATGTTGTGGGCAAAGATGGATTCGAACCACCGTAAGCGTAAGCTAGCAGATTTACAGTCTGCCCCATTTGGCCACTCTGGTATTTGCCCCCTTTTTCTTAATTGCAGTGCAAAGATATGATTAATTATTGTAACTTCAAAATGAAATCGCACATTTTTATTGCAGTTTCTGCTGCTTCGCTACCTTTATTACCTAATACGCCCCCTGCACGGTCTAGTGCTTGCTGTTCATTATCGACAGTCAATACACCGAAAATGACTGGTGTTGAGTAGATTGTATTCAAATGTGTAACCCCTTGTGTCACGCTATCACATACATAATCAAAATGTGGTGTTCCGCCACGAATTACACAGCCAAATACTATTACCGCGTCATATTTGTTACTGCTTATTAGCTGTGAGGCTGCAAAAGTCAGCTCAACTGCACCAGGAACGTAGAATATATCTATATTGTTGTAATCTGCTCCTGATAATGTTTCTACTGCTCCATCACGCAAGGCGTTAGTAATATGACTATTCCATTCTGTTACTACTATTGCTATTTTTAGGTTTAACCCTTTAGTTATCCCACATGTAAATGGTGTGTTATTTACGTTTAATTCTGTTGCCATTTATAATTATTTTTCTGTTTCAAATCCCTCTAATACATCTAGCTTATCGGTAGTTATCATATCTACCCCTGCTTTGCTTAACATCTGAGCCTCCTCTGGATCATTGATAGTCCATACATTGACTTTCAACCCTAAGTCATGGAATGTTTTACTCATATTGGTAGTATCCATGGTGCGTTGAATATCTATGCTAATGTCATGCGTCGCGCACCAATCAACATGTTGCTCCCATGTGAAGCGCGATAGCAATTGTAGGTCTATCTCAGGAGCTTGTTTCTTGATTTCCACTAAAACTCCCTTCATTGAGGTTAAGATAATTGCTTTTTCAGCCATTCCTTTGTCGCGAATTAGCTTGATTAGAGCTGGCACACCATCATAACAGAATCTGCTATTATCATCTAATCGCCAATATAAATTATGCGAGTATTTTAGCTCAATTACGGGAATAACATCATATTTTTTACAGATATCTAAATATTCACTTAGAGTAGATAGATGAGCTGTATATTCAACTCCATCACGTGTTTGTTTAAGCTCAAGCGATTGTAAATATTCAGCTGTATGCTCATGGATATTCACACCTTCGACTCCTAAACGGTCTAGGTTATCATCATGGTTGATAATAAACACGTTATCTTTAGTGGTTTTCACATCACATTCTATTGCTCCGTAACCATTCTTGATACCATTTAGGAATGCTTCTTCACTATTTTCGACACCCCAAATCGAGCCACGATGCCCTACCATAACCCTCTGTGCTGAGATTGATGCAGTAAATGTTAGCGCAATGATTAGCGCAATTGTAAATCTTTTCATCTGTGTATTTAGTTGTTTATTTTTTGCGACTTTGTACCCCTAGATATCCTCCATGGTGTCGTAGTGCGTATTTCTCTTTTGTGAAACCTATTGCTTGCATTGTGTTTACCACTAGTAAATCTCCTATAACGGTCATAACAGTTGTTGAGGTTGTAGGGGTTAACCCTAAAGGACACACCTCAGCAGCGTTACCTGTATGCAAGAATATATCAGCCTGTTCAGCCAATATCGAATCTTCGTTGCTAGTTATTACTATGAATTTAAGCTCAGGGTTAAGCCTCTTAGCCAATGCTATTAGGTCAATAATCTCAGCAGTCTTACCTGAATTAGAGATTAATAACATCAAGTCATTACGCTGTATTACCCCCAAATCTCCATGTTGAGCCTCGCTAGGGTGTAGGAATATAGCAGGTGTTCCTGTTGATGAGAATGTTGTTGCCATATTCGCCCCAATCTGTCCAGCCTTTCCCATTCCTGAGATTACTAGCTTACCCCCTTTAGTATGTATCTGCTCAACAATTAGAGCCACTGCACACTCGTAAGCATCAGTTATAGGGATATTAAGTATCGCTTGGCTCTCAGCCTCGATAATTGATTTAATTGTGTCTGTAATATTGCTCATTGCTTGTTTTATAATTCTACTCCTTCATATTTAGATAGTGCGTTGCGCCATTCATCTGTAATAGATTTAGATTGTTTTAGCTTAACATCGTAACCTACCATTATGGTAACGCATACACTCTTCACCTCGCCTGTTTCAATATTTATCAGTTGTTGAATAAGTTTGAAACTTTTGTCAAAGATATTCAACATTTTGGTTTGTACATGAATATTTTCATCAAAAAATATAGGCGCGCAAAAATCACAGTTAACATTAGCTACAACGATATCCGCTTTACTCCAATCTATATTCTCTCTTTTGATGGTATTAAAGTAATACGCCTTACCTAAATCATACAATTGAAAATAGACCGAGTTATTCAAATGCCCTAATGTATCAATATCGTTAAATCTAAATTGCACCTCACGTGAATGATTAAAAGCTAGCTCACTAGCTATCTCCCTCATGCTTTTCATTACCTTTATATTGTCTTTATTAGTCATAATCTCCTTTATTTAATAATTATATCCGTTATCACCTCTTCGCCAACCGTTTCATTAAGTAACTGTTTAAGCCTGCTACGATGCATATTAATCTCACTTTTAAGTGGTGCTGATGATAGATGTATATACAACACCCTTTTAATTATATATCGCTTAATGGTACAGCGATTAATAACTGGTCCAACTATCTGAGGCCAAATATTCAGGATACGCTGTTCATTCATTGAACCATCCAACTTCTCCGCTTTTAGTAGTTGATTTATTAAATCTCCCACCATTTCAGGCTCTTTCCATTTCATTGTGCCAATAGATTTACAGATTCACACACACCATCAGTCACATTATAGATATTATAATCGCCACCAATTCTACGGATAATCTCGTCCAGATGGGTACGATTAGTATCAGTAACAAATATCTGCCCGAATGTGTTGCGTGCCACTATACTCATAATACTCTCGACACGATTAGCATCCAATTTATCAAAAATATCATCCAGAAGTAATAACGGCGATACTCCACTATGCTCCTTCAAGAAATCATATTGTGCAAAACGCAAAGCAACAGTATAGGTCTTACACTGCCCCTGCGAACCACCTTTACGCATCAACAACGCACCCAACATCAACTCAATATCATCACGATGCACCCCCTCACTAGTGTAACCTAGAGCTGCATCTTTAGCACGATTATCATTCATAATCTGTAGCATACTACGCTCATTCAGCGGTGATTTATATACCAATTTAACCAATTCCTTTCCACCCGAGATAGCTTGATAATAATTAAGTAAGATAGGTGAGAAACGTTTAATCCACTCAGTGCGTGCCGCATGTATCGCCTGTGCCATATCAGAGATTTGCGTTTCGATAGTTTCAAACAGGATAGCATCGCGATACCCCTTTTTAAGCATCACATTCCTATTCTCAACCCCCTTAGTATAAGCAATTAGATTAGCTAAATAACCCTTATCACTCTGTGAGATAATCTGATCAATAAACCTACGGCGCACATCACTACCACCACGTATCAACTCCCAATCCATAGGTGAAACCATCACCAATGGCAATAACCCAATATGCTGGCTAAGCCTAGAATACTCCTTACCATTACGCTTAAGGCTCTTACGTTTACCCAATTGAAGTCCAAAACTAATATCCTCTATCTCCCCCTTGCGCTCATATCTTCCGCGTAACATCATGAAATCACTCCCCTCACGCACCACAGCCATATCATTAGGGGTAATAAACGACCTACAAAAACTTAGATAATATATTGCATCCAAGATATTAGTCTTACCCATACCATTGTTTCCAGTAAAACAATTAATCTTAGGAGAGAGAATTAACTCCCCCTGCTCAATATTCTTGTAATTAAGTATAGAAACCCCACGTAATACCATAGCCACAAAAGTACAAATAATATAGCAAACTACCCTAATTATCAGTTTATATTATCGCTAATCAAACAAAACACATCCCCCAATAGTAAATATATAGAGCATCGGTCACCCCCAATAATATATATCTTAGAGTTAAAAAGATTATGGCAAGCGTAAAATTAAAATTCAGACAATCCAAGAAAGATCCCTCGATAGGGGCACTGTACATCCAACTAATACACAATCGAGAACTAAAAAACATCAACACCAATCTCAAAATTCTCACTACCGAATGGGATAGCAAGCGATCTAGACCCAAATTCAATCACCCTGAAGATAAAGAATATATCGACACCCTACTAACCAAGATTCACAATACAATCACCTATTTAGAATCAGAGAATAGAAGCTACAGCGTATTAGATATTCTTACATCATATCGTAATTATGATAGACATTGGCTCTTTAAATATAATGATACAATAATCGCAAACTTAAAAAGTCAATGCAGATATCGCTCAGCCGAAACATACGCTGCAACCATTAAGAGCTTTAAGAGATTCCGCAACAACACCGATATAGAACTACACCAAATAACCTCTGAATTAATCACAAACTATAAAAGCTACCTAACCCATACCCATATAGCACCTAACACCATAATATTCTATATGCGCATATTACGTGCTATATATAATAGAGCGGTAGATGATAATTTAACTACTCAGAGATACCCATTTAAACAAATATCCACCAGTGGCGAAAAAACCATAAAGCGAGCGATAACCCATCACGAGTTAAAAGCCATTTATGACTTAGACCTAACCAAACAACCAGCGTTAGCACTAGCCCGAGATATCTTTATGTTCAGTTTTTACACACGTGGAATGTCATTTATAGATATCAGCTATCTACGCAAAGTAGATTTAAGCAATAATATATTAACCTATCGTCGGCGCAAGACCAACCAACAACTCCGCATCAGATGGGAAAGCTGTATGCAAACCATTGTTGAGCGTTACGCACACCTAACCCATAACACCCCATATCTATTGCCAATAATCAAAAACAGTAGCAAAGATTCGCGCGCCCAATATAAATCATCAATATATCTTATTAACAAAAATTTAAAGAAGATAGCCACCTTAGCAGGGATAGAATCCACCCTCAGCACCTATGTAGCACGCCACACATGGGCAAGCATAGCACATAGCAAAAACATTCCAATATCAGTAATCAGCGAGGGGATGGGACACGACAGCGAGACCACAACTCAAATTTATCTAGCATCCCTAGACAGTAGCATAATAGATAAAGCTAACAACCTAGTAATAAAAGGACTATTCACAAAAAGATAGCACAAAACTAGTTTCATCTCTTAGTAATAGATAAAACTATTATTTTACAAAGATAATTATATGTTGCATCTATTTAACAAATAGATTGTTAAAGTTTACTAATACACCGAAACGCTAGATAATTCCCAATTTATTTTAAACAAACCTGTTTCAAAATTTCAATTTTTTATTATCTCCTACAAAGTTTTACACCTAACGACTAGAGTCTTATACAACATCTATCCTAATAGTTTTATCTATTACTAATAGATAAAACAACTACATTTTCATTAATTATGCTTTTTAACTCTTTTGATTTTCTACTATTTTTTCCAATAGTATGTATTATATACTATATAATTCCTATAAATAAATATAGAAATTATTTTCTGCTATTAACTAGCTATTACTTTTATATGAACTGGGAGCCTATATATGCCCTCCTGATTCTTCTATCAACACTAACTACATATGGCTGTGGACTTTTATTAGATTCAAATAAAAACAATAGAAGCAGAAAAATATATCTAATATCAAACCTATTACTTAATTTTGGTATATTATTTCTTTTTAAGTACTATAATTTTATTAATGAATCAATATTTAATGTTTTAAATCATATTGGAATAGGATGGAATACTCCGAGCTTTAAGTGGTTGTTGCCAGTAGGTATCTCATTTTACACATTTCAAGCAATTGGATATTCAATTGATGTATATCGGAAAGATATTAAGGCTGAACATAATTTTTGGACATATGCTCTATTTGTTTCCTTTTTCCCTCAACTAGTAGCAGGTCCTATTGAACGCTCACGCAACCTATTGCCTCAATTCAAAGAGAAAAAAGAGTTTAATCTAGAAACCGCGGCAAAGGGATTTAGGTTAATGCTATGGGGCTACTTTATGAAACTTTGTGTTGGCGATAGATTGGCAATATATGTAGATTCAGTGTATAATAACTTAGAAATGCATAACGGATCTAGTATGCTTCTTGCAACGTTATTTTTTACAATCCAAATATACTGTGACTTTGCAGGTTATTCTTTAATTGCAATAGGGTGCGCTAGAATTATGGGATATAAATTAATGGATAACTTCAGAAGACCATACTTCTCTCAATCCATAAAAGAGTTCTGGAGCAGATGGCATATATCATTATCAACATGGTTTAAAGATTATTTATATATTCCACTCGGAGGTAATAGGGTTGGTAAAACTAGGCACTTAATAAATTTATTCATTACTTTCCTTGTCTCTGGTGTTTGGCATGGGGCTGCATGGAATTTTATAATCTGGGGCGCATTACATGGACTTTATTTAGTTATTGAGAACTTACTAAGCTCTAATAAAAGTAGTAGGAATATTTTCTTTAGATTATTAAAACAACTATATACCTTTATATTAGTTGTTTTTGCGTGGATATTCTTTAGGGCAAATTCAACTAATGATGCCTTTTATATAATAAATAACATTTTTACGAATACTGGTCCTATTTTTAGAGATCTAACAGTATTTTCTTACGGTCTAATCTCACTATCTATACTAATGACAAAAGAGATTATTGATGAATATTACCCTAAGATTAAATTTTTAGACAGTAATAATATTATTGTGCGATATACCTCTCAACTACTAATTATTATTTTCATACTACTATTTGCTGTATTAAATGGTGGTCAATTCATATATTTCCAATTCTAATCATGAAAAAAAATATATTTCACATCTTTTTATTTATTATTCTATTAATAATTTCTGATAATATTTGCGGTTATTGCCTTGACACAATAAATCAGTACGCTTTTGAGAAAAATCCGACAGCTAATAAAATTCCTTATTCTTTTGAGAAAGTAAATAGTGATATTGTAATTGTTGGCTCATCTAGAGCTAGCCACCATTATATCCCATCAATGATTACAGATTCTTTAAACTTAAGTGCATATAATTGCGGCTTTGATGGAATGTTCTTATTATATCAAACCTGTAATATTGACGCTTTACTTAAAAGATACAAGCCTAAAATGATTATCTGGGACATTAGCTCTCCTGCTATATTAAACACAAGCAAAGATGAAATCGAAATAAATAGGATTACCAATAGGCTAGGTAATTATTATAATCAGAATCAATATACGGACTCTATTCTTCAATCTGCTAGTAAATTAGAATGGATAAAGTTAGAATGTTCATTATATAGATATAATTCTTATATAATACAATTAGCAGGAAAATTGATAGCTCCCAAAGTAAATAAACAATTAGGATATATACCACTTTCTGATACAGGTTACAATTTCTCAAAAATCAAAAAAACACATATTAATGATACATTTTCAAATGAAAGAGCAAATTTATTTATCAATACAATAAATAAATGCATTGATAATGATGTTAAAATTATAATAATTTTTTCACCGGCTTTACTTGAAACAAACTATAGAGAAACCAATTCATATAAAAAAATTATTGAGATTTGCGACAAAAAAAATATAACTATTTTAGACTATTACCATAATTATTATTTCATGAACGATGCTTCCTTGTTTAAAGACCACGTTCACTTAAATAATAAGGGGGCTACTATTTTTACTAATGAAATAATAAAAGAGCTAAAATCAGATAGTACAATAGTCCTATAGGTTTATTTTTTTAAGTAACGATTTTGTTGATATGCATTGCCCTCATCAAGCATCTCACCAGATAGATGATATTCCTACGTATTACTAAGGATGGACTACACAGATATATACGTTTAGATTTTGCTTAATATTATAGTACGGGTTGTTTGGTTAATAATACCAAGCAACCCTTGCTATATGTATGCTATTGATAAAGGATTTTATCTTGCTCCAAAATAAGGAGAGGATAACTTACAGATTACTCTGTTAGTTACCCTCTCTCTGTTTTGTTGAATTTTGGTTATTAATCCCTCTGGATTAAAGATTGTATAATTGTGTTTTTAACCACATAAATTGTTCCTATATTATATTTTGTATTGTTTCGCGGTTGATTTATATATATTGCTTCTACATTATTATATCTTAATACAATTTTATCGATAGGTATTTGCTCCTTAAACATCCCAATATTTACTTTATTATTAGGTTCAACTCAAATCCTCGATAAATTGTTTCGGCGTCTAGCTATCACTGATTACAAGAGTTGTTATCATTCATTGACAAAGGTATTATAAACAACATCTATGGACTTCTCTTTTCGTAAATTTAATGATACCCAACAACAATTTAACTTTACCTAATAACAATTTGTTGCTATATGGAGCTTGTACGTGATGCTATGGTGTATTTAGACAAGACTATGGTAAGACGCAAAAAAACAATTACCCTATATTAATAGATATCTCTATCGCGTAAATATAGGGTAATTGTCCGTTAAATCTTTTAGGGAAGTCCTGAATTATTGTTACTTTTATAAGGGTCAATGTTAACAACCTCACTTTCTTATTTTTTGAGATTGACTGAGTTGTCTATTGGTATTGTTACCCACGATGGAGGAAGTAAATTTGGTGTAGGTGTATCGCGATACCATTTACTTGGAGCAATTACTATCTTATCCTCATTATTATTTAGATATGCTCCCCACCAACTGAAACTACTATTGGCGATGATATTATGTTTGCATAGGCTCATTAGGCGTAAATCATTATGGCTAGCTGCTCCTACATTCCAATCTATATAGGTTGCATTAGGGATATTTAGATTTTCGCGAACCCACTGGATATCATCGGAGAAAACAAAATACACGGCATCTGGGATAGATGCATTGATACTAGCCATTGCCCAATTATAATAGTCACTGTTGCATATCGAACCTATGTTGTGCCAACGACGGCTCTTGGTATAATCTCCACGACGTATATGGATTGATACCGATTCAGTGGCTTCAATCTTAGTTGCACACTCGCGGTTACGTTCTGTTAATGGTTTTTTGAAGCTGAATTGTTCACGAACTATCTGCTCAATATCCTCAAAGTAACGATATGATTGCCAATACCCCTCGAAATATGTGTTGGTTAACTTATCCAATCCAGCCATATAGTCAAAATCACTCTCCTTTAGGTGATTCCCACTTAAATTTCTCTTACCAAAGAGTTTACGACGAATCTCAGCAATGAATGATTTAGAGGTGTCAACCATAGTAGCAACCTCTGATTCTGAGGCTACATCTGGGGTTATATTGAATATTTCCTCTAGCTCATACCCTTGGTGGTGTTTACGATATTTAAACTCAGATATATCAATAACGATATCTGGATTCACCTCTCTTAACGATAGGTACAGAGCATATTGGAACATTTGATTACCTAATCCTGCTGAAATTCTTACTATATTCATTATCTTAATATGCACCACGTATGGTTGCGTAATTGGTTTTTATATTCGTGTTCACGCCCTTTACAATATTTATTACATAATGCGTGAAATTTGTCGCTATGATTCATCTCTGTTAGATGGGCTAGCTCATGATATATTATATAATCTACTAGCTCGTTAGGTAGAAACATTAAGTTATGCGATAATTGTATCACTCCTGTTGAGGTACAATGCCCTAGTTTACGCTTCCCTCGACCTATCACAAAACCTTTAGGAGCTAATTTTAGCTCTCTTGCTAATCGTTCAGCGCGCGGAATTAGATGCTTTGCAGCCTCACTATGCATACTCTTGA
>JAWXTT010000078.1:0-10327 GCA_044433325.1 Bacteroidales bacterium
GCATTAGGTGAAATTGAGGTTGACTTAGGCACTCAACGTGATCTATTCTATCGTGAAGGACGTGACGCTGAGGCTAAACGTATCTATGAACGTGTTACTTATGATGTAGAGATGATACGTGAAATGGGCTATTGTTCAGGAATTGAGAATTACTCACGCTACTTTGATGGTCGTGAACCAGGTATGCGTCCATTCTGTCTATTGGACTATTTCCCTGATGACTTCTTGACTATTATAGATGAGAGCCATGTCACCATACCTCAGATTAGAGCTATGTATGGTGGTGACCTTTCACGTAAATCTAATCTTGTTGAGTATGGTTTTAGATTACCTGCTGCTATTGACAATAGACCGTTGAAGTTTGAGGAGTTTGAATCGCTAACACCACAAGTGGTACACGTTAGTGCAACACCAGCAGATTATGAACTGAATAAATCTGAAGGTGAGTATGTCGAGCAGATTATACGTCCAACAGGATTATTAGATCCCGTAATATCGGTACGCCCCTCACGCGGACAGATAGATAATCTACTTGAGGAGATACAGCTACGCATTGAACTAAATGAGCGTGTACTAGTTACCACACTGACTAAACGTATGGCTGAGGAGCTAACAGATTACCTAACTAAGATAGATATTCAATGTGCATATATCCACTCAGATGTTGACACTCTAGACCGTATAAAGATTATTGACCAACTGCGTGCTGGTGAAATAGATGTACTGATAGGTGTAAACCTACTGCGCGAGGGGTTAGATCTTCCAGAGGTATCGTTAGTAGCTATTATCGATGCTGACAAGGAGGGTTTCTTACGCTCACAACGCGCCTTGACACAGACAGCTGGGCGTGCTGCACGTAATCTTAATGGCTTAGTCATAATGTATGCAGACAAAATTACTGACTCGATGCGACGTACCATTGATGAAACGGAGCGTCGCCGTACTATCCAAATGGAGTATAATCAGAATAACAATGTTACGCCACAAGCGATAATCAAGAAACATACCTCAGCCCTAAGTAGCAACAACTATCAGGAGCAGGAGCAGACAAATAGTCGTAATAAACGTGGCAGCAAAGCAAAATCAAAAGAATATATTAACCAATTGCCTGAGCAACCACAACAATTAGCAGCAGAAACTAATATCAAAAATATGACATCAGCTGAGATTAAAGATAATATCGAACGGTTACGTAGTCAAATGGTTGCAGCAGCTAAAGCAATGGAATTTATTGAGGCGGCACAACTACGCGATCAGATAATCAAACTTGAACAATTAATAGTAGATACTCAACAATAGAACTCCCCTACACAATTATGACAAACAATAGATTAAATGATAAAAAACAGTGGCTACCAACTACTAAAAAGGAGGTTGAACTACTAGGTTGGGACTACATTGATGTAATACTATTCTCTGGGGATGCTTATATAGATCACCCATCTATGGGTAGTGCCGTTATTGGACGCGTACTAGAGCGTGCAGGCTACCGTGTAGCTATTATTCCTCAGCCTAATTGGCAGGATGATTTACGTGACTTCCGCAAACTAGGTGCTCCTCGTCTATTCTTTGGGGTTTCAGCAGGAGCTATGGACTCAATGGTTAATCACTACACCGCGGCACGTCGTCGTCGTAGTGACGATGCTTACACCCCTGATGCTCGTCACGGTATGCGTCCTGATTATCCAACTATTGTTTATACCGACGCTATTCGCGCACAATATCCTGACACCCCAATCATAATTGGTGGAATTGAAGCATCGCTACGCCGTCTATCGCACTATGATTATTGGCAAGATAAGCTACGTCCATCTATCTTAGCTGATTGCAAAGCTGATATGCTAATTTATGGTATGGGTGAGAAACCTATACTAGAGATAGCCCAAGCATTAAGCGATGGCAAGAGCATTTCAGAGCTAACTGATATTAAACAAACAACAATCAAACAACCAATATCAGCACTACCAACAACACGTGATACTGCTGAACATTATATATTAAACTCATTCACTGATTGCCTTAAAGATAAGCGCAAGCAAGCTGAGAATTTTAAATATATCGAGATTGAATCCAACCGCACCTTAGGGCGTACCCTTTGGCAAGAAACCGAAAATGGAGTTGCAATAAAGGTAAATGGGACAAATCCACCATTGAGTGAATCAGAACTGGATGCTGTATATGACTTACCATATACCCGACTACCACACCCTAAATATCGTAACAAGCGTATTCCTGCATATGAGATGATACGCCACTCGGTAACGCTACATCGTGGATGTTTCGGTGGATGTTCATTCTGCACAATTTCAGCTCATCAAGGTAAATTTATATCTTCACGAAGTAAAGAATCAATCCTACGTGAAGTTAGAAAAGTTATAGCAATGGAGGATTTCAAAGGTCATATCTCAGATCTAGGGGGTCCATCAGCTAATATGTATAAGCTAGGGGGGATTAATCGTGATATATGCACCAAATGTACCAAGCCATCCTGCCTACACCCAACGGTATGCAAAAACCTTGACACTAACCACACCCCATTACTTGAAATTTATCGTGCAGTAGATGCTATACCATCAGTAAAAAAATCATTTATTGGTAGTGGAGTGCGTTATGACTTATCAATGAGCTCTTATGACGAAAAGAGCCGTACAGCAAACCGAATATATAACGAAGAACTAATCCGAAACCACGTTTCAGGACGCTTGAAGGTAGCCCCTGAACACACCTCTGATAAGGTATTGAACTGCATGCGTAAACCATCATTCAAACTATTTGAAGAGTTCAAACAGCTATTCGACAATATAAATAAGAAACATGAAATCAATCAACAGTTAATCCCATATTTTATATCATCACACCCTGAGTGTAGCGAGATGGATATGGCAGAATTAGCTACAAAAACTAAAGAGTTAAATTTCCATCTTGAACAGGTGCAAGATTTCACACCAACCCCTATGACACTATCTACCGAGATATATTATAGTGGTTACCATCCATACACATTTAAACCTATTAGTACAGCCAAAGAGAAGGATGAAAAGCTAGCACAACGTCGATATTTCTTCTGGTACTCACCAGATTACCGTGCCGAGATAGTACAGAGCCTTACACGTATGAATCGTCACGATTTAATATCAAAGTTATATCCTAATAGAGGTAATAAGGATAAGAATAACAGTAAGCAGGAAAATAGTAAATCTAAAGAATTTCGCCGTAACAACTCAAATAGTAAAAAAATTAACAAAAAACCAACTAAGAAATACTAAAATTTAGCTATCTTTGTAAACAGACAATTAACTTAAATACAAATAATTAACTAATCTTTATGAGAAATTTATCTTTACTATTTTTTATGTTGGTATTAACCATACCAACTTATGCATGGAAGCCTATCTTCGTTGGGCACCGTGGTTCATACCGCGGAGTAGCAAACACAGCTGAAGCGTTCCGCAATGGCGTTGACGTATATGGCTATGATGGACTAGAGTGTGATATACGTGTAACCTCTGATGGTGAATATGTAATTATGCATGATGAAACAACTACATCACTAGGTGGTAGCCTAACTGTGACTGAAGCAACCTTAGCCGAGCTAAAAGCTGAAACTCTTACACAAACACGCAGTGGCAACACCTACACAGGAACTATATGTACCGCAGCTGAATATCTTGACATCTGTAACGAAAAGGGAGCATTTCCAGTTATTGAGCTAAAATGGACAGATGGTATCAATAGTAACGACATGAGCAATTTCCCAGGTCTAATGGAGCTAGTTGTCGAGAAGGGATTATTAGATAAAGCTATCTTCCTAACCTCAATGCAAGCATCTATTGAATATATTCGCACCAACTACCCAACAGCAACTTGTCAATTCTTAACAGGAGAATATTGGGCTAACCATGTTGATTGGTGTATTGAGTGGAATGTAGCTCCAAGTATTCAATCAGGCTACTTTGATGCTAGCACAGTTAAACAATTCCACGAGTTGGGCTTTGATGTAGCAATGTGGACAGTTAATACTGAAGCTAACTACAAACTATATGGCAATATGGGTGTAGCTATGATGACTTGCGATTACCTATATGCTACTGAGATGGATGAATTAGATGACATTGATTGGGATGCAAGCGATGATCAAGATGCAGCCATTGAGCTGGAAACATCTGTTCTTTGGAGTCATACTTATGTTGATAACACCCTACCAACAGACTTCCCAGTAGGTAGTGGCACATACTCATCTGCTCAACAAGCAACAGTTATTGATGGCATATTTTATGCTAATAACTATACAACTAGTGAATTAGTAGCACTTGACCAGAATGGTTTTATTGAAACAGAATATACAGGAACCAATACACATGGTATAACTAGTGATGATGCAGGTAACCTAATCCAACGCAACGACGGATTAACTGCAACACCTAACTCAATGTTAATTACTAAATATGGTGAAACATCAGCAAAAGAAATCAGTTTTGAGTTAATCAACCAGGGACAAACTAACTTTATCTCAGCATCGGGAGATATCTTCTCTGAGGAGGGTGGTTACATTTACTTCTTCCCTAATGGACATAACTATGTAAACTTTGTGAAGATTGCTAATGGTGAACTTGTTGAGGTAACAGCATCTGAGGAGTTATCAACTACTGGCTCAACTGCAGGTATGGTTTATCCAATGGGTAACAACACTGACAATTTCATCTACCAAGTACGTAACGTAGGTTACTACCTATACCAAGATGGTGAAGATATGGGAGATTATCTAACAGGTAGCTCATCAACAACAGCACCTGGACGTAACAGTTCAATAGGTGGTGCATACCTTAACGTAGGTGGACATGATATATTTATCCACACATCAGGTACTAACTACAACGGAGGACTTACAGTACGTGATATGACTGCTGATGGTGAAGTATTAGCAACATTCCCTGAGCTAGGTTCATTAGGATATTCAGGTAACCCATCAGTAGGTACATTTATCACACCTATCGAGATATCTGAAAACTATTATATAGCATACGCATACACAATGGGTGGAGGTATTGCTGCTTATGAGATTGCATTAGAGGGTTCAAGCGTTGAGGATAACACAATTATCCAAGATAAAACTGCTGAACTAAGCATATATCCTAATCCAGCAATCAATAATGTAACTATTAAATCTAGTGATGCTATTAATTCAATTGCAGTATATAGCATCAATGGTGTTAAAGTTATAGATATTGCAGGTAATGGAGCTAACGCTGAAACTATTGAAGTTTCATCTCTACCACAAGGATTATATATTGTTAAGGTAAATAATAGCGCAGTAACGCGCCTAATCAAAAGATAATTAACTAACTACATATAGTTGTACTACAGTGGGTGGCTAGCATGCAAATTGTTAGCCACCCAATTTGTATTTGAACTACAATTTAATTACATTTGTAAAAACTATATACATCTAAAACAATTAATTATGAAAAAACTTTCTTTACTAGCATTTTTTGTACTATTAACAATACCTAGTTACGCATGGAAACCAATCTTTGTAGGTCATAGAGGATCATATAGAGGGGTAGCTAATACCGCCGAAGCATTCCGCAACGGAGTTAACAATTACGGTTACACAGGATTAGAGTGTGATGTGCGTGTGACTTCTGACGGCGAGTACGTAATTATGCACGATGAAACTACTACTTCACTAGGAGGAAGCCTAACAGTGGCAACATCAACACTAGCTGAACTAAAAGCTGAAACATTAACACAGACACGTAGCAGCGTTACATATACGGGAGAGATATGTACAGTTGCTGAGTATCTTGATATCTGTATTGAAAAGGGAGCATTCCCCGTGATAGAGTTAAAATGGACCACAGGTATCAACAATAACGATATGAGCAATTTCCCAGGACTTATGGATTTAGTTATTGAAAAAGGTATATTAGAGGAAGCTATTTTCTTAACCTCAATGCAGACATCCATTGAATATATCCGTACCAACTACCCTACTGCAACTTGTCAATTCCTTACTGGAGAGTATTGGGAAAATCATTTTGATTGGTGCGTTGAGTGGAACGTAATGCCTAGTATTGAATCAGGTAATTTTGATATCTACACAGTACAGAAATTTCGCAACGTAGGGCTAGATGTAGCTATGTGGACAGTAAATACAGAGACTAATTATTTAACCTATGGAAATGCAGGAGTTTGCATGATGACTTGCGACTACCTATACGCCAATGAGATGCCTGAACTAGAGGATATAAACTGGGATGAAATACCTGTACGTTATGATCCTATCGAGATAGAAACAGAATTACTATGGAGCTATCGTGATCGTGATGATAACCTACCCTATAACTTCCCTAGTGGCACATCTGAGATATACAACTCAGCATATCAGGCAACTGTTGTTGATGAAATATTCTACACTAATAACTACACAACAAGTAAACTGTTAGCTATAAAGAAAGATGGTACAATAACAGAAAGCACTGGTAGCAACTCACCAGGGATAACACGTGATGATGCAGGAAATCTAATCCTTCGTAACGACGGAATTACTGAAACGCCAAACTCAATACTAATATAACCTCGTGGTGAAACCAGCAATCCAACAGAGCTAAACTTCACATTACTAAAAAATGGACAGGCAGACTACATTACAGCATCAGGGGATATATTCTCAGCTGATGGAGGTTACATTTATATCTATCCAAATGGTGAGAAATATGTAAACTTTATTAAAATTGCAAATGGAGCAATAGAATCTGTAACAATCTCTGACGAGCTATCAGTAGCAGCAACAACCTCATCACTAGTAACCCCAATAGACAACGACCCTAACAATTTTATATATGAAGTTCCTAGCAACGGTTATTATCGCTATAAAGATGAAACAAACGCAGCAGACTACCTAACAACAGGAGCTGTTACACGAGCTCCAGCACGTAATCTAACGTTAGGCGGTGCCTTGCTAATACTTGATGAACATGAAATATTAGTACATACCTCTGGCACAAATTACAATGGAGGGTTTACCATTAAAGATATGACAGCAGATAGTGAAACACTTAAAAACATAGATACTGTTGGTAGTAATGGAGTTACGGGCAATCCATCTTTAGCAACATTCTTTACAGCTGTCAAAGAAACAGAAGCACGTTATACCCTATACGCATATACAATGGGAAATGGTTACGCAGCGTATGAAATAGCACTATTAGGAGCAAGTGTTGATAAAGACATTATAGCTAATCAGAGCTCAATTATCACCACATATCCTAATCCAGCCACCAATAATATTACCATTAACTATAACGAAGGGATAAATCAGATAGCACTCTTCACTATAAATGGTAACAAAATAATTGAGACCATATATACTGGTGAAAATATAGCAACTATTGATATTGAATCACTTCCCAAAGGTATCTATATATTAAAGATAAATAACAGTACCGCAACACGTATCATAAAGGAATAATAGTAAGTATTCCATCTAAAGGAGAGTTCTTAAAAACTGTTTTATCAATATTTAAGCGATATTGATGTAACAGTTGCTTTTCTCCCATTTTTTAAAGTGTCAGTTTTTAGAACTACCATAAATAAAATAGCCCAGCGATTAATACCACTGGGCTATTTTCCACTAAAATTATCTTAATTATAAAATCAAGCTTAAATAGCAGACTCCACATTCCAAACGAATGCACGAAGTCCTAGCTTAGGTCTCAAACCATCCAACTCCTTTAATCCATCTAGGAGTAAATTAACCTTATCATCATCAGCCACTACTAACATAGCTGATGATAACGATGGCCATGCATGACTTCCGTAGTGAGGTTCACCACCTTTGCTACCACGACCAATAACCTGTTCCCAAGCAGTAAAGCCTTTACAGCTCAACTTATCTAACAATTTGACAATATTCTCATAGTGAGCTTGGTCAAAAGATATAAATATAGTTTTCATCTAATTATCAATTTTAAAAGTTATTATTAAGCCTTAGCGAACTCCTTATGTAATTTTTTTCTAGTACGACGTATTCCCACATATGCAAAAGTACTATACATAGTCGGTACAAATAGTAATGTAACTAACGTTGAGAAACTTAAACCACCAATTACGGCAACAGCCATTGGTTTCCAAATTTCAGCACCTTCACCACCACTTACCGCCATAGGAACCATACCTAAGATAGTAGTCAAACTAGTCATAACTACAGGACGCAACCTAGATTTACCCCCTAATACTACCGATCGGTTAATACTCAAACCACGTTCACGATTTAGTATAATATAGTCGATAAGTACAATACCGTTCTTCACCACAATACCAATAAGCATTACAGCACCAATCATAGACATCATATTCAATGTATGACCAGTAAGCCAAAGAATAATAAAGATACCTGAGAACCCAAATAGTAATGAGCCCATTATAATACCAGGGTAAGTTAATGACTCAAACTGCGAAGCCATAACAATATATACCAATATAATTATTAATATAGCCAATGTACCTAGGTCTGCAAAGGCCTCCTGTTGATCCTCATAAGAACCAGCCAAGATAATATCCACACCTTGAGGTAAATGTAAGTCATCAATCAATACATCAGCTTCTGCCACAATCTCACTCATAGGGCGACCTGCCACAACTGTCGAAACGGTAATAACACGTTCCCTGTTTTTACGTTCAATAGTTGGTGGAGTAAATCTTTCAACCACAGTACCTACATCCTTAATACGCACACCTTGTCCATATTGATTATAAACCATAATATTCTCAATATCCTCAAGTGATTGACGATGTTCAGGCGCATACATCACCTTAATATCATACTCCTCACCATCTTCACGGAAATATGAGGCAGTACTACCATTAACCCTATTCCTTAAATATGAAGCAGCAGTAGTTAAGTTCAATCCATAAATAGCCAACTTCTCTCTATCAAAGTCAACTTGATATTCAGGTTGATTATCCGAACGACTTATCATAATATCAGCAGCACCCTCTATACCCATCAATATTCTCTTTAACTGTTGAGCAACAGAGTCTGTTTCTGTAAAGTTATAACCATAAATTTCATAGTCCAGAGTTGACTGACCAGACATACCACCGCCACGGCTACCACCTACATTAACTAACGCCTTTGTAAATTCAGGATACATCTCTAAATCCTTACGCATTAAGTCAGCAATCTCTACTAATCCACGCTCTCTATCACTAGGATCATACAGATTTATATTCATTGATATAATATGTGAACCATTATCACTAAGTGAAGCAAATGTATTATCACTATCAGCAGTACCAGTAGTATAATTCAAAGCTCTAATTTCAGGATATTTCTCACGCCATTCATCTGATACTTTTTTAGCAATATCATCAGCAATCTCAACCCTTGTACCGATTGGCAATTCCAGGTTCACCCCTAAACGGCTATTATCAGACACTGGTATATACTCTGAACCTACATATTTAACCAAAACTAATGAACCTATAAATATTAATACACATATTGTTATGGTAGTAGTTCTATAAACAACAACCTTCTCTAACAGATACTTATATGCATCATCCAACTTATCTAAAGCGTACTCAATATAATCTAAAATATATTTATTTAACCATGTTCTCTTAGGATTAAGTTTAAGCATTTGGCTACATAACATAGGAGTAAGTGATAATGCACATGTAGTAGAGATAATCATCATAATAGTAACCATCCAACCTAATTGATTAAACATAACACCAGTCATACCTTGAATCAATGTTAAAGGGAAGAACACCGCAATCAACGTCAATGTAGATGCAACAACCGATATAGCTACCTCATTAGTACCATGTACAGCCGCCTGTTTAGGATCACTACCACGTTCAATATGCGTAGTCACATTTTCCAATACCACAATAGCATCATCCACCACCATACCAATGGATATCGAAAGTGATGATAACGATATAATATTCAATGAATTACCCGTAGCATAAAGATAGATAAAGGAAGCAATCAATGAGATAGGAATAGTGATTACAATAATCACAGTAGCACGCCAACGACCTAAGAAAAGTAGCACTACAATAGTCACAAACAGTAACGCATATAATACAGTTTCAGTCAGTGAATTAATAGTATTCTTAATATTATCCGAAGTATTTACAATCTTACCTAATACCACATCCGATGGTAATGATTTCTGAAGTGTAGGTAATATCTTCTCCACTTGATCAGCAATCGCAACCGAGTTAGCACCTGATTGCTTTTGAATTACAATCATAGCACCCTGTTGTCCATTATTAAATGTTTTTTGAGCGCGCTCCTGAACAGTATCAACAACAT
>JAWXTT010000079.1:0-10067 GCA_044433325.1 Bacteroidales bacterium
AAGGTGAAAAATGCTCACGTACTTTCAGGTACGCTCCGCTTTTTCACCTTCGCGAAGCCCCAAAACTGCTCAGGCTATGCAGCCACTTAGGGTGGTACAGAGCATGCACTACGATTAGTATTTTCAACTTTGATTTTGTATATTTGTTGTTTATTTATAATGATAAGATATGAATAGGGATAAAGCATTGATTTTAATAAGTAATGATGATGGGGTTTCGGCGCGTGGAATAGCTCATCTGGTGGATATTGCGCGTGAGTTTGGTGATGTGGTGGTGGTTGCGCCTGATTCGGCTCAGTCGGGTAAGTCATCAGCTATTACGGTGGAAACTCCTTTACGTGTTAAGCAGTTGCCTGCCGCCGTAGGAGTAACTATCTATGCGGTTAATGGTACGCCTGTTGACTGTGTTAAAATTGCTATGCATACGCTATTGGAGCGTAAGCCTGACTTGGTATTGTCGGGTATTAACCATGGTTCAAATTCGGGGAATAGTATGATTTATTCAGGAACTATGGGGGTGGCTTTTGAGGGGGCTATTAATGCTATCCCTAGTATCGGTTTCTCGTTAACTAACCATTCTCCTAATGCTGATTTTAGCGGTACTACCGAAATTATTCGCGAAATAATTAGTAAAGTGATGGATAAGGGTATCAGTGAGGGGTATTGCCTAAATGTAAATATCCCTGAAACTAAGCAACTTAACGGGTATAAGGTGGTGCGCGCCGCGCGTGGAAGATGGATTGAGGAGTATCAGAAGGGTACTGATCCTCACGGTCGTGACTACTATTGGCTGACTGGTTCATATATGGATTTAGAGCCTAACTCGGATGAAACTGATCACTATTGGTTGGCTAGGGATTATGCAACTATTGTCCCTTGTAAGGTTGACCAATCTGCTGCGGAGCTAATTGAGGAGGTAACGGCGATATTTAAGTAATATTTTTTGAGGTGAGTTACAAAAGCATTTTGTAACTTTGCAGACAGAATAAAAATATAAATAGATATGGCTAATAAAGTAAGAGTTCGTTTTGCTCCCTCTCCAACAGGTCCACTACATATAGGTGGTGTGCGTACAGCATTGTATAATTATCTTTTCGCTAAGAAACATGGCGGTGATATGATATTACGTATTGAAGATACTGATTCGACACGTTTTGTTGCAACTGCTGAGGAGTATATCAATGAATCCCTATCATGGTTAGGTATCAAGATTGATGAAGGTGTGAAAGAGGGGGGCGAATATGGTCCTTACAAACAATCAGAACGTACACGTATCTATAAAAAATCTGTTGATATTCTACTAGATGCAGGTAAAGCATATATCGCTTTTGATACTCCTGAGGAGTTGAACGCTAAACGTGAGCAGATAGCTAATTTCCAATATGATGCATCAACGCGTGAGCAGATGCGTAACTCACTGACAATGTCTAAAGAGCAGGTGGATACGTTAATTGCGAGTGGTGAGAAATATGTGGTTCGTTTTAAGATTGAACCTAATCGCGATGTGATTGTCAATGACTTAATCCGTGGTGAGGTGGTGATAAACTCGTCAGTTTTGGATGATAAGGTGCTATATAAATCTGCCGATAACTTACCAACATATCACTTAGCAAATATTGTTGATGACCATTTAATGTTAATATCACACGTGATACGTGGCGAGGAGTGGTTACCATCAGCACCGCTGCATGTGTTACTTTATGAAGCATTTGGTTGGACTGAAACTATGCCACAATTTGTGCATCTACCATTATTGCTTAAACCAGATGGAAAGGGTAAGCTAAGTAAACGTGATGGTGACCGTTTAGGTTTCCCAGTGTTCCCATTACAGTGGTTAGATCCTAAGAGTGGCGAAACATCGTCAGGTTATCGTGAATCGGGTTATCTGCCTGAGGCGGTAATCAACTTCCTAGCCCTATTGGGGTGGAATCCTGGTGATGATCGTGAGATAATGAGTATGGATGAATTGGTTGAGTTATTCTCGTTAGCTCATTGCTCAAAGAGTGGTGCTAAGTTTGATTACGAAAAGGGTAAATGGTTTAACCACAAATATATACAAGAGAGAACTGATCAATCATTGGTTGAGGCGTTGCGCCCAGAGTTAGCCGCTAATGGTGTAACAGCTGATTACTCGGACGAATATATAGCTAAAGCTATCTCACTAGTTAAAGGACGTGTATCCTTCACATCTGAGCTGTGGGGACAAGCTGCATACCTATTTAAAGCTCCTGAATCGTATAACGAAAAGGATGCTAAAAAACGTTGGAAGGAGAATACACCTGCACTAATGATTGAGTTAATTGAGGTATTAGAGAAAATTGAAGATTTTACTTCTGCTGTCGCTGAAAAAATCGTTATCGATTGGATTGGCACTAAGGGTTATAATATGGGTGCGGTAATGAATGCTTTCCGCCTAACTATCGTTGGTGAGTGTAAAGGTGCTCACATGTTTGATATCACTGAGATGATAGGTAAAGAGGAAACCATAGCCCGTATCAAACGTGGAGTAGAAACTATTACCCTATAAACACAACTAATGGGTTTAATATATAACACCGCCATAGCAGTATATAAGCTAGGTGTAAAGATTGCCTCGCGCAAGAATCGGAAAGCAGCACTAATGCTTTCGGGGCAGTCACGCACTTTTCAGCAACTTAAAGATATGGTTGTTGAGGGTGAGAAATATATATGGATGCACGCTTCATCGTTAGGGGAGTTCGAGCAGGGGAGACCTATGATTGAGCTAATCAAGCGTGAAAACCCAAACCAAAAAATCCTGCTTACATTCTTTTCACCATCAGGATATGAGGTGCGCAAAGATTACCCAATGGCTGATATTATTTGCTATTTGCCATTTGATTTACCTAGTAATGTAAAGAGGTTTCTAGATATTGTACCTATTGAGCGTGCAATATTTATTAAATATGAATTTTGGGCAAATTACTTAACAGAGTTAGTGCGTCGTGAGATACCGACCTATCTTATTTCAGCAATTTTCCGCCCAACACAGTCATTCTTTAAGCCTTACGGGGGAATGTTTAGACGAATGTTGAAGTGCTATAATACTATCTTTGTGCAGGATGAACAATCCCGAGTATTGCTGGAGTCAATAAATATCACCAATGTAGTAATAGCAGGTGATACACGCTTTGACCGCGTAACCGAGATACTTAATAACGAGAAATCGTTGAAACATATTGAGCAATTCACCAAAGATAACTTCACCCTAATAGTAGGTAGCTCATGGGAGGCTGATGAGGATATTTATATCCCATATTTCAATGCCAATCCCGATATCAAGGTGATTATAGCACCACACAATATAGATGCTGAGCGCGTAGCCGCTATAACTTCACGCCTAGAGCGTTCATATACCCTTTATAGTGATGTTAAGGATGGAACTGAGATTACTACTGATGCGCTGATAATAGATTGTTTCGGAATCCTATCATCAACCTACCGTTATGCTGATGTCGCATATATAGGTGGAGGTTTCGGTGTAGGGATACATAATATTAATGAGGCAGCCGTTTATGCAATGCCAGTAATATTCGGTACTAACTACGCCAAGTTCAAAGAGGCAAATGACCTAATAGAGCTAGAGGGAGCATTCAGCATCAAAGATAGCGAAGAGTTCACCACCCTAATCAACCGATTCCGCAACGACCCAACCTACCTAACCACCCAAGGCACGATAGCAGGCAACTATATCCGCCAAAACCTAGGTGCAACTGAGCGCATCTACTCCCAAATTATAGATTAACTCTGTGCGTTAGGAAATCACGTATATATATATGTTTAACGCCATTGTAACTATTCTCGAAACTCTCTTCAGCAGAGATTACAATTTTTGGGTAGTTATCCTTGATATTTAGTAGATTGCCAAATTCACGCTTTATAGTATCCTCTTTGGATAGTTCTAAACAAACTTGTACGTATAGTGTTTCGTTATTTTTGGTACAAACAAAATCAATCTCCTCCGTTCGCAAAGCACCCACTTTAACATCATAACCAGAATATAATAGGTGATTATAGACTACATTTTCAAGACGTTTAGCTCTATCTTCTGTTTTATAGCCAGCAACTATATTTCTAATTCCCATATCCTCAAAATAATACTTTTCTCCACGTTCAAATAGGCGTTTACCTACAATATCATATCTACCAACTCGATGTACAATAAAAGCCTTAGCTAGGGCAATCGCATAGTTACTAATAGCATTAGATGACAAATCTACACGCTGTAATTTTAGGTAGTCACTAATACTTTTTGAAGAGAATAGAGAACCAATATTATCAGCTAAAAAGCGGATTAACTGCTCTAAAAAGATACTATTACGGATATCATTTCGTTGAATAACATCGCGTAATACTATTGTAGAATATATACTTTTTAGATACTCTTTAATAACCTCGTCCTCTTTAGATAAATGTATAAGATATGGCAATCCACCATAACGCATATACCTCTCCAACGATTTATTATCATTAGGCAGGTTATAAAATGATAGAAACTCCTCAAAAGATAGCGAGTAGATTCTGAACTCAACATATCTACCGCCCATCTCATTTGCTAAATCAGATGAGAACATATCAGAGTTACTGCCAGTGATATATATATCATTATTTTCATCTAATGCCAGTGAACGTATAGCTTTATGAAATTTTGTGATATTCTGAATCTCATCTATAAAGATATAGTTTTTTTTATCATCAACTGATTTAGATAAGATATAATCATTTAAATCCTTATAATCATCAATATTGTCAAATCCAATATCCTCCTTATTTATATAGATTATATTTGCATCGCTATCCTGTGCCAATATCAACTCCATAAGTTGAAACAGTATATAACTCTTACCCACACGCCTATGACCAATCATAACCTTTACCACATTCTGATTGATAAAGGGAGCGATACGCTGAATATAAACCTCTCGACGATATATTATTTTAGGTACTTTCATAGTGATATACTTTAATTATAATTAGAATAGACCGCAAATATAGTAATTATTTTAATTATACTTATAATGATCCATAATATTCTATTTATCCTAGGTATAATTAGAAGTCCCCTAGAATAATAAGAGGGTGACTAACAAAAAATGTTGTTAGTCACCCTCTTTAGTAGTTGAATAACAAGAGCAGTTTTTGGGCTTCATGAAGGGCTATCAACCGCAGCATACGTTTAGTATGTGATAATTGGGAGTGCAGGCTCTGCACAAATGCCTTGTTATTTAGCTCCTAGTTTAGTTGCGGCTGTTGCCGAAGAAGCGTAGTAGGTATAGGAATAGATTTACAAAGTCTAGGTAAAGAGTTAGTGCGCCTATTGTTGACAACTTACCCATAAATGCAGGGTCAGCGTTAGCAGCCATTCTCTTTATTTTCTGAGTATCCCATGCTGTTAGCCCTATAAAGATAGCTACACCAGCAAAGCTAATAATCCAATCCAATTTACTACTAGCTAAGAATAGATTAACTACAATGCAGATAATCAGCCCTATAAGAGCCATACGTAAGAAAGTACCAATCTTAGTCAAGTCACTAGATGTAAAATATCCATAGATACTCATTGCGCCAAATACCCCAGCTGTAATTAAGAAAGTTTTGAAGATACTCTCACCCGTGTAAGCAATCAGAATTACTGAGAAAACCACCCCATTAATAATAGAGTATAGATAGAATAGCAGTGTAGCACTAGTCTCGCTCAACTTATTTATAGCACCTGAGATAGCAAATACTAAACCAAGCTCACCAATAAGTAACGCCCAGTAAACCCAACTATTTTGGAACATAAAGTTCATAATAGTAACATTGTTAGATACCACCCATGAAGTAGCGGCAGTAACCAACATAGCTAAGAACATCTTAACATAAACACTCTTCATAACCTGTGATGTCTGTTGCGCCAAAGCCATCTCCGATTGATTGTAATAACTCATAATATCATTAGTTTAAATTAATAATTCACTTTTGTGCTGTTTATAATCTCTCATTTGTCATGTCAATAATAATATATACTATTGATTCAGGATGACACGCCTGGTGGTAGCTGAGGATGACACGCCTAATGTTAACTTCCCGATTTTGCTGCACCTCTGTGCCTCTGCTATACAAAGATAAGTATAATTTTGAACTTATGCTTATTTTTATAGTTCGTTTTTAGATGTTGTTATCATAAGGGGACTTCTAATAATCGAATAAAACCAATTATTAGAAGTCCCCTATAGTAATATCTATATTTCCTAAAAAATATGTATTTGGGTGAATTTAGGTTGTAATGCTGTTTTATTCAGATATTTGCACTATCTTTGCAAAATTAACGGGTGCTAGCTAAATTCGACAAATTTCAAAGCATCCATATAACAATAAGAATGAAGAAATTTGAAGAATTAGGTGTCCGAGAGGATATTTTGAGAGCAATTACAGAGATGGGTTTTGAATCTGCTATGCCTGTACAGGAAAAGGTGATTCCACATTTACTTAATGAATATAACGATGTAATTGCATTAGCACAAACAGGAACAGGTAAAACAGCCGCTTTTGGCTTGCCTGTATTACAGCGTATTGATATTCAGACGCGTCAACCACAAGCACTTATCTTATCACCAACACGTGAACTGTGTTTACAGATTGGTAGTGACTTGGCAGACTTTTCTAAGTATATTAAGGGTTTAAAGGTACTACCAGTCTATGGTGGTTCAAGTATTGAGAGCCAAATACGCACCTTGAAACAGGGTGTGCATATTATTGTGGCTACTCCTGGACGTTTGATTGACTTGATTGAACGTCGTACAGTATCGTTAGAAAAGGTACATACAGTTATTCTTGACGAGGCGGATGAGATGCTTAACATGGGATTCCATGAGAGTATTAACTCAATCCTTTCTCACGTTCCACAGGAGCGTAAGATGTTGCTTTTCTCAGCAACTATGCCGCAAGAGATTTCAAAGATTGCCAAGAAATATATGAATGATCCAGTTGAGTTCGTTATTGGTAACAAGAACGAAGCCTCAGCTAATGTTAAGCATATCTATTATCTGGTTAGCGCACGTGATAAATATCTAGCACTTAAACGTGTAGCGGATAATAATCCTGATGTATATGGTATTATCTTCTGTCGCACTAGACGTGAAACACAGGATATTGCGGATAAGCTAATTGAGGATGGATATAATGCTGACTCATTACATGGTGAGCTTTCACAGGCTCAACGTGATACTGTGATGAAGAAGTTCCGTGAAAAGAATTTACAACTATTAGTAGCTACTGATGTTGCTGCTCGTGGATTGGATGTAAACAGCCTTACTCACGTTATTAATTATGGGTTACCTGATGATCCAGCAACATATACTCACCGTAGTGGTCGTACTGGTCGCGCTGGTAAAACAGGGGTTTCTGTTGCTATTATCCACTCAAAGGAGAAGGGTAAAATCCGTGATATCCAGAAACGAATTGGCAAAACTTTTGAACTATCAGAAGTGCCACGTGCTGAACATATTATCGAGAAACAACTTTACAGTCAAGCGGATAAGATTGAAAAGGTAAAGGTTGATGAAACTGAGATTGCTAAATACTTACCTGCTATCCAACGTAAACTAGAGTGGTTAAGTGAGGAGGATTTACTTAAACGTGTTATCTCTCTTGAGTTTAACCGTCTATTAGAATATTATAAGGATGCACCTGTGCTAGATATCGTTCCAACAAATAAACGTGATGAACGTGAGAATAATAGAAATCGTCGCAATGCTGAGGCAGGCTATGAACGTCTATACATCAACGCGGGTAAAGCTGACGGATTCTATGCACCTAACCTAATTGAGTTGGTTAATGAACATCTAGGTGGTAAGCGTGTTGATATTGGCAAGATTGATTTGTTTGATGACCACTCACTATTTGATGTGAAAGCTGGTGATTCAGTAGCTGTTATTAATGCACTGAAAAATGCTGAATTCTTTGGCAAACGTCTTTATAGCGAAGTTTCAAAGGAGCAGAAAGATTACTCAGGCGGTGGTCGTGGAGGTTCTTCACGTAGCGGAGGTCGCAGACCATCTTCACGTCGTGACGAGGAGATGCGTCGCAAACGTGCTACTGGCGGCGGCGGTGGTAGTCGTTTCGGTGGCTCACGTGATAGAGATAACGAACGTGGTGGCGAACGTCGTAGTAGTGGTGGCTATCGCGGCAAACGTGATGATTCATCATGGAGCGGAGATTCACGCGGTGGCGAACGTCGTAGTAGCGGTGGTTATCGTGGCAAGCGTGATGATAATCGTAGCGGTGGTAGCGCACCTAGAAAAAGAAGTTCTAGCTCAGATAGATATAAAAAATAGTAAACTTAATATACTGAATTATGGTAAAACGTAGAATTTCAGTAGCAATAATATCAATCATGGTATCTTTAGCAACTTACGCTAAAGATATCCATGATTTTTTTGTTTCTGAACCGAACCAAATATTCAATCATTTGACCACAGGTACTCGATTAGATATGATTGATTACTACAATAGTGGTGCAATTGTAGAGTTAGAGAACCAAATTTATGGTACATCTAAATTAACTAAACTAACAGATAATTACATATCAGTAAAATTATCTGAGAACTTATTGACAGAAGTTAAAATGCTACCAATCTCTAAGAAAGATACCATTCTGGTAGTTTCGCAAACCATCTATGCCCCAACTCCTGATAGCAAAATCAGCATATATGATACCCAATGGCAAGAGTTGGAGTTAGCCAAATATTTTAAGACTCCAACATTGGCCGATTTTATTGATGCTCCACGCAAAGGGGAACTATCATTGGAGATGATAGAACCGCTGTTTCCTTTTTTAATGATAGAATATAAGCTAAACGCTGATAACAACAATATAGAGGCAATACTTGGAGCTAAGTCACTGCTAACAACTGAACGTTACAAAAAGATAGAACCAATACTAACCGACACCCTAAATTACACCCTAAAGGGGCGCAAATTCAAACAGATAAAATAATTTATTATTTAATAATATTCATAAAGGGGTGGTTACATTAACAGTTACCACCCCTTTAATCATGAATCTTGATTAACCTAAAATACTTAATTAGAAACTACACCCCCACACAGCAATGTGCAGCTACCACGTAGGGGCAAATCTCAAATCAATCTCTAAAACCAAAACACCCAACCACCCCTTTTGTTCAGATTGCTAGCAAATTAACCTATACAAAATGAAAGTTTCACAAATATTTTTATTAGTGCAGATAATAATATATCTTTGTAAGTAAAGAATAATAGTTGTTTTGAAGAAATATGAAATTAAAAGATTAATTGATGATTTAAGTAAAATATCAGAGGCAGCATCTCCAACAATAGTCGGAAGATTTAATGAGTTAAGATTAAAATATGCATCAATAATTAAAGAACTGGGAAATGATTAGAGTACATAAGCATGATATAGAGCCTAAATCATTATCACTAACAAATTCATATAATGGTCAAGATGTGTGTGACCAATTAGGTACAGATCAACATAATAAATGCTATGTATGTGAAAGGAAATGCATTACAGATTTTGAGGCTGAGCATCTAAAGAGTATCACAAATTACCCTCAATTAAGACTGACATGGACTAATTTATTGCTATCCTGTAACTATTGCAATAGAAAAAATCATCAGCCTTTGACAATATACTAAATCCATTGATTGAAGATATAGAGACTGTGATTAAACAAAAGATTGATATTAGTAACAAACGTGCATTGTTTTACTCTATAGATGAATCATTATTACCAGAAATAAATCAAACCATTCTTCTAATAAACAAAGTGTTCAATGGAAATAAACAAATAAGGACTAAACGCGAAGAACATTTTTTGAATATATTTTAGGACAGTATAATAGTTTTATAAAAATATTATCTGATTATGAAATAAGTCCAACTCCGAAGTTAAAAACATTGGGGGACTTCTAATAATTGGTTTTATTCGATTATTTATTTTGATGCTTTAGATTTGTATTTTTCAAAATGTGAGCGTAGCGGTGCCTACGGTGCATTTTGTAAAATGCGAAGATGAAGTATC
>JAWXTT010000080.1:0-10050 GCA_044433325.1 Bacteroidales bacterium
GTGCAAATGTACCCCCAACACCTCCACCACCTGTTGTGGCACTGGTTGCAAATACCTTGGTGAGGATTATTAACCCTATAAATATTGCTATCATCCAAACCGAGTCTTTATATCCATAGAAGATACTACCATCTAAAATAGCAGTTACATCCCCTGCTAGCAGTTGGTTAATAGTTCCGTAACCCTCACCGTAAAGAGGTGGGAAGATAAAGATTAATAAACCTAGGATAGCTGCTCCGATAAAGAATTTATTATATGTTCCCTCGATTTTCTTGAACATATTCTCCATCATATTAATAGCTTTCGTGAAATATATCGATACTAATCCGCAGAATATACCTAGAGCTATTACTAGTGGGATACGTGCAGTTTCAAACATCTCACTCTGAGCAAAGAAGAATTGTACATCAAAACCTGTAAAGGCGTAAGCTACAGTTGCCGCACTAATTGAAGCAACTAGCAGAGGCATTACCGATATCGCAGTTAAGTCTAGCATCAACACCTCAATAGTAAATAGCATCCCTGCAATTGGAGCTTTGAATATCCCTGCAATACCAGCTGCCGCTCCACAACCTACCATAATCATCAATAGACGTGGTGATAGACGGAATACTCGTCCTATATTTGAGCCAATAGCAGCTCCTGTATAAACGATAGGACCCTCAGCTCCGACCGAACCCCCAAAACCTATTGTTATGGAACTAGCTACAACCGATGAATACATATTGTGTGGTTTAAGTCGGCTATTACTTTTAGATATTGCGTAAAGCACCTTAGTAACCCCGTGCGATATATTATAACGTACGATATACTTAACATACAGTGCAGCTAACAGAATACCTATCATAGGACAGATTATATATTGGAAGTTACCACCTGTTACATTCAGATGTGAGGTTGCTAGCATCGCTATCTCCTCAATCATAAATTTAAGTAGTAATGACACGAAGCCTGTGACAATACCAATAATTAGCGCAACGATTAATATAAAGTTCTTCTCCTGTATATTTCGCTCACGCCATAAGAGTAGTTTATAAAATAACTCTCTAAATTTCTCTAATACTGATTCTATAATTGTCATTATATTCCTTTTCCAGTAATTACTGTTTTAATTGTATATATTAATATTTTTAGGTCATTAAGTAGTGACATATTTTCTAGGTAAAGTATATCATATTTAGACCTTTCAATCATCTGTTCAACGTTGCTAGCGTAACCAAATTTGACCATGCCCATAGATGTAATACCTGGACGAACCTGAAACAGTAGGGTGTAGTAGGGTGCTTGTGGCATAATTTGATTAATATAGTATTCACGTTCAGGGCGTGCGCCAACTAGTGACATATCCCCACGTAGTACATTAAAGAATTGAGGTATCTCATCCAAGCGATATTTGCGTAGCCAACGCCCAATCTTAGTAATACGTTCATCATTCTCACTAGATAGCATAGGAGTACCATCACCCTCAGCATCCATGCGCATCGAGCGGAATTTATATATCGAGAATGGTTTCATGCGCAATCCAACACGTTTCTGCTTATAGAATACACTACCTTTTGAATCTCTCTTAATCATTACTGAGATAATAAGTAGTAGTGGCGATAGCAATATTAATGCAAATAGTGATACTATAATATCTGATAGACGTTTAATATTAGCTGAGCTAGCTGATAAGTTTGAGCCAGAGATATCTATTAGTGGCTCACCATACAGTGTTGCTATTCTCCCCTTTGATACTAATATGTTGTACATATCAGGTGAACTCTTAATAGGAAGATTCAGTGGGAATAGGGTGTTAAGTATCTTTAGTAGATGTGTTTTCTTGTTTTCCGATGGGAAGAAATGTAGCTCAGTAACATTATGCTCAGTGCATACCTGTTGAATCTCATCCAATTGATATGTTGGTTTATAGGTTTTGGCACGGCTAATCTTCTCGTCAGAAATAGATAGATAACCCACAATATTGTACCCGTTATGTTTATAGGCACTCTGTAACTTCTTGACCATATTATGAGCCTTATTACTATTACCTATAATTAGGATATTAAATTGTAATTTACCCTTATATATAAGCTTTAAAGCATGACTAGTTATTGCATATCTAGCTATATAAATTAGAGTAAATTGAATACCCCACAATATTAATATCAGTTCGTAATTAAACAGTTTATCCTGTATATTATCATCAATAAGTGCGATGAAATATATAACTATTGAATTAATAAAGGTAGTTATAAAGGTAGTGACAATCTCATGCAAACGAGATTTCTGAAACACCTGATTATAATACCCTGATAGGTGAAAAATGAACATCATAACTATTGGGAACAGAGCTTGTCCCAGTAGTACATAATGTGAAGTCATAAAGCTAAAGAACGAGCTAAACCCATGCTCAGTAGCTATCTGTTCAGATAGGAAGTATCTAATTGCACTAAATAGAAACCACGAGAGGTTTGAGAATATATAATCCCAAACAATATATTTAATCCGTTGTTTCCTATTGCTTATCAATCTCTTATGATTTTAATTGTACCATCCGCACCAAGTTTGATAATACTAGAGGCTTTAGCTCCCCCCTTTTCATTTTGGCGATGTTCAACGATGTAATCAACCTTACTTTTAATCTTTTCAGATATCTCAGCAAAATTTGATGGAGAAGCTGCACCGCTAATATTAGCAGATGTTGACACGATAGGACGACGGAAACGGCGACACAGTTGTCGTGAAAAATCCTCCGATGTTATGCGTATCCCTATGCTTTTATCCTCACCAATTAGGTTTTTTGCAAGATTATATGCGTTGTCGTATATAATAGTAAGTGGTTTATCGCTAACCTCGATAAGCGTATAAGCAATCTCAGGAGGGTCAGCAACGTAACGGCTAAGGTTAGCATCGCTATCCAACAGTACTAACATAGCTTTATTATCAGCACGCTCCTTAATCTCATACACACGTTTAACCGCCTCAGCATTAGTAGCATCACAACCAATACCCCAAATAGTATCGGTAGGGTACAGAATCACTCCCCCCTTGTTTAGCACCTCGCAAGCCTTCTTTATATCTTCATCCATACGACAACATCTATTTTAAAGTTAACAAAGATAAATAAACTTTTTAGAGTAGTAAACACTATTAGGATATTTTTTAGCCGTTAGCTATGAGTGATGAGCTATGAGCGATCTTTTCTCATGGTAATCCAACTCATTGTTACCACCTACGCTGTCATGCTGAATTTAATTCAGCACCTTTTCAATTGACGTCTAAGGTGACCGTTAGAGTGTTAACAACACAACAAAAGTTGCAAGTTGATGGAAAAACACCCACAACCTGCAACCTTTTATTTGTTGCCTAAAAGCTCGTCGCTCCTTAGCGTATCACCTTGTATGATTTATTACCGATAGTAACTATATAAACACCGTTAGTTATTGGTAACTCTATTTGAGCTGTGCTATCTAATACCACTCCATTGGCTACAACACCACCATTAAGATTATAAACCTTAACAGCCACGCCATCAACTGCTCCACTGATATTAAGTGTGCCATTGTTGGTAACGTATAGTTTAGTTTCATCTGTTAGATTCTTATCAACTGCTAAACTACTATCCTCAACAATATTAATAAATTGTCCCCAGTAAGGATCAGCTTTGTACGCCTCTAATGTGCCAACAGGCACTGATAGTGTAGCAGATGCGTAAGTTGAGAAAACCTCGGTAGAAGTAACCGTTAATGGTATTTCCCAATTCACTTTAATATCCGTTAGATTTGAACAGAAATCGAAAGCAGAACTACCAATTTCCGTTAAACTCTCAGGAAAATCTATAGAAGTTAAAGAACAGCTACAGAAAGCATAACTACCAATCTCCGTTAGCCCATTAGGTAGATCTATAGAAGTTAAAGAGAAACAGCTATGGAAAGCAGTACTATCAATCACTGTTAACCCATCAGGTAACACAACAGAAGATAAAGTGTTACAGTAACCAAAAGCATTATAACCAATCTTTGTTACTCCCTTAGGTAAATCTATGGATGTTAAGGATGAACATTTAGCGAAAGTCCACTCTTTAATCTCCGTTAGCCCCTCAGGTAAATCTATAGATGTTATGGATAAGCAGCCGCAGAAAGAAGCATTGCCAATCTCCGTTACACTGTTAGGTACGCAGTAATATGTGTCTGTTTTACCAACGGGATATATAACTAATGTGGTTAGTGCTTTATCAAATAAAACTCCATCGGATGAACAATAAACACTATTATTTTCACTTACTGTAATTGAGGTTAAAGACCTACAATCCATTAAAGCAGAACTGCTAATCTCTGTTAATCCATCAGGTAAATCTATAGATGTTATGTCTGCGCAGTAAAAGAAAGCATAGTTGCCAATCTCTGTTACTCCATCAGGAAAATCTATTGATTTTAAGTCTGAGCAGAAATAGAATGCTTCATCACCAATTTTAGTTAACCCATCAGGTAAGTCTATTGATGTTAATAACATGCATAGTTTGAAAGCAGAACTGCCGATAGAGGTAACGGTGTATTCGTTATCATTTGATGTGATTGTGTTTGGTAGTATTAGTTCGCCTGAGGGTCTATCGCCTGAGTAGCCTGTGATGCTGGCAGTCATATCATCGTCGTTGGTTTCGTATGTGATATTGTTTACTGTTACCGTATCCGCTAATGATGTTTGTGGTATGATTAGCTGTATGATAAACAGCATAAATAGTAATTTTTGTTTCATAAAGATTCTCTTTATATTAATAATAAATAAGTTGTTTTTGAAAAGATGCAAAACTAGATGCAAATATATGAATTTAATAACTCAGAACCTATAACTCAGAACTAAAAATGTTTTATTTTTTTAAGTGTTTCTGATTAATAATTTGGAGGAATGATATAGGGGAATGTGTGAGTATTGAAGTTTCAGATAGCTAACATAATGGCAAAGGTTGCAAGCTGGGGAAGTACCCACAACCCACAACCTTTGACCTTAAATTTGTTGCCTCGAAGCTATCCGCTCCTTAGCGTATTACTTTGTATGATTTATTACCGATAGTAACTATATAGATACCTTTAGTTATTGGTAATTCTATTTGGGCTGTGCTATCAATGATTACTCCATTAGCTACATTTACGCCACTAATACTATATACTTTAACGATAGCACCATCAGTAGCTCCACTGATATTTAGTATGCCATTGTTGGTTACATATAGTTTAGTTTCATCCACTAAGTTATACTCAACATCTGTATAATCCCCCTCAACTATATTTGTGAATAATCCCCAAACTGCATCCGCTTTATAAATATCCACACATCCTATAGGTACAGTTAATGTAATTATACTATAAAAATCCGTGTAGATATTATTAAAAACTGTTGTTGTAATTTCTGGCGGAATTTCCGCATAGATTTTAACAGAGTTTAGAGCATGACAAGTAGCGAATGCATAATCCCCTATATATTCAATTGCTCCCGATATAGTCACACTTTGCAGAGCGTCGCAATAAAACATAGCAGAATCTCCAATAAAGGTAACTGAATTTGGGATATTAAAACTGGTTAAGCCATCACAATACATAAATGCCACCTTACCAATATCGGTAAGTGATTCTGGAAGATTAATGCTTTTTAAGGCAAAGCAAGATCTAAATGCGTAATCCCCAATTGAGGTTAGACTATTAGGTAAAACTACTGAAGTAATTGATGAACATTTATAAAATGCACCCGTATCTGAAGATGTGGAACTATATATTGAGGTAACTGAGTACTCTTTTGAATCTACTGTAATGGTAGCGGGGATAACTAATTCACCTGTTGGTTTTGTTTCGTAACCAGTAACAGATGCTGTCATATTCGTGTCATTAATTTCATACTTAAGGTTATCCACTGTGACTGTGTCCGCTAATATTGCTAGGGGAGATATTAGCTGCATTATACACAGCATAAATAGTAATTTTTGTTTCATAAAGATTCTCTTTAAATTAATAATAAATAAGTTGTTTCTGAAAAGATGCAAAACTAGATGCAAATATATGAATTTAATAACGTAGAACCAATAAAATGTAAATAAAAATATTTTATTTTTTTAAGGGTTGTTTTTGATTAATAATTTGGATGGAAAGAACTGTCGTCATTCTGAATTTAATTCAGATCCTTAGCTATTGATACCTAAACTAGTTAATATGCAGATGGTGAACTGAAAAGGTGCTGAATTAAATTCAGCGTGACAAATGTATATATATTTAAGTTGAGGAGAACAGCTCCAGAACTTGAAACTTTTCAACCTGCAATATGTAATTTTCAATTTTTTTACGTAAATTTGTGTGCATTGAATCTAAACATTGAATCTAAGTGAAAATTATTATGTTTGATTTCTTATTTCATAAAAAGTATAAAACGGGGTTAGCCCTTAGTGGGGGTGGCGCGCGTGGCTTTGCGCATATTGGTGCGTTAAAGGCTATGGAGGAATTGGGCATTAAGCCTGATGTGTTAGCTGGAGTTAGTGCTGGTGCTATTGTTTCGGTTATGTATGCTTCGGGGTTATCTCCTGATGATATTTTAGATGTTTTTGATGATATCTCGTTCCGTGATTTGACCCAAGTGACTATTCCTAAGGAGGGTTTCTTTAAGACTGATAAGTTGCAGAAGTTTTTGACTGAGTGTATTAAGTATAAGAATCTTGAGGATTTGCCAATACCTACATTGATAGGTGCTACTGATATTGATAAGGGTAATTCGGTAATGTTTGATTCAGGCTCGATAGCTAAAACGGTGGCTGCATCGTGCTGTATCCCTATTGTTTTTCAGCCTGTTAAGATTAATGGAATTAACTATGTGGATGGTGGTGTGTTGCACAATCTTCCTGCATCGGTCTTGCGCGCGGATTGTGATAAATTGATTGGGGTTAATTGTAGTCCTATTGTAACGGATAAATATAATGGCTCGATTATAGATATTGCTAGCAGAACTTATGATTTGATATCACGTAGTAATGCTAATGCTGATATGAAACAGTGTGACTTAGTTATAGAAACGACTGGTGTATCTAGCTACAATGTTTTTGATATTGATAATATGCGCCAAATTGCATCTGATGGTTATCGTGATGCTATGTTGGCTTTAAGGGATTATAAAAAGTAATATATTATATAGAAGTATGTCAGATAAATTAATTATATATCAACTGTTGCCGCGCTTATTTACTAATAAGTCAGCTAATTGTGTGCCTAATGGTACAATTGAGCAGAATGGCGCAGGTAAGATGAATGAGATAACTCCAACGGTGTTGAAGAGTATCAAGGGATTAGGAGCAACACATGTGTGGTTTACAGGTGTAATAGAACACGCTAATAAAACTGATTATAGCAGTTATGGTATTAAACGTGATAACCCATATATAGTGAAAGGGAATGCAGGTTCACCTTACGCTATTAAAGATTACTATGACGTTGACCCTGATATTGCTGTAAGTGTAGAGGATAGAATGACGGAGTTTGAGGCTCTTCTGAAACGTACTCACGCCGAAGGGATGGGAGCTATTATTGATTTTGTCCCTAATCATGTGGCTAGAGAGTATTATTCAGATGTGAAACCTAAGGGTATTGAGGATTTGGGTGTTGGTGATGATAAATTTTTCCACTTTAACCCTAGAAATAATTTCTATTATACTCCGAATCAACTGTTTTCACCTAGTATATCGCTGGGTGAGGGTCGTGAGGCATATTATGAATTTCCTGCTAAGGCTACTGGTAATGACTGTTTCTCAGCGTTCCCATCAGTTAATGATTGGTATGAAACGGTTAAGCTAAATTATGGTATGGATTATGGTAATAACACTACTCATTTTGATCCTATCCCTAGTACTTGGTTTAAGATGTTACATATCTTGCGCTTTTGGGCGGCTAAGGGTGTTGATGGTTTCCGTTGTGATATGGTACACATGGTGCCTGTGCCATTTTGGCGTTGGGCAATAGCTCAGGTTAAGGAGAAATATCCTAATATTAAGTTTATAGCGGAGCTGTACGATGTGAATATTTATCGTGAATATATCTTTGAGGGGGGATTTGATTATCTTTATGACAAGGTTAATCTGTATGACACATTGCGCGGTATAGAAACTAGCAATATATCAGCGGCTACTATCACTAACTGTTGGCAAACAGTAAATGGTGTTGGCCGAAATATGTTGAACTTCTTAGAGAATCATGACGAACAGCGTTATGCTTCACGTTTTTATGCCTCACAAGCTAACACGGTGTTACCATCATTGGTGGTTAGTGCTACTATCTCAACTGGTCCTATGATGATTTATGCAGGGCAGGAGCTAGGTGAACGTGCTAGCGATGCTGAGGGGTTCAGCGGTGAGGATGGACGTACCACAATTTTTGATTATTGGAGTGTTCCGACCCTTAGACGTTGGTATAATGGAGGTAAATGTAATTATGATAATCTAATCCCGAGTGAGATTAAGTTACGTGAAACTTACGCTAAGGTTTTATCAATATGTAGCAAGGAGAAGAGTATCGAGCAGGGTACATTCTTTGATTTGATGTATGTGAATTATGAAAATCCTACACTTAATGCTCATCGTCAATATGTTTATTTGCGTGCATATAAGGATGAGCTGTTGCTGATTGCTGTAAACTTTGCTAATGAAGATGTTCCACTTAAAATTAATATACCAATTCATGCGTTTAATTGCTTAGATATTTGTGCAGGGGATTACTCTTGTGTCGAGCTATTGAGTGATGATAAGATGGATATTAAGTTTAGTTGGGAAGACCCATTTGAAACAAATGTTGCTGCTAAGAGTGCTGTGATTTGGAAACTAAAGGAAAAAATAGTTACTAAAGGAAAAAAATAGGAGCATTGTTTCAGTCATGTGACAAAAAAGTGATACCTTTGTAGAAAATTTATTTCACCAATATTATGGGTAAATCAGAACAGCCTTCATTTAAGGTATTTTCAGGCACAAAAACTAATTATCTTGCCGAACAAATTTGTAAAGAATTAGATGTTGAATTAGGTCAGATGAATATTACATATTTCGCTGATGGAGAATTTGAAGTCTCGTTTGAGGAGTCAGTTCGTGGATGTGATGTATATCTTATACAATCAACTTTCCCAAACTCAGACAATCTAATGGAGTTATTATTAATGATTGATGCGGCTAAACGTGCTTCAGCTAAATCAATTATTGCAGTAATGCCATATTTCGGTTGGGCTAGACAGGACCGTAAGGATAAGCCACGTGTATCAATAGCTGCTAAGTTAGTTGCAGATCTATTAAGTACTGCTGGTATAAGCCGTTTGATTACAATGGATTTACATGCTGATCAAATTCAAGGATTCTTCAATGTGCCAGTTGACCATTTATATGCGTCGTCATGTTTTATTCCTTATATCCAATCGCTAAACTTAGAGGATTTAGTAATTGCATCTCCTGATGCAGGTGGTGCTAAACGTGCTACTAACTATGCTAAATATCTGAATGTTCCTATGGTATTATGTCACAAACAACGTGCTAAAGCTAATGTAGTAGCTAATATGACTGTTGTGGGTGATGTAACTGATAAGGATGTAATATTAATAGATGATATGGTTGACACAGCAGGTACTATTACTAAAGCTGCTAACCTAATGATTGAGAATGGCGCACGCTCAGTAAGAGCTTTAGCATCGCACGCAATCATGAGCGACCCTGCATCACAACGTGTAACCGATAGTGCTTTGTCAGAGATGATTTTCACTAACTCAATTCCATTCAGTAAGGATTGCGAAAAAGCTACTATCATCAATATAGCATCGTTATTCGCTGATACTATTCGTCGTGTAAATAATAACGAATCTATTAGCTCACAATACTTAATTAAGTAAGCCCCATATATATAATATAAAGATGGTTTTGAATGTGAAGTGCATTTAGAACCATTTTTTTTTGTATTATATTGATATTTTTTTTAGAAAAAGTTATGCATTTTTGTATAAAAATTAATATATTTGTCTCTGTATATATAGACTTTAAGTAAACACGATTATTTTAGAGAAAAT
>JAWXTT010000081.1:0-10016 GCA_044433325.1 Bacteroidales bacterium
GTTTGGATATTAAAACTTTTTGATTTAACTTTGAGGTCAGATAAACGCTTCAATTTAGGACGTTACGGGTTCTTGTCCTAAATTTTGGAGTAAAAAATGAAAAATTAGAACCCACCTTAATAATATAAAATACCAATATTATAAGTTTCAGTTAAAAGAATATGGCTATGAAAAAAGAAGTTTTAAGCCAGATCAGGAGATGGCTAAGCGTATAAATGATAGTTATCTAAGGATTAGAAATGCCGCAGATACTCAACGTGCAATATACAGAATGAATATACTAGGCATAATTGACGACTATATTATTGATTATGCAGCTGGTGTAGTTCAAGTCCGATTCAGATCAAAATCAGAAGATGAGTATAAAGATAATTTCAGAAAATACTTGAAAAGATATTTAGGATTGGAAAGTACTGAAAAGTGGATAACGAAAATAGATCAAATAGATGATGATTCTATATTAAATAGAATATTGTATGTTCTAATAGATTTTATAGATAAAGAAATTTCTGATAAGCGTAAAAGATCTATTGACTATATGAATGAACTTTGTGAAGTTTTTATTACAGATGGGGAAAAAGAATTTCGAGATAGAATGATTCGTTATTTCACATCTAAATATGCTCGTACCGATTATTTACCAGCAGATACAGAAAATGGACGAAAAGAAAATTGCAAAATAGTAGAGAAGTATATTAATTATATTTTCAGTCCGCCAGATGGTTTAGGCGGACAAATAGACAATGCAAAGCACTTGCGTGGAGCTTGTGATAATCTACGTATTAATATGACCGAGAATGCGAGTATCGATTTACTTACTGCATTTAGTTTATTTGCACTTGAGCTAAAGGAAGATGACACGATTGAGAGTGCAAACAATAAACCTCTCGTAAAACTAGCTATTGATTTATATCGCTCAGGATTTAGAAGAATGTTACAAATTGATTCATGGGAAAATGTACAGAAATTAATAACACTCTTTAATGAAAAAGTTCTTGACTTTAATAGCCCAATACAGGGGATAATGAATACTCTATCAACAGAATTGCTTATCAATAGGACATCATATAGATTAAGAAAACTTTTAGATAAAATTTCATAGATATGGAAACAGAAGAAATTCAAAAAGAATTTGAAACGTTAGTTTCAGAATTAGAGAAGTTAAAATCGGTAAATGAATTAACTTCTACAAATGCCGAATCGGCAAATAAGTTAGTTAAACAAGTTGATATATTTGTTAGATCTATTGAGCAATTTAAATTTGTAATTGATGAAGATTACAAAAAGAAGAGTAATGACTTAGGAGATATTTTAGAACGATTAGATGATGTTATTCTATCTGTAAATAGTAATACAAAGAAGAATATTGATGATCATACTAACACTCTTAAAGAGTTGCACGATAAGTCTGACTCTATAATGAATCAAAATTATATAGTTTTTAATAAGGAAGTTAACACATTAGACAGTAAACTTTCTGAGTTCAAAGACACTGTCTTATCTAAAATCTCAGATATACTTTCTGAGTTAAAATGCTCTGTTTTATCTAAAATATCAGACTCTACAGATGAGATTAAGACAAAAAATAATCAAATTCAAAAAGATATAAATAATGTCAGTAATCAAATTAATCTGAGTACATCGACTATTAATACAAATTTAGATTCCACATCAGATATACTTTCTGATATTAAATATTCTATCTTATCTTATATTGAAGATAATAGGAATGAGATTATAGAACAAAATGAAAAATTGAGAAAACAAAATTTAATAACATTTGCGATTATATTATTTTCAATAGTCGCCGTTTTATCTACTATTCTGCTAATAAAATAGATTCCTATCCGTTAAAACATCTTATCGGACAGCAAAATTTTAAAGAGTAAAATCATTTACATTTTACAGCATTACATATCATTTTTAGTAATAAGAGGTTTCAATAAATAATACAGGAACGTAACCTCTATAATGGTCATAAGCATCAATATGGGGTAATTAGTACCAACTATCGTAGACAATGGATCATAAGCTATATATAGATCTGGGCATATTGCGCTGTAATCAAACGTGGCTATATACCATATATTTGTCAATATTACGCATGTTATAACAGCGGCAATCAGCCATCCAAATATTTTCTTAATAACCTTAATCATATCAGAACACCCCAATTATAAAATTATGGAAGTTATAAAAACTGATTTATCAATATTTAAGATGAGATTTTGAGCTAATTTTTTACCGCCTTTATCTGAGCATAGCGGGCTATGTGAAGATAAAAAGGTGAAAAAGCAGCCAAAATATCGCTTAAAGATTGATGAAACAGTGGCTTTTATCCCATATGTAATTTATTTATATTTTTACAAGGTCAGTTTTTAGAACTCTCCATTATAAATATCCAACAACCAAACAGGAGGATTAGAGCTATTATAAAAGAACTTAATAACACGGGAAAATTCAAACGCCAATACCAATGAACCCCAAAAATAGATAGGAGATTTGCACCAGAACAGAACTATCACCAAAGATATAAACAGAGTTGACAACGCAAACAGACTTTGATAAATAGCATAAGGGGACTTCTAATAATTGGTTTTATTCGATTATTTATTTTGATGCTTTAGATTTGTATTTTTCAAAATGTGAGCGTAGCGGTGCCTACGGTGCATTTTGTAAAATGCGAAGATGAAGTATCGAAGTAGAAAAGCGTTAAAATTCAATTTTTAGAAGTCCCCATAATAGCTATCACTTGTTAACTCCCAATCAGTAGCATCAGCATCATAGCTAACTCCATAAAGATTCAAATTTCCATTAATCAAGTCATAAATAAAATAGCAGAATATCATCAAGCAAAATATAAGCACCAATATTCGCAATATTATATAACTGACCTTAGCCATCCAATTAACTACACTCTTCACTGAAATCATAAAACCCGTCCCCCACAATAATGATTCATTAATTACCCCCAAACATACTAATTATTTACAAAATTCAACTATTTATTTTTATTAATATTACTATAATCAACTTTTAGCTCTATTTCATTCAAGTTTTTCTCTATATTTCTCTAAGTAATTAAACAATTTTTCATCCATATCTAATTATTCAGAATTTCCGTTATCTCAAAAAGACATCGACAGTAGAGCTTTTCCGTTATTCTCCGTTCTTTCCGTGAGAGAAAAAACTAAAATAATAACAATTTGCGAATAAAAACATATACCTTTGTCATTTCATTATTAAAACAGAGAGTATTATTATGTTAATCAGTTTAGCTTACATCTTTATTCTAGCATTAGCTCTAGGATATCTTTTCACAAGATTAAGACTACCAGCCTTAATTGGAATGTTATTAACAGGAATAATATTAGGACCTTACGGTTTAGACCAGATAGATAGTTCCATACTTGACATTTCAGTTGAGATACGCCAAATAGCGTTAGTGATAATACTAATGCGAGCAGGGTTAGCACTAAACATTAAAGACTTAAAGCAAGTGGGACGACCTGCCGTGCTAATCTGCTTTGTTCCTGCATGCTTAGAGATATTAGGATTTATCCTAATTGCTCCCCCACTGTTAGGTATCTCCATCCTTGAGGCTGCCTTAATGGGTACAGTAGTAGCCGCAGTATCACCTGCGGTAATAGTACCTAAGATGCTAAACCTAATGAATAAAAAGATAGGAACTGACAAGAGCATACCTCAAATGATAATGGCAGGCGGCTCTGTTGACGATGTATTTGTAATAGTCCTATTTGCAGCATTCACCACCCTAGCCACAGGGGGCGAAGTTACAGCCGCAAGTTTCGCACAGATACCAATATCAATAGTTTTAGGGCTAGCACTTGGAGCAACCGTTGGTTATCTGCTATCTCTCTATTTCAAGCGATTCCGTATGCGTGATTCCATCAAGCTACTAATTCTACTTAGCACAGCATTTTTATTTGTAACTATCGAGGAGCAATTAAAAGGTACTATTGCCATTTCAGGCTTATTAGCCGTAATGACTATGGGGATAATGATTTTACGTAGCTACCCAATACTGGCCAAACGCATATCACCCAAACTAAATAAACTATGGGTAGGTGCCGAGGTATTATTATTTGTACTAGTAGGGGCAACAGTTGATATTAGTTACGCCATAGATGCAGGGGCAGTAGCAGTAGCCATGATATTCTTAGCAATTATTTTCCGTATGGCAGGTGTCTATTTCTCCATGATTAAAACGCCACTAAACCTAAAAGAGCGTCTATTCTGCATGATAGCCTACATACCCAAAGCAACAGTACAAGCCGCCATAGGCTCAATACCCCTAGCTATGGGATTACCCTCTGGCAAGATTATCCTAACAGTAGCAGTCCTAGCCATCCTAATAACCGCCCCACTAGGCGCATTCTCCATAGACCTAACCCACCGCAAACTCCTCAACAAACAAGATTAGATAGTTAGAGCGATGCAGTGCTCCTCAGCCATACGGCGGATATTCATTATTGCGTAGCGCATACGTCCTAATGCTGTGTTAATACTTACATTCGTTGTATCAGCAATCTCCTTAAAGCTCATATCCTTATAGTAACGCATTATCAGCACTTCACGTTGACTTTCTGGCAATGCCATCATTAATCGTTTTACATCTTTATGTATCTGATCAACCACCATAACATCCTCAACGGTATCTTCACTAAGCTCCTTACGATTTAGAATATCTGAAATATCTAAGTCATTATTAGATTGTATATTTTCGCTTTTACTTTGACGGAAATTGTCAATAATCAGATTGTGCGCGATTCTCGAAATCCAAGCACCGAATTTGCCCGACTCAACATAGCGACCCTGTTTAATGGTAGTAATAACCTTAACAAATGTTTCTTGAAATATATCATCTGCTAAATCACTATCCTTAACTATATGTAATATGTATGTAAAAACACGGGATTTGTGTCTATTCAGCAGCAAATCAAACGCCTCGTTCTCACCCTTTGCATATAGTTTAACCAATTGTTCATCGGTCAATGCAATCATATTTTTCATTACTATATTCTAATTTAAAATTTGAGTAATGTTGGGCAATAGGCAATTTGTTTTTTAAGATTAGTATAAATTTTATTCACTGCGTTTGACAAAGATAAGTATAAATAATTCTCAAAAACAAAAAAAATGGCAAAAAAATGCATTTTTTTGCCATTTAATATACTAACAACCCTAAAAATTACGTTATAACACAATTTTTTTAGCTAATTTTTCTTTAGCACTCCCCTTTAGAATTATCATTGTCCAATCATCCTTGTGACGCTCCTCAACCAAATCAAGTCCATATTTTTTAGCCTCAGCCAATAAGATATCCACATCAGCACTATAAAAACCACTCAACAGCATCAAACCACCATCAACCAACACCGAAGCATATTTATCAATATCCCCCAAGATTATATTACGATTAATATTAGCCAACAACACGTCAGCCATAAAAAGCTCCTTATCAGCCAACAGCGACGCATCCCCTAGATGCATTGTCACATTATCAATACCATTTAGTCCCACATTTTCAACAGCATTTTCATACGCCATAGGATCAATCTCAATACCATTAGCAGATTCAGCACCACACATTGAACTAAGCATTGCCAATATTCCAGTGCCTGTACCAACATCCGTAACACGTTTACCACCCAAATCTATATCTAGGATGCCACCCACCATTAGAGATGTTGTTTGGTGGTGACCTGTGCCAAAAGCCATCTTAGGATCAATAACAATATCATATTCCAGCTTAGGAAAATCCTTATGAAAACTACTATGAATTACACATCTATCAGCTATAACGATAGGTGTAAAGTAATTTTTCTCCCACTCCTGATTCCAATCCTTACCCTCAATAAGTTCAGTTGTAAAATCAATCTGGGAGCTAAATGAATAACCATCATTTATTACCGCCACCATAACCTGAGCATCAAATAGTTCCTCCTTGATATACGCCTCAACACCATCTGAGGTATTAACAAAACTTTCAAAACCAATCTCGCACAACAGCGAGTTTAAAATATCCCCCTCCGTTTCATTATATGGAGTAAATTTAAACTCCCCTTTTACGTAATTATTCATTAATTTGTGTATTTACTTTTTCGTTTTAAAAACAGGTTGATTATACGCCTTACATTCTTAAAGATACTCCAACCTGTCATAAAATATTTAATCAAGAGTATAGGGGAATATCTACTTCCCATAAAAACATTAGCAATGCTCAATGGTGAGAATTGAGTTACTGTGTTAACACCGCTATGAATACGTTGCATATATTCATTACGTTTAGTTGTAATTTCTAGTTCAGCACAAGCTCTTCTACTCTTCAATTCCTCTAGTGTATATCCGTTCCATTCACTTTTCATCGTTAATTACTGTTTTTTATCCTTTGCAGGAGGAGTTAATAATAATTTAGACAAGAATCTAGCTATTGGATTAATAACTAACCACTTCTTTAATAAAAGCAAGATTAATAGCAACAATGCAATTAAACCACTAACCACCATATAGGCTAATACCTCGCTACCCAATATCTCATCCATATACGCTACAAATGAGAATGACAAGTAAAACAACACTCCACTACACATGACAATAACAACAGCCACAATGGCAATAGTTGAGAAAATCTCAGCCAGTTTCTCGACCAAAACAATCTTAGCATATTCAACTTCCATTGATACGTAACTCTTAATCTCCTCTATTGTTTTATTTCCAGCACCCTTATTATCATCCATAACTCCCATTAATTTAATTCTTATCAAAACATATATAGCAAGGTAGCCTGTTCAACCAGTTACCTTACTATACATGTTATTATTACAACGCTTATTATTCAGCAGCTTCAGCACTAATTTTTTCTACTATTTCATCTACTTCAGCATCAGTAAAATCTATACCTTTGCTCTTTAGGAACTCAACTACACGTAAGCGTAAATCCTCACCCTTTTCAGGAGCGAACAATAAAGCAGCCACCGCACCTACTACTGCGCCACCGATAAAAGCATACAATAAACCTTTCATAACAATTAAAATCTAATTCTTAAACTTCACTCTTTTCTCCTTTAATTTCAGGAGCTCTTTTTGCCAGAACTTTGTCGATTATCTCATTGATTTTACACTCTTTAAGGGCTTCATGTTTCTCTTTGATAGCATCAGCCATCATTTTGCGTGTATCCTCCCCCTTATTAGGAGCTAAAATTAATCCTACTGCGGCACCAGCTATTGCACCACCCAATACTGCTAAAATAATATTTACAGGTTTCATAATACTTTTTGTTTAATTAGTAACTAAAAAAAACTCTCAACCCTATAACAACTTATATCCCAATTATTGTTTACCAATAAAGGTCTAAAATTGAATGATTTTATAAAGTTAACTTATTAAATCATAACCACCAAGTAATTTATCTAAATTTCATTATTCTAATAAAATATATAAGATTATTAATATAGTATTTACATCTATTCATAAAGAAAATAGTAACTTTGCGTTTCCACTAAAAATTAAGTATGTCCGATAATAAAAACATAATAATAAAGGGAGCTAGAGTCAATAATTTGAAAAATATTGATGTAGAGATTCCACGCAACAAATTTGTAGTAATCACAGGGTTATCAGGATCTGGTAAATCCTCGCTAGCATTTGACACATTATATGCTGAGGGACAACGCCGTTATGTCGAAAGTCTATCTTCATACGCTCGTCAATTTTTAGGATGTATGCCCAAGCCTGAATGTGACTTTATCAAAGGACTACCACCAGCCATAGCCATTGAGCAGAAAGTAAATACCCGCAACTCACGTAGTACGGTAGGTACATCTACTGAGGTATATGATTATCTACGACTACTATTTTCGCGCATAGGGCGCACCTACTCACCCGTTTCTGGCGAGGAGGTAAAAAAACATACCGCTGAGGATATCATCACAACACTCAACAGTTTACCAACAGGCACACGCTTTGCTATCTTAACTGAAATACCTAATAATATTGATTTCACCCAACAGCTAAACCGCTACCTAATGGAGGGTTACTCACGATTAGAGTTTGAGGGTAAATTTATCCAAATTTCAGATATTCTATCGGGAGCAAAAGAGGTCAATCCTGCCCAAGCAACACTACTAATAGACCGTCTAAGTGTATCATCGGACAGAGAGCAACTTAGCCGTCTATATGATTCAATAGAAACAGCTTTTTATATAGGCAATCAAAATTGCAATATAAAGGTTTGGGAGGAGAGTGGTATTAACTCATATCATTTCTCTAAAAGTTTTGAAGCTGATGGAATAACTTTCACTGAACCTACCGAGATGATGTTCAATTTCAATAATCCGATTGGAGCATGCCCAAAGTGTGAAGGCTACGGAAAGGTAACAGGTATAGATGAAGACTTGGTAATTCCTAACAAGACTCTATCAGTCTATGAGGATGCCGTTTTCTGTTGGCGCGGAAATGTAATGAGCGAATGGAAAAATGATTTTATCCGTATCGCACAGAAGCATAATTTCCCAATACATCGACCATATTACCAGTTAACAGATACGGAGAAAAACCTCCTTTGGAATGGGGATAACACCCACTCAGGTATCAATGGATTCTTCACATGGATAAATAGTAAAACATACAATATCCAATATCGCGTACTCTTAGCACGTTATAGAGGGAAAACTCTTTGCCCTGACTGCCTAGGTTCACGTCTGCGTAAAGAGGCTCTTTATGTCCGCGTTGGTGAGAAAACAATATACGAACTAGTTCGTATGCCTGTACGTAAGCTACAACAGTGGTTTAATGATTTAGAGCTAAGTGAACATGATAGTGTTATAGCAAAACGGATTTTGATTGAGATTAAAAACCGTTTAGGATATCTATTTGATGTAGGCTTAGGATATTTGACATTAGATCGTATATCATCCACCCTATCAGGTGGTGAGAGCCAACGCATTAACCTAGCTTCATCACTAGGTAGTAGCCTGATAGGCTCACTATACATACTGGATGAACCCAGCATAGGACTACACTCACGTGACACAGACAAGCTAATAAATATCCTACGTATGCTACGTGATTTAGGTAACACAGTAGTTGTAGTAGAGCATGACGAGGAGATAATACGTGCCTCAGACCATCTAATAGATATAGGACCAGATGCTGGGCGCAACGGAGGGGAATTAATTTATAGTGACACGTTTGACCCAATGGCTAAGTCTGAAAAAAGTTATACACTAAAATACCTAAATGGGAAATTAGAGATACCTACACCCAAGTTCCGCCGTTCATGGCGCAACTATATACAAGTCAAAGGGGCAGCACATAATAACCTAAAGGGGATAGATGTAAAATTCCCATTAGGCGTAATGACCGTTGTAACAGGGGTAAGTGGTTCAGGTAAATCAACCCTTGTTAAAGATATTCTATATCGTGCTGTTGCACGCCACTTTGATATTGCTGTTGATGCACCAGGCACACACTCTGAAATAATAGGTGATTTAAAACTAATTCATGGAGTAGAATTTGTAGATCAAAACCCAATAGGTAAAACCTCACGTAGTAATGCAGCTACATATCTAAAAGCCTTTGATGAGATACGTCGCCTATATGCTGACCAACCACGAGCTAAACAGATGGGTTACAACGCATCCTATTTCTCCTTTAACTCACCAGGTGGACGTTGTGAGGAGTGTAAAGGTGAAGGAACAATCTCAATAGAGATGCAATTTATGGCAGATATTGAGATAGAGTGTGAAGAGTGTAAAGGGAAACGCTACAATAGTGAAATCCTAGAGATTGAATATCAAAAGTGTAATATCTCAGATATTTTACAAATGACCGTAAATCAAGCTATTGAGTTTTTCAGTCAAAATCCATCAAGCACTGAGCGTAAAATCATTAAACGTCTAAAACCATTACAAGATGTGGGCTTAGGGTATATTAAATTAGGACAATCATCCTCAACCCTATCAGGTGGTGAGAACCAACGTGTCAAGTTAGC
>JAWXTT010000082.1:0-9587 GCA_044433325.1 Bacteroidales bacterium
ATTGGACTTGACAGAGCTAAAGGTATCATTGGTCTTATCAACCTAACTTACAATTTGTGTCGATTTGAACAGATTGTAAGATTGAAAATAATATAGAGGTAATATGCAGATAGGTAGGTAGATAGATAGATAGAAGATTTGGTCAAAAGGTTTGGATTGTAGAACTTTTTGATTTAACTTTGAGGTCAGATAAACGCTTCAATTTAGGATGTTACGGGTTCTTATCCTAAATTTTGGAGTGAAAAAGCAATTTTTAGAACCTACCTAAATTTAAAACTATGGAAAAGTACACAAATTATGCTTTTATAAGCTATAAACGCAAACAAAAGGATGGTAGTTTTGCAAATGATGAATATTGGGCAGATCAAATACAGAAAAAGTTAACATCATGGTCTATTCCAACAACTTCACCTAAACTTGAAAAAATAAATAATCTTAAGACTATACGTCCAATTATAAGAGACAAGAAAAGTTTTGCGCCTGGTAAGGATTTGAATGAAACTATAAAAGCGGCTTTAAGGGAGTCTAAAACTTTGGTCTTGATTCTTTCAAAAGAAATGAAAGCAGATCAAGAAATTAAAATGCAAAACAAAGAGGATGCATATATCTATAAAGAAATTGAATATTTTTTAAGTCTTGGACGTGCAGAGAACTCAATAATTGTTTTTTACATTAATGATGATGAATATATCCCAGAAGAGTGCAACCCTTCTGTTTTACCTAACATGGCTAAACTGCCTGTGAATATTAATGAATACAAGGAAGAGAAAGATATTGTAAAGCATGTTTGTGGAGCAATTGCTACGGCAATCTTTGATCGAGATAACAAAGAATTATTTGTTTGCCATTATGATGATGTACGTAAACATCAGAAAAAAGTATTTTGGTATTCAATAGGATTTATTACTACTCTTTTAATTGCAATAGCATCACTACTAATTTGGAGAGAAAAAGGCAAAACAGATACAGTTGAAGCATTCCGTGCAATTGAATACTCTAAAAATGCATTAGAAAAGTATGATAGGGAAGCCGCTATAATATATGCTCTTGAGGCATACGATAAATCTCCTAATTTACCTGAAACAGAAGCTTATCTTCGTAATTTTGCATACGATGATAAATTAATGCCATTACGAACATATCCGGCTGATAAATGGTATAGTACGAGTAAAGATGGCTCAGAGATATTTATTCTTTGTCCAAATAATAAAATCTCAGTTTTAGACTCATACACATTAAGCGAAAAAGAAATACTAAATATAAAATTTGAACCTTTTTATACAAAATTCTTTATAAGTGATAGTGCTAACAACCTAGCTTTATTAGGAGCAGATTCAATTATTATATATAATAGAAAAGAAAAACAAACTGTATGTACAACAAGAAATAGCGTTAAACATGACGGAGGATACAATCCATCTTACAGCTGGATTATGGGTGAGTTTGACGAATCAGAAAACTTTTTTATTTTTAAAAGTGATAAAGAATTTGGGGTAATCGATATTATAGATAATAAAAAAAACACATTTCTTTACAACGTTAAGAATGTTGAATATTATATAGATAAACAACTATTATATTATACAACGCCTAAATCATATCCCAATACCATATGTTATGACCTAGTAAAGAACAAAACAGAAGAACTGGACACAATCCCATATAATTTTAATAGGCTTCTAACTCCTATTCTGTCCGTTAAATTTGAACGTAAGGGAATTATTTCAGAGATAATACGAGATAAATATTATAATACTTCAAATGCAGAACCTTCTGATATTATACTTTCGGATCAAATCATTGACCACTTTGAAATGAAAACGAAAATATCTCAGAAAGATGTTAAACGATATGCTTTAATTAAGAATGATTCGATTAATATTTTTAATACTCATGATCAATTAATACATAGATTTACGACTGATGACCAGATAGATGGCTCAAAAACAAGTTTTACGGGTGATACAATAATTTGGTGGAATAGAACTTATATTTATTCTGTGATATTTGATCGCCTAAATAATCCTATAAAACAAAAAACACATAATTATTCTAATAAAAAAATTAACGATATAGTGTTTGGTAATAATAGTGATCTTGTCATAATACAAGAAGATAAAATTATTGTTGCTCAACTCGAAGAATTGAAAAATTCTAACATATATCTAAGAACTTTATATACTCCTAATCCAGTTTCATCACTTAGAATCGTTAATAATAAAATCATAACTGGAGGTAAGAACATATTAGATGGTAATATATATATATATGACTATCCAAAAGAAAGGTCTGAGATAGAAAAGACATTTGATAAAGCAATCAACACTAATAAGATTGTTGCAGATAGATATATTATTAGTGTCGTCCAATCAAATATGATGTCAGATCAAATAATTCAATGTTGGGATTTTCTTAGTGATTCTATTGTATGGGAAAAAGATACTAAACATACAAATATAAACATTTGGTCATACAACACATTATCAAAAACTTTTTTGATAGGACTCAATAAAACTAAAAAAATAAAAAGAGGTAGTGGATATGCTTTTGAAGTAGATAATTCAGAATCTAATTATATTGTTGTTGATGCTGTGACGGGAAACGTTAAATACAAAAGTGATTTAGGAGATCGTTTTAGCCAATTTATTACAGAAAACATTATTATCTATAATAACAATGTTGGCAAAACTCAGGTTATTGATTTACAATCTGGAATTAAAGTTAATATTGATACTATTCGATCTTGTAAAACAGCTTTCGGTATCAAAAATTATGATTATAGTATTAAAAATAACATTCTTGCAATAGCATGTGATACATGCATCGAAATACTATCAATATCTCCTTTAAAAAGACTCAAAACTATTAATATTCCAACTATACCTGATAGCGTCAAATTGAGGCAGGACATTTCGACAAATGTAAACATGTCTCCTAACAGTAGATTCTTAACTGTAAATTTTCAGAGTTATCAAGATGCAAGGCTCCTAAAGGAGCAATCTGGGTGCCAGATATGGGATATAAATAATAGTTCCAATATTGGAGTAATAAAGAACACTGCTAATTTATGGCAAACTTTTGTATCAAACAAATACATATTTACTTCAGATTTTAACGTGATTTGTATATATGACATCAAAACAAAAGAATTAGTACATACTTATCCAAATAAGCCTTTATGGGCAAACTGTTTTGTTAAAATGCCTAATGAACATCTATTATTACATTTTGACTCTGGATACATAGAAATAGATCCCAATAGCTATAATGATATTATTAATAAATCATATTCAACTAAGAACTATCATTTCGCAAACGAACGCTATCTGGAAAGTGATAATAAATTAATAGATCTAGCTAAAGATAAGATACTTTTTAACAACGGATTATATACTATTTCTGAAATGAGTAAATCTTTAATTAATATCACTCGAACTCAAATAGACAATTTCGAAATTAAATATGAAACTAAAGTTATCCCATTTGAAGATATCGAACAATTGAGAGATAGATTAAAGAAAAAGGTTAGCAATAGAATCTTAACCACAGAAGATATAGCAGATTTTCAAAACTAAATTATTCATAAGATACATACCCCATCCTAAAAATAGCTTTACTCCTTTAGGATGGGGCAAGTAATGATGCCAAATAAATTCTATTACTAACAAGTGTCCTCTTACTCATGGTGCCTGTTTTGTATCAACACGCATATTTCATAAAATAAATAGTTACGCGCCTGCGTATAGTGGGGTTGAGAGGTAGCGTTCTCCTGTGTCTGGTAGGATTACTACTATTCGTTTCCCTGCATTTTCTGCCTCAGCAGCTAGGCGTGCGGCGGCTGATAGGGCTGCTCCTGATGAGATACCTACTAGTAACCCTTCGGTTTTGGCGGCTAGACGTGAAGAGTGCATTGCATCATCATTAGTTACTAAAAGTACTGCATCAACTACTGTTTCATCATAGATTTTAGGGACAAATCCTGCGCCTATCCCTTGTATCTTATGCGCTCCTGCTGCACCTCCTGAAAGGACTGGTGAGTCTGCTGGTTCTACTGCTATTACCTTGATGTCAGGGTTAAGCTCCTTAAGGCGTTTACCTGTTCCGCTAATAGTACCACCTGTTCCTACTGCACTGACAAAGATATCTATCTTACCTGCGGTATCACGCCAAATCTCCTCAGCGGTAGTTAGGTAGTGAGCCTTGGCGTTAGCTGGATTCTCAAATTGATTTAGGATAATAGCCCCTGTGGTCTGCTCGCATAGTTCATAGGCACGATTTATTGCGCCTTTCATACCCTCAGCACCTGGCGTTAAAACTATCTCAGCACCTAATGCTGATAGTAACATACGACGCTCAATGCTCATAGTTTCAGGCATTGTAAGTATTAGCTTGTAACCTAGTGTGACTGCTACATAGGCTAATCCTACTCCTGTATTTCCACTTGTTGGCTCTATGATTACGCCTCCTGGCTGTAGCACTCCGCGCTCCTGAGCATCCTTTATCATATATAGAGCTGCACGATCCTTTGTACTACCTAGTGGATTAAAATATTCTACTTTGGCTATTATCTGACCTTTAGCTCCACTGGCTTCGCCAAATTGGCTAAGTTCTAATAGTGGTGTATTACCTATTAGGTCTGTTAACTTTTTTGCTATATTTTCCATTCTTATTTACTTTTTAAAATAATATTGAAACACCTACCACTGCGCCCAATTTCTGCGCGCCCATACCATAGTAGTTATCCCATTGTTGATATAGTATATTACTTATATTTGTGTATATACTAAATTTGTTATTTATATCGTATGACGCATTTAGATATAGATTGTTCATATCACCTAAGTCTGCTGATATGACCTCAGCACTACTATTATATCCCCAAACGGCTCTATTACCACGATATTCATATCCGATAGTTGCGCGTAGCTTATCGATTGGGGTGGATGTAATCTCAGCATTTATTACCAATTCTGCTCTATCATCTTGGGTAACATATCCCTTATCTATACCATTCTGTGGAGCATATTTAGCTGCTACCTTGACACTACCTAGCGTTTTATAACTATACTCTAAATCTGCTGAAACCATCCATCCTGACATATCAACGCCACTGTAAATAGTCATATCTGTTGTACCATTATAATATGGTAACATCTGATTATCAACAATTAGATATCCTGCCGAAACTACCCCCTTAAACCCTTCAAATGGCGCAAACTTAGCCCCAAGAGTAGCATCAAGTGGTGAATCTGATGTTCCATAATATAGAGATGGTGCAAAATAACGATTCTGAGCCGATAGAGCCGCATAACTATTAACACGCTCACCACCTAGTAGATATACATATGCACCAATCTTACTGTTAAACTGATAATCTAGCTTAACGGCTGGACTAATATGCAGGTTCCCTTTAGTATCAGAGGTGTAATCTATTCTAGCTCCTAATTGTAATGCTAACTGATTGGTGTTATACTTATATGCAGGTGTTAGTTCTATTCTGAATATATTAGAAACGCTAAGTGTGTCATTAAGGATAGGTAACTCTTTATTATAGAATGTATATCCTATCTCTCCTGTTATCCCTAGTGAGCCGAAATTATTTATCGCGGTTTCTGCTCCACCATTCACTTTAATCTGATTCTCAGATATCTCGTTAATGACAGAATTACCCCAATAGTTATACTCCAAACCACCCCAATAGTTTAAGGCAGTCCCATTCTTATCATTACGTAGTGATAGGTCGATATTAAATTCATTAACCATCTGCATATCTAACCCATCAGATGAACCATAATAGTTAAATCTATCAAAATGATAATATGCATCAGCCTTAAATAGCTTATTTCCACTTAGTAGCTGAGTATATGACATCCCTAATAGAGCATTATTAAACTCCTGTGTAGGTGTTTCTCCATTAGTGGCTATGACGTATGGCGAGGTGTTGTGACCTAACCATGTCGATGTATGCTCACCCCATATATTTAGCTTACGCTCTGTATCATCTATGACGCGATAGCCTAGGGCTGTATTACTATTTAGGTATGTACCAGCTCCTAATTGCAGGTAACCACGTTGATCTGAGCTTATCTGCTTTGCCGCATACTCAATAGGTGCTAATGTTTGTAGCGTTGGTTGTACTGTGGTAGGTACTGCCCAATTACTATAATCTAATTTTTTCTCGGAGATTGTTATCTCAACCTCGTTAGGAGTTAGATTTAGTTTATCGGCATCTGTCTCGGTAGGTTGAAAACTGGTTTCTACTACTATCTCCTTATTTAATTTACTATTTTGGGCATTGGCAACTGTGCATACCATAGCTATTGCCATTAATAACGCCCCTAATCTGTTTCGCATATTTATCATCTAAATAATAGTTTCTTATTTCAATGCAGTTAAACGCTCCTCAATCATTGAGTAAATCTCTGTTTCACTACCTGGATAATTACCCTTCAAACTCTCTAAATACTCCTTAGCCTCAAATGCGTTACCTGTCTTAGCATAAATATCTGACAATAGGATAAATGAGCGCGCCAACCAATAGTGATGTGGCGTACCCTTATCAATAATATCGTTAATTTGCTCCTCAGCTAGCGAGTAATCTTTATTTTCATAGCTAAGTTCAGCTAATGTGTAAGCTCCCTTAACACCATATACGCTCTTAGTCTCCTCAGCTAGTTTAGTTAAGTCTTTTATAGCTTCGCTCTTCTGATTAAGGCTAATATATGCTAAGGCACGATTCATACGCGCCTCTTTCTCTTCATCAGCTGTTAATCCCGATAGTGATAATAGCTTAGTTGCGCTATCCACAACATCTTGGTTATAGTCCATAATCTTAGCGGTACGCATAACTCCTAGATTAGCTATTACGCGATTATCATTAGTGGTAGCTTTAAGCTCTAACTCCTTGTATAGTTTTAATAAATCTTTAGGGTCACCACTAGCTGTTAATATCTCACACTTCATAGCTAAAGCATCCTCAGCAAATGAGGCATCCTTAGCTAAGGACAATACAACATCAATACTCTTTAATGCATCATCATAAGATTTGTTACTGTAATTATATTTAGCTATATAATATTGAGCATTAGCGACGAATACTCCTTTACTATAATCTTGTATATAGCCTTGTAGTTTGCTGATATCTTTAGGATTATCTATATAGCTCTTCTCAGCAGCTAAGAATGTTAACTTATCAGCCTCCGTTACATCTATACCAGGTGCGTTAGGTGTTTTATTTAGGAACGTATTCAGTTCATCTATCTTGTTATTATCAGCATAGATAATTTTCAAATCCTCTATTGCCACTGCTGCCTCCTCACTAGATGGATAATTAGTTATCACCTCTTTATAATATTTGATTGCATCCTTGTCTTTGCCAACACTCTTAGATGTGATGGCTAATTGTAATTGAGCCTCACGCGCCTCTATTGTTGATGGATAATTATCAACAACCTTACGGAATAGTGTCATTGCATCCATCTGCTTATTGATTGAGATATATGCTTTTGCTTGTTCCATTAACCCTTTCGGTGCAATATTAGATTTAGGGAAACGTGACAACATTTTGCTTAGAGTTGCAATCTTTTCAGTGTGTTTACGTTGTAACCCCTCGATAATAGCTACTTGATACAATGCGTAATCACCCACCTTGTCACTATTTACCCCCTCGTTATAATAACGATATGCTAAGGTATATTCCTCAACATAGAAACAACAATCCCCTATACGGTTGCTAGCATCAGCTATCTCATCCGCAGATAGTTTTACTTTCGCATTAATTGCATTGTAGAATGACTTACGAGCATTAGCATAATCCTTCTGTTGGAATTGTGCATAACCTAAATTATAATAACCAATAGCTTTATTCTGAGCATTTGCTGATTTTAGATATTTAGTATAAATCTTCTCAGCCTTAGCGTAATCATCATTAGCATAGGCAATATCCCCAATCCATAGATCAGCCTCAGTAGCTAATATTTGGTTCTCAGCAGCTAGTATCTTAACTCCACTGAATAGCTCCAAAGCACGTTCAGTGTTACCATTTGAAACCATTTGTATAGCTAATTTATACATAATATATTGTTTCACTTTAAATACATTAGCGGATGGATTACGTATCTTAGATATGCTATTGAATGCGCTATCGTAATCCTTATCATTCATATATACATTAGCTATATATTCATCTATTGATGCATTATATTCTGAGTTTGGGAAACTGGTTCTAAACTCATCAAAAATCTCAATAGCCTTGTTAAATGGAGTACGTCCACCAGCTTGTTGAGCTAGAGCATAATTATAGAATGCAATCTCCTGTGCACGCTTATCAAATGATAGTTTAAATGCTTTCTCAAATGCTATTGATGCACTATTCATCTTCTCTAGCTTTAAGTATGATTGACCTATAAAGATATATGCACTCTGAGTCATTGCATCATCCCCATTAGCTACTACCTTAGCCATATTATCAATAGTGGCTTGATAATCCATACGGCGGAAATCTAATACCCCTAACAGATATAGAGCTGAACGCAATTCATCACTAGGGGTTGTTTCCAAATATTTCTCAATATTAACAATTGCAACTATATCGTTACCCAATTGATATTCACTCTCACCCACTATGCGGTGCATCTCAGAGCGAAACATACTATTACTGTTGGCGCGGTTAAGCATCGGTGTACCATAGGTGATAGCCTTAGTATAATCACCCTGTATAAAATATATTTGTGCAATATAATAATATGAATCTAAACTTAATGGGCTGTTGCTTCTAAGCTTACTGAATTTAGCTAACGCCTCGGTGTAATCCTTATTTATGTAATCTAGGTATCCTTGATACAAGATTGATACATCCTTATATTTAGGGTTATTAGCTATTCTTTGGAAATACGCTCCCGCCGTGTCATACTCACCAATGCGTAACAGTGAATAACCTAAGCGGAAATTCATATCCACTCTTTCAGCTTGTGTTAACATATCACCATTGATAGCAGCATAATTAGTAGCAGCCTCGCCAAATTTACCCTTAAAGAAATAGTAGTTACCTAAGTAATATTGTGCTACTGACTTATCTAACGAATATGGATAATCCTCAATAAACCCCTTTAATAGAGTTTCGCCCAGACTACTACCCAAATGATACTCAGCCATGGCAATATATAGGGCAGACATTTCAGCCTCGTTAGAGGTAATAACCATACCTTGCGCATGAGTTAACTGATCTATACAACCTAAATAATTATTTCGATTAAACATCTCCACTCCACGTTGCAAATACCCATCCGCAGAGGTGCTTATCGATGATACCTCAGCAATAGCCATGCTACTAGAGAATAATAACGATGTGGCTACAATAAACTTATATATTTTCATACATTTCTAAATTAGGGGGAGTTCTAAAAACTGATTTACAGTTGTTTTTATCCCATTCGTTTATTCCTTATTATTTCAAGGGTCAGTTTTAAGATACTGTCTTAAAATACAAATAAAATTAGTTTTTTTTTGTTTTAAATTTATTTACTATCTTTGTGGTATCGAAGGAAGATTTCGTGCGATTCTTTGTACTGAAGTCTATCTTGTGTAGG
>JAWXTT010000083.1:0-9558 GCA_044433325.1 Bacteroidales bacterium
TTAATAACGCTATCATAATCCTTCAACAATAGATAATCTAGAGCGCGACCTATATAATCAGCTATTCTAGGTGAACCATTATAGATACTAGCACTGAAATACTCAATCGACTTAAACCTATTGGCAATCTGTGATTCAGTTAATGGCAACGGTTTATTGGTAATAAATATCATAGATGATAACAATTTAGATTGATTAATCTCATCCGTTTCCTTAGTATAATTATTATTCACCTTGACTGCGCTAGCTTGATCATAATACGAGAGAGTAAAGATATCCTCAGTAACCACCATATCATTATCATCCTGAATACGTCCACGCGTTTTATTATCATATTTAGGTTCAACTTCACGTTCAGTATTTACCGTCATCAGTTGCTTAAATCTATCTATTACCTGCTCTTCCGTTACTTCACCATCAGTATTAGATTCAACATCAGCTTCAGCAACAGTACTCTTTAGATACTTTGCATAATCCTGCTTATTATCTAATATTTTCCTAGCTGCGTAGTAATCACGTTCAGCTCCAGAGATATCACCCATTAACTTTTTACACTCGCTACGCTCATAAATTATACTACCTAAATCTGGATAAGCCTCTAACACCACATCATAATCCTCAACAGCCAGATCATATTGCCCTGTCTTAGTATAAAGGTTGGCTCGATTATATCTAGCAAAAATATTATCAGGTTCAGCAGCCAATACCTCAGTCAAATCTACAATAGCACGATTATTTTCCTTAACCTCAATCAATAATAATGCACGATTATACCTAGCCATTCTATTATTAGGGTCTAAACTAACCGCATAATCAAAGTCAGACATAGCTCCAAAATAGTCATCGCTCTTATATCTCAGATACGCACGATTAATAAAATAGTCAACATTATTAGGTTCAAGTTTAATAGCTGCGTCCATATCATCAATAGCAGTAGCGAAACCATCACTACCCCCTTTCATAGCTATACCTGCACGCATTAAGTATGCTTGTGAGTTATTTTTATTTACCTCAATAGCTTTAGTAATACTAGCCACCCCAGCGATAGTATCACCTATCTCTATTAACATTTGAGCTTGACCAAGATAACCAACATCATATTTAGGAAACTTATCAATTAACGTATCATAACTAACCTTGGCAGCATCATAATCTTTCAATGCCATCTCAGCCAAAGCTTTATTAAATATCATATTTTTATTTTCAGGATTCATCTGCAATCCTTTAGTATAATCCTCGATAGCCTCTTCATATTTATGTAATGACTGTCTAGCTACCCCACGTATCTGATATATATCTGTGATAAATGGATTACGCTCCATTGCTAATGAACAATCCTCCTCAGCACCACGATAATCCTCAAGATACAATTTAGCGATACCACGATACAGATATGGATCAGCTAAATATGGTTTAGCTTTAATAGCTTGATTGAAATATTGGATAGATAAGATATAATCTTCAAAATACAATGCATTACGTCCAATGCTCGTCACCTGTTTAGCATTTATCTGCGCTTGAACAGGGGCAGAAATTATCATCGTAATGATAACTATAAATATAACTCTTAATATTCTCATATACTATATTATACGGGCGTACAACGCACCATTAGATATTAAAAAAGTAACCAGTTGCAAATGTACTCTAATATTTTTAAATCTTTATCCATTTTATTTTGTTTAATCGTTAAAAATACCGATATTTGGGAATTATTTATATAAGAGAGGGAATATAAAAACTGACTAGTAGTATAATGGCTGAAAAAAGCCACTATTTCATCAGTTTTTAACTCCTCACAAATGAGTTTTTTAATATTATCCAAACAAATCAAGTATGCAAAAAGAGGGTAAAAAACATGTCGTAATTATTGGTGGTGGTTTCGCAGGGATTAATGCGATCAAGCACCTTGATAAAAAGAAATTTAACATCACCCTAATTGACCGAAACAATTACCATTCATTCCCACCGCTATTTTACCAAATAGCATCATCGGGTTTAGATTCAGGGAGTATCTCATTCCCATTTCGTCGTGAGATACGCAAAATGAAACATGTCAAATTTCATTTAGGTAAAGTACAAAAAGTCGATACTGAGAGACAGGAGGTAGTAACACAGTTCGAGACAATCAGCTATGATTATCTATTCGTAGCAGCTGGTACTACTAACAATTTCTTTAACATGCCTGAACTAAGAGAGCGCGTTTATACGCTTAAATCAGCTGGTGAGGCGTTACGTTTAAAGAATGAAATCTTAGATAGACTAGAGCGCGCCAGCATATGCAAGGATGTTGAGGAACGCCGTAAGTTACTAAGTTTCTTAGTAATCGGTGGTGGACCAACTGGCGTAGAGGTTGCTGGAGCAATCGGTGAAATGAAGAAATATATCCTTCAACGTGAATATCCTGAGATTAGCGTTGATGATATCAATATAGTATTAGTAGAGGGAGCTGATCGCTTATTACGCGTTATGAGTGAGGACTCATCACGTCACGCATATGAATATCTTGGACACCTATTAGTTAACGTTAAGCTAAATAAGATGATGGAATCTTATGAAAATGATATCGTTAAATTCACTGATGGTGAGGAGATTTATGCTGAAACAGTAATTTGGACAGCAGGTATCAAGGGGATTGACATAGAAGGCTTAGAGAAAGCTGAGATGGGACCAGGTAGCAGATTCATTATTGACCACTATAATCGTATTAATGGATACGACAATATATTTGCACTAGGTGATATTGCATTCCTAAAGGATGATATCTTTCCATACGGATATCCACAATTAGCACAGGTAGCAATTCAACAAGCAGTTAATCTAGCTAAGAACTTAAATAAAGGTGAATTTGTTAAAGAGTTCAAGTATGTTGATAAAGGCTCAATGGCAACCGTAGGTCGTAATCGTGCAGTAGCTGACTTAAACTTTAATATACACCTTTATGGTCGTCCAGCGTGGGCTTCATGGATGTTTGTTCACTTAATATCAATATTAGGTATGCGTAACAAACTTAATGTATTAACTAACTGGGTGTGGGCTTACTTCACATATAGTACATCTTTACGATTGCTTGTACACTCAACTAGATACCCACTAAGAAAACGTTGGGGCGAAGTTAGCACAAAGAAATAAAGAGTATGACACCATGCAGTAATCAATAGAAAAACCCATTTTACTGTTAGGTACATATAAAAAGAATAATCATGTACAACATCTACCGACAACTGCGATAGATGTTGTACTATTTTAAAGAGAATAAAAAAATGAATAGAATTTTAGCATTACTGGCAATAACAGCCTTTACATCGACAGTATCAGCAACTGAATTTTGCAACAAAGCTATTGACAAATCAATAGGTGGAGAATGGATAATAACAGGATGCAACAATAAAGCGATTACAACAGATAGCGAAGAGATTCCATTTCTAAACTTCAATCTCTCAGATAGTATAATCTATGGTAATAATAGTTGCAATGTAATAAATGGAAGGTTCTCAACCGAAGATAACCAATATATATCTATTGAGAATCTAATCTCAACCATGATGTATTGTCATAACGCTCCACAAGAGAGCATTATAATGCAATCACTAAACTCAATCACTCAATATGATATAGCTGAGATAGATGGCAATGATTATCTAAATTTAAGGGATAACTCAGGTGAAATACTACTTACACTAAAACGTCACGATATGACTTTCCTAAATGGCAAGTGGAGAGTAGCGGAAATCAATGGTAGTGAAGTAGAGCTAAATGACGCACAACTAGTAATAGATACAGACCAAAAATCACTACATGGCAATACAGGATGTAACATCGTAAATGGTACAATCGAAATAAACCGAGGTAAGGATAATTCAATACAATTTACTCAACTAATGTCAACGCGTATCTATTGTCCAAATATTCAATTTGAGACTGAGCTACTATTAGCATTAGAAAGTGCTGAAACAGCTACCGTAGGTGAAACCCCTGAGCAAATAATATTCTTCAACGCTGAGAATGAACCAATCCTAACACTAACACGTGAAATGGTTTGTCGCTCGGCAGATCTTAGTGGGAGTTCTAAAAACTGACCCTTAATTAATCAGCCATTTGCATAGCATTTAATATAAAGGAGAAGATATCTGTCTGCTCCTCAATAGTTTTGGCAACAGGTTTACCCGCACCATGCCCAGCATTACTATCTATACGTATTAGTTTAGGAGCAGAGCCAGTATTAGCTGCTTGTAGTGTTGCCGCATATTTAAAGGAGTGAGCAGGAACAACCCTATCATCATGATCAGCAGTAGTTATCATAATAGCAGGATATGGCGTGCCATCACTCTTAATATTATGTAGTGGCGAGTAAGCATATAAATAATCAAAACTACTCTTAGAATTATCACTACGACCATAATCGCTAGCCCAATTCCACCCAATAGTAAAATATTGATAGCGTAACATATCCATAACTCCAACCTGAGGCACAGCCGCCACAAACAATTCAGGGCGTTGATTCAGAACAGCACCGACCAATAAGCCACCATTGCTACCACCATTAATAGCTAATCGTTTAGGCGATGTATATCCCTCTGAGATTAGATATTCAGCAACCGCTATAAAGTCGTCAAATACATTCTGTTTACGCTCTTTAGTACCTGCATTGTGCCACTCTTTACCATATTCACCTCCACCGCGTAATGTTGCCACAACATATATTCCGCCACGTTCAATAAATGGCAGTCTATAAGGGGAAAATGAAGGGTTAAGAGATATGTTAAATCCACCATAGCCATATAGCAATGTCGGATTCATCCCATCCATCTTTAAATCTTTACGATGAGTAATAAAGAACTTAATAGGTGTACCATCCTTGCTAATACACTCTAACTGTTTAGTTTGGTAATTATCTAAATTGATATCAATATCTGATTTATAAATAGCTATTGACTTATCATCGTTAAAGTCATATTTATATATTGTAGATGGAGATAGATAAGAGGGAAATGAGTATAACAGTTGGTTTTCATCCTTAGCATAACTAAATTCAACGCTACCTAATGTTGGAAGTTCAATACCCTTTACGCGCTCACCATCCATTTTATAAATATAAGCATGGTGTGAAGCATCCTGTTCATAAGTAACAATCATATTATCTGAGCAAAGTTTCACATCCACCAACATATTAGTTGATTCAGCTATCACCACCTTTGATTCGCCACTCTTGATATCCATCTCCAATAGTTGAGCCATTGGGGCTGAACTGTTACTCATCAGATATAACTTATCCCCCTTAGTTCCGACAATCAGATTAAGATCATCTAGCTCAGTTACTATCTGTTTATATTCACTATCAGGCTCGTTCTCGCGCACATAAATAGCATATCCGCGCCCCTCTGATTCAGTAAGGAATATATAATCATCCTCATCACTTACCACTACCTCATAGAACCTATTAGGAAACTCCTCACTACGAAATTCTACTCTATCATCCGCTTGTTCAGTTCCTAACTTATGGTAATAAACCGTATGGTATTCATTAACTGCCTGCAACAATGAACCATCTTCAGCAGGCGCGTAACCACTATAATAGAAACCATCACCACTCCATTGTACAGTACAGAATTTACTCCAACACAGATAATCATCTAATCGCTTACCACTATTTAGGTCAATAACAAAAATCTCATTCCAATCGCTACCACTACTAGATACTTGGCAACTCATATAGTTACCACATTTCGAGAACTCCACCCCTTGCAAAGCAACCGTTCCATCCTCTGATAACGAGTTAGGGTCTAACACCAATTCACCACCATCTAAGTTTAGGCTCTTGCTACGATATATAAGACTCTGATTTTGCAATCCACTATTTTTAGCGAAATAGTAATAACCATTATGATTAGTAGGAAGTTCCAAACGCGGATAATCAGCCAACTGGGTCATACGCTCACGTATAACAGGTCGTATAGCTATCTGCGATAAATAATTATTTGTCACACGATTCTGAGCAGCCACCCATTCTGCCGTTTCAGCAGAACAATCATCCTCAAGCCAACGGTATGGATCAGCTACCTTTTTACCAAAGTAGTTATCAACTACCTCCCCCTTCTTACTCTCTGGATATTCTAGTTTCATACCATTTTTATATATAAGATTTACAAGAGTTTCCCCCACAGCACCTAATGTTTCGCGCGATATATTATCGATAGTATCATAGATAGTATGCCAAGCAGGACAAAAACCTAACCCACCTTTACCATTATGTTGATCTATTATATCAATAGTTGGGATACCAGCTTTGTTAACCGCAATATGATCATCAAGGACATCAAAGCCCATCTGATTAATAAACAGATTACCATAGCCTAGACTCTCAGCTATCGACCACACCTCAGCAACTACATTTGGTGCATAGTGTTGTGAGTACCCCTCGACATAAAACTTAGCTGTTGGCGCACCCACCATATCTAATAAGATACCATATTGCGGTGCATAATCCTCACGATGCATATTCTTAGCCCAATATTGTGAGCCTAACGCCCATGAATCAACTCCGCCATCACCATGTGAATCACCCCAATCCTCAGCATCAAACAGCAAGATATCAACACCAATATTAGGAGTATTCTCACCTATCAGACGAGCTAACTCCATCAGTACAGCCACCCCACTTGCGCCATCATTAGCACCCATAACAGGCTCTTTACGATTGTTTGAATCTGGGTCATGATCTGCCCATGGACGACAATCCCAATGTGCCATCAACAATATACGATCATCCAGTTCTGGAGAAAATTCAGCTATGATATTTCTAGCATTCAGCGTTACACCATCAAATGTTTTTACATCAAAGCGTTGTTCAATAAGATTAGCACCATACCCTTTAAGTTTAGCGACAATATAATCACCAGCTTGACGGTGCGCCTGAGTATTGGGCACTCTTGCACCAAAGTCTAATTGCTCCTGAATAAAACGATATGCAGTATCAGCATTAAAGCGAACTCCATTATCAACAATAGCAACCTCAGCTACTACATTATCACTGTTATAGGCTTTACTACGCCCCTTACCAGCACAACTGATTAATAGTACAACTGATAATAGAAGTATTGAAATATATCTCATAACTCCCCTTTTATTTCTCGCCATATAATAGGTCACCTGCATCACCTAAGCCTGGTACAATATATGAATGGTCATTAAGTTCAGCATCAATATCACCCACCATAACTACACTACCCTCAGGCAAGACTGCACACATGTGGTCAATAGCTTGTTGTGATGCTATTACTGATGCTACTATTATCTTAGCAGGTTTACCCTTAGTGTATAACGCCTCTAAAGCCAACTCCATAGATATACCAGTTGCCAACATTGGGTCAACTATTATCAAGGTCTTACCCTCTAATGATGGTGAGGCGATATACTCGATATGCACTTCAAAGTCATGATCACTAGTATGTTTGCGATAAGCTGAAACAAAAGCATTATCAGCATTATCAAAATATTGCAAGAAACCATCATGAAATGGTAACCCAGCACGTAGTATTGTGCCTAAAACAATATTCTCATTTAGCGTCGAGCATGGCGAAACACCTAGCGGAGTAGTGATATCACTCTTCTCAAAGGTTAACCCCTTAGATAGTTCATAAGCCATTATAGCACCTATACGCTTAACGTTAGCACGAAAACGCAATCTATCACCCTGCACATCAATGTTACGCAACTCACTCATATATTGACTTAGTAATGAGTCTTGATCAGTTAAATTAATTAGTTTCATTATATCTTTCATTTAGTATTTTAGTTACACACTCCTTATCTAGGTTCAGTTGTTTAATAAGTTCATCTATCCCATTCATTGGTTTCTCCTCACGAATATATGATACAAACTCCACCACCAACTCCACACCATAGATATCTCTATCGAAATCGAAAATATTTATCTCTATACTCAGCGCATTATCATCCTCAAAGGTTGGGCGCGTTCCTATATTCAACATTCCCCCATGGATACCGCCATCCGATAGTTGAACAATTGCCGCATAAACACCACACTTAGGTATCAATTGATACTCCCCATTGACTTGGATATTAGCAGTTGGGAAGCCAATCTTACGACCACGTTGATAACCCTTAACAACAACCCCATCAAGCATAAAATTATGACCCATATATTCAGCAGCTAACTCCATCTCACCAGAAAGGATAAGTTTACGTATCTCAGATGAACTAACTGAATCACTCTCAAGTTTAAATTCATCAGAGCGAATCACCTCAATTCCTATCTCAGTTCCATAGCGCACATAATCATCAAAACCATCACTTCTATTTCCACCGAATCGATGATTAAACCCTATCATCAAAGCTCGCACATTATATTGTTTATACATCAGTTGCATAAACTCCTTGGCTGATAGTTGAGCCAATTCACGATTAAACTCTAAAAGTATAGTATAATCAACACCTAATTCAGACAGCTTTTGGGCTCTGTCCTTAACGCTCATTATCATCCTTAACTCTGAGTCACGATTGAAAAAGATACGCGGATGACTCATAAAGGTAATAACAGCCATATCCAATCCGCGCTTAACAGCTTGAAATTTCAATGCTTTAATAATATCAGCATGTCCCAGATGCACCCCATCAAAAACTCCGATGGTAGCTGCTACCTTAGCACCACTAATATTACTATCTATACCCTTAACAATCTCCATAATTGATTATTTAATCGTCAAATCAGCATTAAAAGCATCAGCAAATTCCATTCCAGGTTCAACTAGATAGGTTTTAAATCCTAACGCGGCAGCTGCATCTAAATTCTTTTGTGAATCATCAAAGAACAGTATATCCGCACTTTGCAAATTGAACTTATCTAGCAGATAATCAAAAATCTCCTTTTCAGGTTTAGCATAGCCTGATTCATAAGATAAACCTAATCCATCGAAATAGTCATTTACCGTCAATCCATCTTGTCGGAAAAGTTCATCAATCTTACTATCAAACATTATAGCATTAGTATTAGATAGCATATACACCTTATACTTTTCACGTAATTGTCGTAATAAGCGTAATCGCTCAATAGGCAAACCTATCAAGAACTTATTAAATGCATCATCTATCTGACTATCCGTTACCTCTCCATCAATCTCTTTGCGAATTATATCACGAAACTCAGCAGGCGATACCTTGCCAGTTTCCAAAAGAAGAAATGCCCCCTGTTGTGCATATAAGCCCAACAACTCCTCAGCCCCCTTCATCCCTATTTCAGTCAATGCTTTGACACATTGTGAACGATCTAAATCTATTATTACTCCACCTAGGTCAAAGAGTAAAACTTTAACATCACCACTACTCATACTCATAGTTTTAAAACAAACACACAAAGATAATCAGATATATGCAATAATACAAGGATAGCATTGAAATGATATCTTGAGTTTATAGTTAAGGGGACTTCTAAAAATTGAATTTTAACGCTTTTCTACTTCGATACTTCATCTTCGCATTTTACAAAATGCACCGTAGGCACCGCTACGCTCACATTTTGAAAAATACAAATCTAAAGCA
>JAWXTT010000084.1:0-9526 GCA_044433325.1 Bacteroidales bacterium
AATGCGTGTGGATGCTATCCACCTCTGCACCGTGATAAATGGGAGAGGATGACCCACCTAGCCATTTATGATTTTTGGGTCATCCTCCGCTATTTATTTCCAACTATAGTTATCCATTGAGTAGGAACTGATGCTACTGCCGTTGGTGCTACTTGGTTCTGATGTTGGTGCTTTAGATGACTGCATTAATGTGCCACTTGCTGCAATCATTCCCTCTACTTCTATTTCTATTACTTCTATTGCTGGTGTTTTGTATTCTAATTTTTTCATATTATTTGTTGTTTTGTTTAATGTTTAATAATTTCTGTGTTATATAAATAATCTCTCATTTGTCATATTTAAAATTTCTCATCTGTCATATTTAAAATCCCTATCTGTCATGTCAATAATCTCTTTTGGTTTTATCAACAGTATCTTGATTCAGCACCTTTGCAATTCAGCATGACAAATGAAGATTATTGACATGACAATAGTGGATTATTAATTCAGAATGACACGCCTGGTGGGATGACACGCCTGGTGGGAGTAGCTCGATTGTGGGGTAGCTTGTAAACTTTTATGTATGCAATCTTTAGCTTTAGAGTTTTTTTATGTAAGTTTGCAGAAATATAATTGAGAGGAGTATCAACTTAAAACGTGATTATGGGTAAATTTCAAGATTTAATAATCGCACGTCGTTCAACACGTAAATATAGCGATAAGGAGATTAACGCTGAGGATGTTCAACTAATCTTACAAGCAGCTCTGTTAGCTCCTACATCTAAGAATAGTCGCGCTTGGCACTTTATCGTTGTTGAGGATAAGCAGATGTTAGAGAGATTATCAAAATGTAAAGATTTCGGGGCAACACCTATCGCTAATGCATCATTAGCAATAGTGGTTATGGCTAATCCTGGCGAAACGGAAGCGTGGGTGGAGGATGCGGCAATAGCATCAACATATATACAACTGCAAGCTGAGGATTTAGGCTTGGGTAGTTGCTGGATTCAGGTGCGCAACAGATATACTAAGGAGGGTATTCCTGCTGAGGATTATGTGCGTGAACTTCTTGAGGTAACTCCTGACTATCCAGTGCTTAGTGTTATTACTCTTGGTCATAAGATTAAGGTGAGTAAGGCTAATGATATAGATGCTCTGCCTTGGGAGCGTATCAATATTGGTAAATGGAAAGATGAAGCATAGGGTTGTTATACTTGGCTCAGGTAATGTTGCCACTCATTTAGTAGCAGCACTAGCTAAGTATGTAGATATTGTTCAGATTTATAGCCAAACAGTAGCTAATGCGCAAAAGCTTGCTGACCTGATAGGTTGCTCCAATTATAGTAACCAGATTGGGGATATTGTGGCTGATGCCGATATCTATCTGTTTATCGTAAAGGATGATGCTATCGCCATGTTAGCTAATCAGATTAAGGTGGATAATCCAACAGCACTATTTATTCATACTTCGGGGAGCGTTTCAGCAGATGTTTTCGCTAATGTGAGTAGCAATTATGGTGTGTTATATCCACTACAAACATTTACTAAAGGGGTGGATGTTAACTTTGCTGAAATATCAATATTTACTCAGGGGAATAAACCAGAGAGTAAACTAATTGTTGATAAATTGGCGAGCTATCTTACTACTAAGGTTTATACTGCTGATAGCGAATTACGTCGCAAATTACATATTGCGGCTGTCTTTGCTTGTAACTTTGCTAATCATATGTGGGATATTGCTGATGGGATTATGCAGAGGGAGGAGTTACCATTTGATGTACTATTGCCTTTAATCCAAAGTAGTATAGACAAGATTAAGAGGATTACTCCGCACGATGCGCAAACAGGTCCTGCTGTTCGCGGTGATAAGGAGATTACAAATAAACATATCTCAATGCTAACGGGTGCTGAGAGTGAAATATATAAATTGATTTCAGAAAATATATATAATGAGCGCAATTGATTACGATTTAAAGAGGATAAAGGGGATTGCCTTTGATGTAGATGGTGTGCTGTCTGCATCTGTTGTGCCAATAGATATATCGGGTGAACCGTTGCGCATGATGAATATTAAGGATGGTTACGCTATCCAATTTGCTGTAAAGCAGGGATTGAATATTGCTATTATCACTGGGAGTAACTCAAAGGGGGTTTATACTCGCTTTAAGGAGCTAGGTGTTGAAGATATATATATGTCGTCAGCAATTAAGATGCCTGACTTAAATAACTGGATGCAAAAACGTAATCTTGAACCTGAGAATGTAGCATACGTGGGGGATGATATCCCTGATATTCAAGTAATGAATAGTGTGGGATTGCCAGTAGCTCCAATAGATGCTGCTATTGATGTTAAACAGATTGCTAAATATATATCTCCAGTTAAAGGGGGTGAGGGTTGTGGTCGTGACCTGATTGAACAGGTGCTACGCGCACAAGGCAAATGGTTAAATGGTGAGGAGGCTTACCGCTGGTAATAAATATGAATAATTTAAATAGATATGATATAATCTTAGCCTCTGCGTCACCTCGCCGTCAGGAGCTATTAAAGTCTTTGGATATTAATTTCCGTGTTGAGATAATAAACGGTATAGATGAATCATACCCTACATACTTAGAGAGCGATAATGTGGCTCTATATATATCACAAAAGAAAGCTAAAAGCTACCAATCATTAATCACTGATAACCAATTGGTGATAACTGCTGATACGATAGTGGTTGTTGATTCGCAAATATTAGGTAAACCTAAAGATTGTGAGGATGCTAAGTGTATGCTACGCGCACTATCGGGCAGAACGCATAAAGTTATCACTGGGGTAGCAATAACTACTGCCGATAAGGAGGTTGCTTTTGATGCTGTAACCATAGTGGAGTTTGCTGAACTTACCGATGATGAAATTGAGTATTATGTCACGCGTTACAACCCTGCTGACAAAGCGGGTTCGTATGGTATTCAGGAGTGGATTGGCGCAATTGGCGTAAAATCTATCTCAGGTAGCTATTATAATGTGATGGGTCTGCCACTACACAGACTTTATACTGAATTAAGGGGTTTCTAAAAACTGACCCTAAAGAGTTTCTAAAACTTTGATATAAGCGCAATAGTTAGCATCAGCATAGATTGGAGTTAAAAACAGTACTCCTGATTTAATACGGTTATCCTCGATAACCAATGGGAAGTCAGCAGTTAACTTTGATGCATAATCTTTTAGTGTATTTTGCTTGCTATCATTGTGGTATTCCATTTTATAGATACCCTCAGAGCCTTTTGCTATTAACTTTTCACCTATCACGGTGGTTATTACTCCCATTGTGGTGCGTAGATTAATCTCGATGGCTGGATTAATGCGCTTAATACCATTATCGCTATAAACCATCATATCTACACCTACGTAACCTGTATAGTGTGGTGCTATGGTTTCAGTAACAACATCATTAACTACCTGTTCCAATTTAGATAATAGCTCTTTATTAGGAAATAGCTCCAACAATTTTAGCTTTATACTCTGCGGTGAAGATAGATAGCCAAAATCAAATGCACTATGCACACTATTCTGAAAAAGTGAATACCCTACAAAGCGTGATACTCCATCTTGACAATAAAATTCCATTGCAAAATCACCTAGATTATCTAAGGGAATTTCACACATAACAGACCCTTGACGTGAAATAATTCCGCTGCTCCACTGTTTAAAGTCGTTAGCATCTATATCTAAAGCGCGGTAAATACCTCGTCCACTGCTAGACCATGGAGCCTTGATATAACACGATGGATGTTGCATTGCAAATGCAATTACATCATCCAATGTAGTTACCTCAATCGGGATAGGAGCTAATTCATACCCTATCAACTCAGTAATACGTTTATGGAAAGTTATTGATATTGAACGGTGCGATAACTCACGTAACTTGGCGATATATTCAGGTTTTGGTAATTGATTCACATTTACCCCGCGGTCAATTAATCGTTTACGCATATCTGCACTCCAACCCCATACATTTATATCCCCGTTGAAGTTAGCTAGCGATTTATCTGTTAGTAGCGTAGCTTTGAGATTAAATAGCTTTGAGATATTATTCAACCACTCTTGATTATCGGATTGTGTTGAGTATATATTTACCCCGTCACCACTAGCGTACCATAGCGGTAACATCTGTAAGTCGTTACGTAACTTAGTGGCTAATGGTGGTGCTGTATAATTCTCACCTCCATAGGCTAATGCTAAATCATTTTCTGGATTAAATATATATAACTGCTGATGCATCGCGTTATAAATCAGAGTGCTACTGTTTATATGAAAGTTGTTAACACCTCTAACTCTACATTAGGAATGATATCCACATATTTAATAGCTGCTGGAATTAATATTGTTTCACCCTGCTTAATTTCTGTTATAGTACCATTGTCATCAATGATTTTTCCATCACCAGATGTAATAACTAATATTTTGAAACTATTATCGATAGGAAAACGAAAACTTTTAGTCAAGTTAATTACCGAAGATGTGAAATAGTCGCAACGCTTCAATAACAACTCCTTGTCATAAACCATATCTGCATGGCTGAATGTATCATCCGATATATTATAATCTAACGCTTCACTAGCTAACTGGGTATGTAGTTCGCGTTTCTTACCATTCACATCCACCCTATCATAGTCATAAACGCGATATGTAATATCAGATGTTTGCTGTATCTCAACCATAAAATTACCTGCACATATACTATGAATACGTCCTGCTGGAATATAAAATAGATCACGTGGTTTAGGTGAAAATTTAGCTAGTATATCAGTAACACTGTTATTGTAGATATGTGACTTAAACTCCTCTTTAGTAACAGTTTTAGAGAATCCTGAATATAGATGAGATTTATCATCTGACTTAATCACATACCATAACTCGGTCTTACCTAAACTATTATGACGTTCACTAGCCATAATGTTATTAGGATGAACCTGTATTGACAAATCACTGCTGACATCTAGAAACTTGATTAAGATTGGAAATAAATTACCTGTTTTAGCATAAATATCCTTACCTAGAATATCCGCGCCAAACTTTGTCAATAGCTCCTTAATATCCACCCCCTCAAATTCACCATTAGCTACAACTGATAACTGATTCTCAAGTCCTGAAATCTCCCAACTCTCACCAATTCTGTCACTATCAGAGTGTGTTCCACCTTTAAATTCCTTAATTTGAGAACCGCCCCAAATAACAGATTTATAAATTGGTTGAAATTTAAATGGATATAATTTATTCATATATTATGCTCAGCTGTAATTGCGATTTTATTTATAGAGATAACCCCTACGCCTTATAAACACACAAAGATATGATATTTATTATAAACCATCACATAAAAATATATCAAAATATATTTAGGGGACTTCTTAAAATATCTATATGTTAATAAACTGTTAAATATAGAATAGACTATCTTTAGAATGATTCCAAATAACTACCTTTGTCACAACAAAGTTAAAAATGGGTTTAAAGATAATAAAACAGATATTTGGAGTATTCCTATTAGTATCGTTCCTAGCTTATAATAGCGGAACGAGTCTATTTGAACACACCCATATCATAGATGGTGTAGAGGTTACTCACTCACACCCTTACCAATCTAATTCTAACCACTCACATAGCGGCACATCAATCCAATTTCTAGGATTAATCAGCAATACCGCAATAGCTATTGTGGCTGTTATAATTGCATTTAAATGTTTCCGCCATATTACGGCAACTTACGGAACATCTAATGACAAGGTTAGTTTATCATCTAGCATACTATATGCTCAGTTACGTGCACCCCCTGTTGCGTAAAAAAGAATCAGAACAACTAAATTTACTCTATTAAACATCCTTAGAAACAGGGTGCCTATTAGAGTTGCGACCTATTGTTAAATCATTAGGTAGTAATCTATGCATTAAAATAATAATTTTTAGAATTAAAAACGAAAAAAAATGAAACAACTAATTACAATTATAGTAGTTGCAGTATTAGGTATGTCTAATATATTCGCTGCTGATAAGTTAACAGATGCAAACGTGGCAGGTCACGTTGTATGTACACAAACAGGTGAACACCTACCATATATGAATGTAATCATTGAGGGAACAACTTACGGAACAACAACTGACGCAACTGGTCACTTCTTCCTAAAAAATCTACCTATCGGAGAATACTCAATCAAAGCATACGGTATGGGATATACAAGCCAATCAATAGAGGTGACTACACAAGAGGATAAAACAATAGAGGCACTATTCAGTCTTAAAGAGGATGCTATGATGTTAGAACAAGTAGTAGTAACAGGTAACAAAAATGAAATTGTACGCACAAATAGCTCAACATTAATTAGCGTAATTCCTAATACAATGTTTGAGATGGTTAGTGCAGCATCATTAGCTGATGGTCTTGACTTCCAAACAGGTGTACGTGTCGAGAATGATTGTCAAAACTGTGGTTTTACACAAGTTAGAATCAATGGTCTAGAGGGTGCTTACTCACAAATACTTATGGACTCACGCCCAGTATATTCAGCCCTAACAGGCGTTTACGGATTAGAGCAAATTCCTGCTAGTATGATTGAGCGTGTTGAGGTCTTACGTGGTGGTGGTTCTGCCCTATTTGGTTCATCAGCCGTAGGTGGTACTATCAATATTATCACTAAAGATCCTATTTACAATAGTGCTGAGATAGCTCACACATCAACTTCAATAGGTGTAACAGATGCTTGGGATAACAATACTACATTTAACGCCTCAGTAGTTTCTGATAACCAAAAGGCTGGTATCTTTATCTATGGACAAAACAGAGAGCGTGATGCTTATGACGCAAATGGTGATAATCTGAGCGAAATTCCTATGATTAACACACAATCATTAGGTATGCGTTCATTCTTAAAGACAAGTGACAATTCTAAACTTACACTACAATATCACAACACACATGAGTTCCGCCGTGGTGGTGAAATGGAATTTGACTTACAACCACACCAAACTTCACTAACAGAACAAACAGAACACTATATTAATGGTGGTGGTGCTAGCTTTGATTTATTCAACAATGATTATAGCAAGAAATTTAACGTTTATGCATCGTTCCAAAATACTGACCGTGCTAGCTATTATGGTGGTGACTATGACGACGCAGCCTATGGCACAACCGATGACTTAGTAGTAGTAACAGGCGCACAATTTATCCGTAACTTTGATAATCTTTGGTTTATGCCTGCTGAATTCTTAGCTGGTATTGAGTATAACCATAACGCTCTTGTAGATGAAGCGAAAGGATATGATCACTACGCTGAACAAAAAATTAATATTTACAGCGGTTTCTTACAAAATGAATGGCGTAATGATATGTTCGGATTCCTTATCGGTGCTCGTTTAGATAAACATAGTATGATTGACAATGTAATTATCTCTCCACGTGCTAACTTCCGTTATAACCCTAACAAGAATATGAACTATCGTCTTACATACTCAACAGGATTCCGCGCGCCACAAGCCTTTGATGAGGATTACCATATCGCCCTAGTAGGTGGGGAACGCGTTGTAACTGTATTGGCTGATGATTTGAAACAGGAGAAATCACAAAGTTTCAGTCTTTCAGGTGACTACTATTACACTATTGGTGGTGTACAAACTAATTTCTTGATTGAAGGGTTCTACACACACCTAGATGATACATTTACTACTGTAATGCTAGATGAACAAGATGATTATGGTAATGATGTACAAGAGCGTCAAAATGGCGAAGGTGCAACAGTAATGGGTATTAGCCTAGAGGCAAAAGCAGCTTTCAACAGCAAACTTCAAGCACAAGCAGGTTTCACATTCCAAAACAGCAAATATGACTCAGCACAAGAGTGGAGTGAAACAGCTGAAGCAGAAGAAAAAATGCTTCGCACTCCTAACCTTTATGGTTACTTCACATTAACTTACAGCCCTATCAAGCCATTATCATTAGCATTAACGGGAACTTATACTGGCGAGATGTTAGCACCTCACTACGAAGGTTCAGGAACAGATAGCGACGTACTAGTTAGTACTCCTGACTTTATGGATGTTAACTTCAAATGCTCTTATGACTTTACTATTTACAACTATGTTAAGTTACAACTAAATGCTGGTGTAAACAATATATTCAACGCATACCAAAGTGACTTTGACTTAGGTGTAGAACGTGATGCTGGTTATATGTATGGTCCAATGATGCCACGTAGCATATTCGTAGGATTAAAATTAAATATCTAATAGACAAAGAGGGAAATTACTTGTTAGTTTCTCTCTTTTCTATTTATAGGTAAGTTCTATAAATATAGTAAGCCTGACTAACAATGATTGTCGTTAGTCAGGCTTACTATATTAAGGGGAGTATCTGAAAACTGACCCTTAAAAATTATTCTGTACTCCTAAATATTTTATAGGGGAATTATTAGTCATTCATTGTTAGTAGTAACTCTTCGTTATTGCGGGTGCGTCCCATGCGATCCATGATAAATTCCATAGCCTCAATAGATGTGCGATCTGATAGGAATCGGCGTAAAATCCACATTCTGTTTAGCGTGTCTTGGCTTAGAAGTAAATCATCACGACGTGTGCTAGATGCGATAATATCAACAGCTGGGAAAATACGTTTATTAGATAGCTTACGATCTAATTGTAGCTCCATATTACCAGTACCCTTGAACTCCTCGAAGATTACTTCATCCATCTTAGAGCCAGTTTCGATAAGTGCTGTGGCAATGATGGTTAAGCTACCACCATTCTCGATATTACGTGCTGCTCCGAAGAAACGTTTAGGTTTCTGCAAAGCATTAGCATCAACACCACCTGAAAGTATCTTGCCCGATGCAGGCGAAACGGTATTATATGCTCGCGCTAGACGTGTGATAGAATCTAATAGTATTACTACATCGTGACCACACTCAACCATGCGTTTAGCTTTCTCAAGTACTATGCTGGCAATCTTAACGTGGCGTTCAGCTGGTTCATCAAATGTTGAAGCTATTACCTCAGCATTTACGCTACGTGCCATATCGGTTACCTCCTCAGGACGTTCGTCGATAAGTAGGATTATCATATAGGTCTCAGGGTGATTCTCAGAAATTGCGTTGGCTATATCTTTAAGTAACACTGTTTTACCTGTCTTAGGAGGTGCAACGATTAGCCCGCGCTGCCCCTTGCCAATAGGTGAGAACATATCTACAACACGTGTTGATAGATTAGTGAAACGTGGTCCACCTGTTAGCTTGAATTTCTCCTCTGGGAATAATGGCACAAGATGCTCGAATGGTACGCGATCACGTACAAATTCAGGTTTGCGACCATTGATGTTAACTACGTTGCACAGTGGGAAATATTTCTCGCCCTCACGTGGTGGGCGGATTGGTCCTTCAACTACATCTCCTGTACGTAATCCGTAGATCTTGACTTGTGATTGTGATACATACACATCATCAGGGGATGTTAGGTAGTTATAATCTGACGAACGCAGAAATCCATATCCATCAGGCATAACCTCCAACACACCTA
>JAWXTT010000085.1:0-9426 GCA_044433325.1 Bacteroidales bacterium
ACCTACCAATAATATTACCACAATGGTAGTCATAAAAACAATCCCAATGGAAACAATCAACGGAGAGTACCCATTCAAAAATGCAGGAATCAACAGTTTCCAGAAAGCCAATGCAGTAAACAGAAAAGATAAAGCAGCCTTAGCACCTGTTTTACCAGCAACCAAAATCAGGAAAAAGATAAATGCAATCAATAATAACAATTCTACATCTTGACGATAAAAATCCTCAGCTCTACTATCAATAATACGACTATGAGAAATATCAACACGTGACACAGCTAATACCTTATCACCTACATGAAAGAATTTGTCTATCCTTTTATCTCCCATCAGCACATTTTTAGCAGCAACAGTATCACCCTCAAACTTACCAGAAAGCAGAATTAGTTTCAAATCTTGCGTGCCAATCACCGCTACCGATATAGTGCTAATATCACTATTATCTATTTCAATAACCTCAGCTTTATCATAAAGAATATCACGTGTAAGTTCAGGATTCTCATAACCCGTAGGAATCAATAACAATATAACAATTGCTACTAAAACTATTACTATAAAATATAACTCCTTACTCCCCTTCATTATTGTTAAAACCAAAAGTAACGTCACCATGAAACTACAAGATTCAGAGTAACGCTACTTATTATCTATTATTTAGTAAAACCTATTCTACTCTAACCCTGCCGCTAGCATAATCCTTTTAGCAATATCAGTATTATCATAATATCCACTAAATAAAGTCTCATTAGCTCCCTTAGCAAACACCATTACTGGTACAGCAGTATGATTATAACTAGTGAAATCTACACCTGACTTAACATTTAATATATGAGTACATGTTGTTGTAAATGGATCATATCCAGCATAAGTCTTATTATATAACTCAGCACCTTTTTTGAATGTTTTTTTATTAATTTTATCTTTACTCTTGCTATATGCATCTTTAAGCATACCCACTTCATAATCTGAAAGTTCAGATGACTGTATCAACATACCATCACGACCATCCTTCTCATTGTCAGTAAAGCCAAATTGCTCACACGCAAATGCCAGTAGTTTATCAAAAGATTCACCACCCTTAATCTTCTCAACAACAGCATCTGTAAATACTATATATGAAGTATTAGATTTAGACAATACATCAAAGGCAGACTCATAACCAGTACCAGCAAAACCTAGACCTAAGCCACCACAATCATGGTCACCAGTAACCACTATTAATGTTTCTTCAGGGTACTTAGCCGCAAAATCCAACGCTACACCAATAGCTTGATCAAATGCCACAACCTCATAAGCACATGATGCAGCATCATTAGCATGACAGGTCCAGTCAATCTTACCACCCTCAATCATCATAAAGAATCCATTTTCATTCTCTAACAGTTCAATACCCTTAGCTGTAAATTCAGCTAATGATATTTTATTATCCTCACTAATCTGTTTAGATAAATCTATTGTATAAGGCAGAGCTGAACCATCATCTGTATATTGTTCATTAGCCAACATATCGATAGTGGCTATTACTGGTTTATCTAAACCCTTACCCACATTATCAAACTCAGCTTTAGTCGATACAAATTCAAAACCCTTTTCAGCGGCACGCTCTTTATATGTAGCATAAGCAGTAGCTTTATCAGTACCCTCAGTTGATGCACGTTTATCCCATTTTACCGAACCACCACCAAAATAGTCAAAACCACTCTCTAGCAATTGATCAGATATCTCAGAATAATTATTACGACTTACAGTATGTGAATAAAACCCAGCAGGAGTTGCATGGTCTATACTAACACTAGAAACAATACCAACTTTCATCCCTTTATCACGAGCCATCTCAGCCATAGTTCTGAGTGTATCACCCTCAGGGGAAACAGAAATCATATTTATATTGGTTTTATGACCAGTAGCCAAAGCGGTAGCCGCAGCTGCTGAACCAGTAATATAACGATTCTTAGCATTAGTTGTAGCTAATCCCGTAACGCCTAAAGCTCTAATATTCAATTCATCAATAACTTTATCACTATTGGTTTGTTTAGCATAATTCTCTTGAAATCCAGAGGCAGTCAGTGCTGCTTCAGCAAGACGAACCTGTGGAGCAGCCATTCCATCACCAATAAAGTAAAATATATACTTAGCCTCTTTATCAGGCAATTCTCCATTATTACTCTTTGAACCATTTTTTGAGTTCGCACACGATACTAGCAATATAGCTATAGTCGCAATCGTAAATAAATTTTTAGATATCTTCATTCTGTTTTTAATTTTCACAAAGTTATAAATTTAATCTTACAAGTTTTAAAATAGTATAAAAAAATTAGTGAGAGCCACTATTTTTTTTAGTAGCTCTCACTTTAGGGGACTTCTTATAATTGATTTTATTCAATTTTTAGAAGTCCCCTATATATATTTTTTTTAATAACCGTCTAATAATCTTCTCTTAGATAATTTTCTCAAGTTTAGCAGTGTTTTTATCAACCTCCTCTTGAGTAATTTCATGGTTAGCTAAATCACCAGCGAAATAGCTATCATAAGATGCCATATCTATTAAACCATGACCTGAAAGGTTAAATAAGATTACCTTCTGCTCACCAGCTTCGTCATATTTCTTAGCCTCGCGAATTGCAGCTGCAATAGCGTGAGATGATTCAGGAGCAGGGATAATACCCTCAGCTTTAGCAAAAATAGTAGCAGCCTCAAAAGACTCTAATTGAGGAATATCAACAGCTTCCATTAGTTTATCCTTCATTAATTGGCTTACCACTGCTCCAGCACCATGGTAACGTAAACCACCAGCGTGAATATTAGCAGGAGCAAAGTCATGACCTAATGTAAACATAGGAATCATAGGAGTATAACCAGCTTCATCACCAAAGTCATATTGGAATACACCACGTGTTAATTTAGGACAAGATGCAGGTTCAGCTGCAATAAACTTAGTATTCTTCTCGCCAGCTAAATTATGGCGCATAAATGGGAAAGAGATACCAGAGAAGTTACTACCACCACCGAAACAACCAATAATAGTATCAGGATATTCACCAGCCATAGCCATCTGTTTTTCAGCCTCAAGACCAATAACTGTTTGGTGTAGAGAGACATGATTAAGTACTGAACCTAACGCATATTTACAATTAGGAGTACTAACAGCTAACTCCACAGCTTCGGAAATAGCAGTACCTAATGAACCTTGATAGTTAGGGTTTCTGGTAATAATTTCACGACCCGCTTTAGTTGACATACTAGGAGATGCAATAACCTCAGCACCATAAGTTTGCATAATCGAGCGACGATAAGGTTTTTGGTGATATGAAACCTTCACCATATAAACCGCTAAGTCTATACCAAATTTGTTACAAGCCAAAGATAGAGCAGCTCCCCATTGACCAGCACCAGTTTCAGTAGTCATATTAGTAACACCCTCCTTTTTACAATAGTAAGCTTGAGGAATAGAAGAGTTAATTTTATGTGAGCCAACAGGGCTAACACTCTCATTCTTGAAATAGATATGCGATTTAGTACCGATAGCCTTTTCCAAACCACGCGCACGAGCTAATGGAGTTGGTCTGTAAATCTTATACAGTTCACGTACCTCTTCAGGAATATCTATCCATTCATCAGTTTGGTTCATCTCCAAATGAGAAGCCTCTTTTGAGAATATTGGATATAAATCCTCAGCTTTAAGTGGTTCTTTAGTAGCTGGGTTAATCATTGGAAGTGGCTTATTCTTCATATCAGCCACTACATTATACCATTGTTTTGGTATTTCAGTTTCTTGCAGTAAAAATTTTTTAGATTCCATTTTTATAGATTATAATTTTGTATAATTTTTCATTATTAGGTATTAACCATACCCCAAAGATAGATTAATAAATCAATAAAACATAATTTTATTACAAAAAAATCAATAAAATCTGCTATTTTATTCATTTTCAGAAGAACTATTGCATATTTATAACAAAATAGAGGATTACTCACGCAATCCCCTACCCCAAAATTCATCACATTATGCTTAATTTAAAGTGCTATTTATTTACGCTCACGCGCATATATCTTGTTGAGAAAAGTACAAATTAGCAGTCAATATATCTACTCTCAATCACCTTCCAATCCACCACATCCCAAAGTTTAAACAGATACTCCTCCCTCATATTCTTATAATCAAGATAATAAGCATGTTCCCACACATCGAAACATAGTAGCGGAATTAATCCATCAGTCAAAGGATTTTCAGCATTCTGACCAGCAGTAAGAAACAGATAACCCTCCTTATTTTTTGAGAGCCATACCCAACCTGAGCCAAAAATTTTCATTCCAGCCTGGACAAAATCTCTTTTAAAGTCATTAATCGTTTCAAATTCATCCTCGATAGCAAGACGCAAAGCCCCTACTGGCTCACCACCTCCAAAAGGTGAAAAACTATGAAAATAAAATATATGATTCCATACCTGTGACGCATTATTAAACAACGCCCCAGATGACTTGCGAATAATATTCTCCAACGGCATATCATCATACTCAGTATTATGGATTAGACTATTAAGATTATCAATATAGCCCTGTTCATGTTTACCATAGTGATAATTAATAGTATCACTACTAATTATCGGTTCTAATGCGCTTGCCCCGTATGGTAGCTGTGGTAATTCATATTTCATAATTCTAAACTTTTATCTTAAAACATATTAATAGTTAAGTTTGTTCAAAATATAAACATATTTTTTTTAGATATACACTATCTTTGCACCCTAAAACATTAATATTGCATCAGATATGGAATTAAAAAAATATAATGGAATCATATCCCTATCACCTATCATAGTATTTATACTATTTTATTTAGGCTCATCACTAGCTGTCGGAGATTTTTACAAAATTCCTATCTCTATCAGTTTCATAATAGCCTCAATATGGGGTGTGATAGTTACACGAGGTATAAACTATAATAAACGCATAGAGATATTCACCGATGGCGCATCCAACCATAACATCATATACATGATATGGATTTTCATCCTATCAGGAGCATTTGCCACATTAGCAAAGAGCATAGGAGCAGTAGATGCAACCGTTAATATAACACTACACCACATACCACGTGAGTTTATCCCAGCAGGGATATTTATAGTAGCCTGTTTCATATCCCTATCCATAGGTTCATCAGTAGGAACAGTTGTAGCCTTAACACCATTTGCCGTATCGTTATCTGAAAGTACAGGTGAAAGCCTCCCATTTTTAGTAGCCATAGTCCTAGGTGGAGCATATTTTGGTGATAATCTATCATTTATCTCTGACACCACCATAGTAGCAACACGTAGCCAAGGGTGTAAAATGAGCGACAAATTTAAAGTAAACATATGGATAGCCCTACCAGCAGCCATATTAGTAACAGCAATATACTTAGTAATAGGAAATACCGCAAAGTATCAAATCTCAACACAGCCAGATAACATATACCTAGCACTCCCCTATCTATTAGTAATAATAGGAGCATTAGCCTCTATTGATGTGCTTATAGTTCTAATCATAGGGATAATCTCATCTACCATAATAGCTACAATTAACGGCTTTGAGATTTCCAACATCTGCACCTTTATAGGAAATGGTATAGTCGGAATGGGTGAATTAATTATCATCACATTACTAGCAGCAGGAATGTTAGCACTAGTTAAGTACAATGGAGGAATAACATATCTTATAGATAAGCTAACCAAATTAATACGTGGCAAGAAAACAGCTTACACCTCAATAGGTATCCTTGCAGGTCTAGTCAACTTATGCACCGCCAACAACACAGTAGCCATCATCACAGTAGGTTCATTAGCTAAAGATATCTCCACCAAGTATGGATTAGACCCACGCAAAGTAGCCAGCGTTCTAGACTCTTGCACCTGCATAGTTCAGAGCCTAATCCCCTACGGAGCGCAAGCTCTACTAGCAGCCTCAATAGCCCAAATCTCCCCCATTGCCCCCATTAAATACCTATACTACCCATTCATACTAACAGCAATGGTAATTCTATCCATAACCCTAAACTATCCTAAACTCACAAAAAAATGATTAAATAGATAAAGGGGACTTCTTAAAACTAACCCTTAGTAGTAATAACAAATAAACAAATGGGGAAAATGCAACTGTTTCATCAATCTTTAAGCGACATTTTGGCTACTTTTATATCACATTACCCTTTTTTTTGAAGTAGGGTCAAAAAAAAAATACTTGTCATCCCGACAAATATTTTTTCACCTTAAATCTAATACCATGAAAAACTTCAACAAAGATAGATCATTCAAATCTAAAATCAAAGCATTTAATGATATAAAAGCATGTTATTAAACATATTTAACATATCTAAATCACAACTGGAAGACAAGTTAATAAATAAGCTCTAACATCCTTCCATTTATTATACACAGAATTATATCCAGGTAATATTATAGGTATCTCGTTCATATCAAACCTTACGTACATCTCACCACTATCAGATTTCAAATATATAATCTGTAAGTTTGCTGACATCGGAACGACCTGAAAATCACACCAATGATTAGCCACCGTATCAAAATAGTGAGTTTTATAATAACAATTATCCAAACGTAACAGAGAAAACAACGGCATTAGCGTTTCAGCATGAGCAAAACGCAGTTGAGCCTGAATATCTAACCGCCCGTTAACCACACTATCACCAACAGCAACAATATCCATCAATAATGGAGCGGCAATATCAGCAGGTATATCTGAAACAGTTGATGCTGTACGTTGTAGGTATTGACGTAAACTAAATATCGACCACAAACTATTCAACTCCTCAAGGCTCATATATGGTGTATAATCAAACTCCATCTGCATAGATTCCATTCCTGTTATCAAATAATACTCATATAGAGCCAAATCATTTAACAATTCAGGAGTAAATGGATAATTAGCACCCAATAAACGTTTAATCGGCTCAGTTGGAAGTATCTCTTTGACATACTTATTATACACCTTTTTCCAATCATCACCCTTGATATAGTCAATATAAGCCGCACTCTCCTCAAAATACATCAATTCAGGCGTATTACAGTGACCAGAGGTGGTAGTCAATTCAATCGCATTAGATAGCTCAGTTAAACGATGAGTGAATGAGAACATACTCTGAATAGCGCGCGGAGATTTAGTAGCCTCAGCTTTAATCGTAGAACACTTTAGCAGATCTTCATAATTATGATACATCCGTTCAGCAATACCTTGATGTTCAGCGATGCCCAAATCGCTTAATGCACCCCAGCGATTTCCTGTCCTATCTATCACCTCTTCAATAACCAATTTAAACTGCTCACCTAACGGAGTAATACTGTTCAATGAATCAGCAACCTGAAAATGCTTATACAACACCATAGTAAAATATGACCCCGCTTGATATCGAGAACCATGTCGCCCCAAATGGTTAATAAAAATCGGAGTTAGCGTATCAGGATTTATCACATACTCCTCGGTAGGAATAGGATATGGTTTTAAGCTACCCTGACAATCTCTAGCAGGATAATCATAGCCTATAATAGTACCACTACCACATATAACTAAAATAATCGTAAACAGTAAACGTTTCATTTGTAGTTGTTTTTTAATAATATCCTATAAAGATACATTAATTATTTATATCTTTATAATCTGAATAAAAAATAAACCAACAAATGACAAATTTATCAGATATACGCCATTTAATAAACTCAGACAATATAGAGGATGCAATTTCAGCCCTAAATAACTATATTACAGAAAATCCCAAAAGCGACGAAGCATATTACCTATTAGGAAATATGTACCGTAAGAGCAACGATTGGCGTAACGCTATCCGCAACTATTGCGAAGCGATGGAGTTAAACCCAAATTCACAAGCTAAAGATGCTTATGAAGCATGCATCGAGATACTAAATTTCTACAATACTGACCTATTTAATCCATAAAAAGAGAAAAAATTGCTACACGCTTAAAATATCCACTCCACTTAATCGTCTTAGAGTATATAAGAACTAAAACTAAGAAATATGTTTCTAAGCAAATTAAAGAGTAAATTCAAAAAGCCTAAAAAGGTAGAATCACTAACGGTATTAACAGATAAATGCGTAGGATGTGGCGCATGCGTCACAAAGTGTAAACGTGAAGTATTCACCCTAGATAAAGAGTTACACCGCGCCGTCGTAACCAATCTATCACAATGCGTAGGATGTGGCAAGTGTGTAACCAAAATGTGTAAATTCAATGCAATAGAACTAAATATAGGGGAGTATCTAAAAACTGACCTATAAAATAATAACAAATGAGAAATAATAAAACAACAAAGCGACGTATCATACCTATAATAATACATACTGGGGTAATATTATTAGTAGGCGTAGTAGCCATGTTCCTTTGGAACTATATAGTACCATCAATTACAGGATGGAGTGAGATAAATTATTGGGAAACATTAGCCCTAATGTTATTAGGAAGATTACTTACGGGTGGATTATTCAGTGCGTGGCATATTAAACATGGAAATAGCCATTACGCCAGACACAAAGCTGAGATATCTAATATGACCAGAGAGGAGAAACGTGAGTATATCCGTGAACACTTTGCAAATAGTAAACCTCCAACTGAGTAGTGAGAGTAGAGAATATATATCGTAAATACAGCGCGCAACTACGTGGGTACATATCTAAATATGTATCCTCGTCTGTTGATAGTGATGATATTCTACATGATACTTTCTATAAATTTATAGTAGCAGATAAGCAAGATACAATCCAATCTATATCATCATGGCTATACCGTGTGGCACAAAATTCAATAATAGACCGCTCACGCAAGCATAAAGAGGAATCTATCCCCTATCTAAAAGATAGCGATAATGAATATATCGAGATATCAATAGCTAAACTATTAACCAATCCAAAAGATACTCCTGAGAATGATCTATTACGCTCTATGGTTTGGGATGAGCTAGAAACCGCCCTATCAGAATTACCTGAGGAGCAACGCATAGTCTTTGAACTAAATGAGCTTGAAGGAATCCCTTTCAGTGAAATATCTGAAGCAACCAATATCCCCGTCAACACATTAATATCCCGCAAACGCTACGCCGTTCTACACCTACGCCAGCGATTATCATCTCTCTATGAAGAGATAGGATTACTCTAAAACTAAGAAAGGTGGTTAACCCTTATTTAGTTAACCACCCTTTATTTTTTGAGATATCTATATACTAATTACTTAGCAGCCTCCTCAATAGATACAGCAACAGCAACAGTAGCACCTACCATTGGGTTGTTACCCATACCTAAGAATCCCATCATCTCAACGTGAGCAGGAACAGAAGATGAACCAGCGAATTGAGCATCTGAGTGCATACGACCCATAGTGTCAGTCATACCATAAGAAGCAGGACCAGCAGCCATATTATCT
>JAWXTT010000086.1:0-9391 GCA_044433325.1 Bacteroidales bacterium
GTTTGGATATTAAAACTTTTTGATTTAACTTTGAGGTCAGATAAACGCTTCAATTTAGGACGTTACGGGTTCTTGTCCTAAATTTTGGAGTAAAAAATGAAAAATTAGAACCCACCTTAAATCTTCTTCTAGTGCAGTTGTGTACTCTATGATGGTAGCAGTCATATTCTCATTGTCATAACTGTATTTTAGACCGGCGAATACTGGAGTAAACTCCTCGATAGTGGTGAATGAGCTCCACACTGTGGCTTCTGAATACGCATCCTTACTACCCACTGGCACATATAATACAGCTGAGTCGCTGATAAGATAGAATACGGTACCATTAATATCAATAGGAGTACTGTTATTTACTGTTACTGATGCTAATTCTGAACAGTTCCTGAACGCATCAATGCCAATCTCAGTTACACCAGCGGGTATCTCTATTGCGGTTAGTGAAGCACAGTAAGCAAACGCATCAATGCCAATAGAGGTTAGCCGTAAATTATCCTCAAATGTAACCGATGCTAACTTTGAACAGTTACAGAACGCATTACCGCCTATAGTGGTTACCCTCTCAGGTATCTCTATTGCGGTTAGGGCATAACAGTTATAGAACGTATAAGCGCCAATAGTAGTTAGCTGTGAATTATCCCCAAATGTTATAGTTGTTGACTTTAAACAGCCATAGAACGCAGAATTGTCAATCTCAGTTACACTTGCGGGTATCTCTATTGAAGTTAGGGCTTCACATTTATAGAACGCTTTAATGCCAATTGAGGTTACACCATCAGGTATTTTTATTGAAGTTAGGGATCTACAGTAATGGAACGTACTATTAGCAATAGTGGTTACCCCTGCGGGTATCTCTATTGAGGTTAGGGCTGGACAGGAAGCGAACGCAGATTCGCCAATAGTGGTTACACCAGAGGGTATCTCCACTGAAGTTAATAATTGACATCTATGGAACATATGACTAGCAATAGTGGTTACACCAGAGGGTATCTCTATTGAAGTTAGGGCTATACAGTATTCGAACGCATATTCGCCAATAGTGGTTACACCATTAGGTATCTCTATTGAGGTTAGGTATTCACAATAGCTGAACGCATATTCGCCAATAGCTGTAACGGTGTACTGTTTGTTAGAGTAGGTTACTGTGGCTGGGATGGTTAAAGCTCCTGTTAGGGTAGTTACACAGTCTGAAACGCTGACGGTATTAGTTCCATCATCATTGATTGTGTAATCTAAGGAGTTAACGGAGAAAGTAGTACCAAATGCTGCTAACGGCATAGCTATTATGCAGCATAGCACAATTATTAATTGCAAAATCTGTTTTTTCATTGTTATTTATTTAGATATTATTTGCCTTAATTTAATTAATATTTCATAAAGAGAAGTGAATTTTGTTACAAATATACAAACAAATAGTTTCTAGCACAATTTTTTATCTTAAAATATATTATATTTCAAAACCGATTAACACAAATATAACAAAATAGGAATATACACAATTTAACTAGCTAATAATAAAGGGGACTTCTAAAAATTGAATTTTAACGCTTTTCTATTTTGATACATCATCTTCGCATTTTACAAAATGCACCGTAGGCACCGCTACGCTCACATTTTGAAAAATACAAATCTAAAGCATCAAAATAAATAATCGAATAAAACCAATTATTAGAAGTCCCCTAAACTATTTATTTAGATGTAACTTCTCTTTATAAGAGATATTATTCCACCACTCACTGCCGTCTCACCATCAGACGTGTCATACCCAACTCATACTGAGTATGACACGTCTGGTGGTGGAGCTTTTCAGAATGACACACTTGGCATTAATCCCTTTTATCTTCTTGAACAATACAATATATAGAGGGGAAAGATACAAAAATTTGAAGATTTTTATGTAAGTTTGTGGTGTAATAATCACAATGGAGTTATATGGGTGATACATATTATGCAATAGATGACTTGGCTGAAGGGGTTTATCGTGAGAAGATGAGTAAATTTATCTCTTATGCTATACCTGTTGAAACGGTTGAGGAGGTTAAGGAGTGGTTGCGCGTATATCAAAAGAAACATTTTGATGCTCGCCACCTCTGCTGGGCATATATGCTAGGTGCTGAACGTACCGAGTACGCCTCAAATGATAATGGAGAACCATCAGGAACAGCTGGCAAGCCTATTCTTGGGCAGATAAACTCACATAATTTGACTAATATTCTTATTATAGTTGTGCGCTATTTCGGTGGAATTAAGTTGGGTACTTCGGGATTAATAGTTGCTTATAAACAAGCGGCTATTGAGGCTATCACAAATGCTAATATCATTGAGTGCCATGATATGAATGAGCTGACCTTCACATTTCCTTTCGTCTCAATGAATCCTGTAATGCAACTTATAAAGAAGGAGAAACTGGATATTGTAAGTCAATATTTTGATAATTCATGCGAAATAACCCTATCAATACGTGGTGATGAATTTGACCGTATCAGAACTACCATTGATAAAATAGATGGCACTAGCCTAAAGGAGGGGTGAATTAAGGGTCATTCTAAAAATTGTATTTCATAATCACATTTATACGATTTGCCGTCCCATTTTCACCATCCATATTTACTCGCTTTCCATATATATACTCTAGGGCTAAGGTCATAGGTTTCATAGGTTTCCAGAAGATATTTGCATTTGTATAATTACCTGTATGATATGTATCATCTGTTACATAACCCTCAACATCTGTAACACACATATATGCATAACCTGCCGAAAAGTTAACAGATTTAGATAGCTTGATATTAGCACCTGTTGATGCACTATACATAGGAATCAGATCCATATCACCATTAGCCGCTACATTAGCCATTAAATCTACTGATTGGGATTGTAGGTCGTTGATATATTTACCTATACCCTTACCATAAATTCCCTGCGCATATAATTCAATCATTGGAGCTACCTTTAATGAACCGCTTAACTGTGCGCCCCACCCAAAACGAGTTTCGACCTGTGAGTTTAGTACGTCGTAGTAACTCAACCCTCTAAATACCCCTGCTAATTTAATATGGCTATCACCCTTAGCATATTGGATATATGCTGGTATATCGGGATAGCGTCGCTTTATCTGCTCAACACTACTATTTGCATCTATTGCAATCTCACTAGATGCTGCCTCCAGTGCTGTCCCTAATGAAAATCCGCTCTTAAATTTCTGAACAAAAGCTACCTGTGGCGCGCGAAAGTGTGTTTTAGCAGGGTTACCTACTAGGTCTGCCGATGGAAAGGTTGCCGCTGCATCACACATCAAACTCCACGATTGTCCTAACAGAAACTGATTAAATTGGAGATAAGCATGACGTAACCTAAAGGCGGATGATGTACCTGCAAAATCCCCCTCAATATATAGTTTCACATCTCCTAACGTGGTTGATTGGTTTATATCTAAATTGATACGTGTCCCTGCTGCATCAATAGCAAATGCTGCATCAGTAATAGCATCCTCACCAATCGGAATGGATGATACATAAAAACTATTACTTGAGATTGAACCACCAAAATCAGTGCTCATTTCTAATAAGACGAAACCACCAATCTTAGCAGTTGTGTTTTTATACTCCCATGAAAGTAAGTTTTTATCACTTTTTTGTACAGAACTATCATCTGCAACAGATAGGCTTATACCTAATATGCACGCAAAAAACAGGGAAACAAAGAATCTCCTCTTTAACATAAATCAAAAAAATAAATCTAATAAGATTTTCAGGCCTTACGTTTTAACTAATATTATCTGACAAATTTACAACAAAAAATTTAGATTTCCCTACTCCACAGTCAATTTAATTAATAACTGAGATATCTCAGACAAATTACTGACAGTTAAGTCTGCTACGCTATTAGGGATATCCTCTCCACTTCGGTTAAAATGTATTGTACGCCACCCTGCATTATGCGCGCCTAAGATATCTGCATCGTAGTTATCCCCTATCATTATGGATGTTGCCGCCTGTGCATTGCATACGCCTAATGCATAGTCAAATATCTCACGTTGAGGCTTGGTTACATTAATATCATCGGATAGGATTACGCGATTAAAATATTGCTCTAGGTTAGAACCCCTGAGCTTACGAAACTGAATACCATGAAAACCGTTACTAAGCATATTAACCTTATAATGCTGTTGTAACGATTGTAGTAAATCAACTGCACCATCAACTAATGTTGTTAAGTCACCTATATACGATAGGTAGTCATCATTAGCTGATTGTGCCATTGATTGTAAATTATCATCCTCAAGACCTACTTGACTAAATGTAAAGCGAAAACGCTCACTCAATAGATAAGCACGGTCAATCTGGTTATGATGGTATTGTTCCCATAACTCATGATTTTTAGCGATGTAGATTGAGGAGAATCGTTTATAATCCTCGCAATACTCTACTATATTATATTTATCATATATATAATGTAGGGCTACCTTAGCATTTGCTGAGAAATCCCACAACGTATCATCTAAATCGATATAGAGGGTTTCAATACCACCAAATATATTGGACACAACTTCTAAAACTTATAAAGTGCTGATATATAAATACGATTTGCAGAACCTCTAGATCCATCCATATCCTCACGCTCACCATGTAGATACTCAATGCCTAATAAAATAGGCTTGACAGGTGACCAGAACATATTTAGTGATATTAAATCACTCCAACGGTATGTGCTATCCCAATAATAATCCTCTACCTTAGATAATGCTGCAAATGAATAGCTGGCTGCACTATAAATATTTTTAGCAATATCTACTCTTAGACCTGCTGATGCACCATACATAGGTAGTGCTTTAACCTCGCCCGTATTATTTATGTTAGGCATTAGGTTCAGATTTAATATCTGTAATGCACTTAGATAATTAGCGATACCCTCGCCATAAATACCTTGTGCGTATAACTCTAACTTAGGAGCTACCTTTAATGAACCACTTAATTGTGCGCCCCACCCTAATTTTTCTTCGATTTGTGATGTTACTAAGTTATTGTAACTCAAACCACGCACTAAGGCTGATGCTTTGATATGACTTTGCCCCTTAGTATATTGGAAATAAACAGGTAAATCTGGATAACGGCGTTTAGCAGTAGATATTGTAGTTATATCGGGAAGATCCATACCTACCTCAGAAGATGAAACTTCGACTGCTCCACCTAATGAAATTCCATTCTTAAAACTATGCTCATAACCAATCAATGGAAGACGTGTAAATGGACGTGATTGAATCCAGATACGATCAATTGTAGATACAACTGATGCATTATCCACCATAAAACTCCATGTCTGACCAATAACAAAACCTCTAAACTTTAAATATGCATGACGTATTCTGATTAAAGATGTTGAACCTGCAAAATCAATCTCGATAAGTCCCTGCACATCTCCTAGTGATGTTTTCTGTGTTACATCCAATCCTAATCGTGAACCTACTGCATCTAGACCTATACCAGTCTGATTAGCGTAAGTTCCATCTGTTGGTATTAATGCTGTCCAAAAGTCATTACCTGAAACTGAACCTCCAAAATCAGCTTTACCAACTACCATTACAAACCCACTTAATGTAGCTGTGGTATTTTTACTACTCCATGACAAGGGATTCTTATCCTCATCAACTTTTTCATCATTTGCTACTGCTAGACCTGCGCCTAAAAAACATACACTCAATAGAGATGTAATAAATTTTCTCATAATACGATTAAGGGGAGTTGTGAAAACTTATTTACTGTTATCTCTCCCATTTTAAGTTTGTTATTATTTTAGGGTAATTATTTGAAATACCCCTTTATTCACTTCAATAGTGACTTTAGCAATACTCAAAAGCCACATTTGCAAAAATATTAATTTCTAATTTTACCTCGACAAAGGTAATAACTTTTGTGAATTTAACAATTATTACCTTATAATATATATAAAAATATGGCAACAAAATTTAACTCGAAAATATTTTTCACGATAATGCGAAAAAAAAAGGCAATCATATTTCCTAAATCAAAATTATTTACGATATTTGCACTTGAAAATTAGCAGGATAGAGATTTATACCAATAATAGATGTATGATTGGTATAGAAGTCTGACTGTTTTAAACAAATTAGATAGATAATAATATATAGTAAATAAAAATTAGATACAATGACTAAAGCAGACATCGTAAACGAAATTTCTAAATCAACAGGTATTGAAAAGGCAACTGTGCTAGAAACTGTTGAAAAGTTCATGGACACAGTTAAAGATTCTCTTGCTAATGGAGAGAATGTATATTTAAGAGGATTCGGTAGTTTTATTGTTAAGGTTCGTTCTCAAAAGACCGCTCGTAACATATCAAAAAATACTACTATTATCATACCAGAACATAAGATTCCAGCATTTAAGCCTGCTAAAGTTTTTATGGAAGAGGTTAAGTAAGATATAAATAACAATAATATAAATTCAAAACTAAGTAGTTATGCCAAGCGGTAAGAAAAGAAAAGGTCACAAGATGGCTACACACAAACGCAAAAAAAGACTTAGAAAGAACCGTCACAAAAAGAAATAAATCTTAATCGGTTTTTTCTGAAGCAATTCAGATACATAAGAACAAACTCATTTACAATTATTTATTTCTGTACTTGTGTTTGTTCTTTGTAATTTTAGATTATTTGATGGGAGAGGGTAATAATAAACTCGTGAAACAATCCATTTACTAACATAGTAATGGCTATATAACAGAACACCCCCCATAACTGTAAAATCTCTGTGAATGAGAAGTGAATTAGTTGTAGATATACAATCCAATGATGCGTCAATTGCAATAGTTGAGGATGGAAGATTAGCATCCTTACAGAAAGAGGCGCGTAACATATCATATACCGTAGGTAATATATACTTAGCAAAAGTTAAAAAACTAATGCCAGGACTTAACGCCGCATTCGTAAATGTAGGCTATGAGAAGGAAGCATTTATACATTACCTAGACTTAGGCTCACATTTTAATAAATACTCTAGTTTCGTTAAACTGATGTTAGAGGATAAAAAGAATAAGCCTAATATCTCTAAACTAAAATCATTTCCTGAGTTAAGCAAGAGTGGAGTTATCAACGATGCATTAACCGTTGGTGATGAGATAATGGTTCAGATTGAGAAAGAGCCGATATCATCAAAAGGTCCACGCCTAACAACAGAGCTATCATTTACAGGTCGTTACCTAGTACTGATACCATTTAGTGATAAAATTTCAATATCACAAAAGATTAAATCTCCTGAAGAGAAGATACGTTTAAGACAATTGTTGGAGAGCATTAAGCCTAAAAATTATGGCGTAATAGTCCGTACATCAGCAGAAGATAAGCGTGTAGCGGAACTAAATACTGAGCTTAAATCATTAATTCAATGTTTTGAAGAAGCAGTGGAGAAGGCACAAAGTGCTGAAGCTCCTGCACTAATTTTTGAAGAGGAGAGTCGCGCAATTAGCGTAATTCGTGATATCTTTAGCCCTACTTTTGAGAACATTCATGTAAATGACAAGGAAACATTCCGTCAAATACATAAATATGTAAGTCAAATAGCACCCGATCGTGCCGATATTATAAAGCTATACACCGAAGATATTCCCATCTTTGACCACTTCAATATAACCAAACAGATCAAATCATCATTTGGCAAAACTGTATCATTTAAATCTGGTTCATATATAATTATAGAGCATACTGAGGCGTTACACGTAATAGATGTAAACTCAGGAATACGTTCTAAAAACAATAACGACCAAGAGAGTAATGCGTTAGATGTTAACCTGCGTGCCGCTGATGAGATTGCACGCCAATTAAGATTACGCGATATGGGCGGTATAATTGTTATTGACTTTATAGACCTAGCTAAGTCAGAACACCGCACTAAGCTATATGAACATATGAAAACAGTTATGGCTAATGATCGCGCGCGCCATAATATATTACCACTTAGCAAATTTGGCTTGATGCAGATAACACGTCAACGTGTACGCCCTGCCATGGATATTGAAACAGCTGAGAAATGCCCTTCATGCGGAGGTAAAAACGAGATTGAATCATCACTACTATTTACTGACACCGTTAAGGAGAATTTAGATTATCTAATAAATAATGTTCAGATTGAAAATCTAAAGGTATATATTCACCCATTTATAGATGCATATCTTAAACGTGGTGGGTTATTCTCAATATATCGCAAATGGCAATTTGAGTATAAATTTAAATTCAAAATTATACCAGATCAATCACTAGCTTATCTTGATTATAGAGTACTTGACAAGAAGGGTAAAGAGGTCTATTCAACAATTATTGCCAAAAAAGAGAAGAATACCAAGGCTAAAAAGGAAGCTAAAGCATAATTTATCAATAAAATACGCATACTATTTGTTATTTAGATTATAACATTTTATATTTGTAAAAGTATAAGCTATGTTAACCAAACTCTAAATGATATATATATTATGAAATCGTATTTATTTTTAGCAACAGGATTTGAAGAAATCGAAGCGATTAGCACAATTGATATCCTACGTCGTGCTAATATGGAAGTGGTAACCATTTCAATCAGTGAAACATATGAAGTATCAGGCGCACATGGTGTTAGCATCCTAGCTGACAAACTATTTAGCGAAACTGATTTTAGCGACGCATCTTGGCTAATCCTACCTGGAGGACTACCTGGAGCAGCTAATCTAGCTGAATATAAGCCATTAACTGACTTAATCATCAAACAAAACGAATTAGGTAAAGGTATTGCAGCAATATGTGCAGCTCCAGCACTAGTATTAGGTGTAATAGGTTTATTAGATCAGAAAGTAGCCACATGCTACCCAGGATTTGAGGATAAAATGCTAGGCTCTAAACACACTATTGAACCAGTAGTTACCGATGGCAATATAATCACAGCCAATGGACCAGCTACAACATTCAAATTCGCTCTAGCCATAGTAACAGAAGAGCTAGGAGAATCAACAGCCCAAGAGGTTGCAGGCGGAATGTTACTATACCCACAACAACCAACCTACTACTTCTAGCAGTGCAGAACCTGCACACCCAAATAAACGACAAAAGGAGGAACTACACGCTCCCTCCTTTTGTCATTTTTACTAGAATTTACTTGAAACTCTATACCTATTCAAAGCTACGATAGCGGATACGTTTAGGTTCAACGTTGCCCATTCTGGCTTTCTTGTTCTCTTCATACTCTGAGTATGAACCTTGGAAATAGAATACTTGACTATCACCCTCAAAGGCTAGAATATGTGTACAGATACGATCTAAGAACCAACGGTCGTGGGAAATTACCACTGCACAACCTGCGAAGTTCTCTAAACCCTCCTCTAATGCACGCAATGTGTTCACGTCAATATC
>JAWXTT010000087.1:0-9241 GCA_044433325.1 Bacteroidales bacterium
GAGAAGTAAATACACTTAAGAGGGTTACTACAAGATTTTCTTGCTAGTCATCCTCTTTTGATATCTAGGGGCGTTCTAAAACTTATTTATCAAAATCACATCTTAAAGATTGATGAAATATCTGCTTTCCTTCCATTTTTAATTTTATTTTTAAGGGTCAGTTTTAGCACCACTTAATAAGAATTGTTATTTAATTTGCAATTTAAAATAATAGTAGTATCTTTGTAACGACAGTAACCGTTACAGTGGTAACTGTTACAGTAGTAACTGTAATAATTATAACTAAATTAATTTATTATGGAATTTTATAATCGGACAAGTGAATTAGCTGAACTAAAGCGCATTCAAACCCTCTCATTCACTGAGAGTTCACGCCTTACGGTGGTGACAGGACGTCGCCGTATTGGCAAGACAAGCCTTATAATGAAATCGGCTGAGCAAACACCTACTATATACCTATTCGTAGGGCGCAAGAATGAAGCATCCTTGTGCTACGAATTTATACCGCAGATACGCACAGCACTAAATTGCTATGTTCCAGAGGAGATAATAACATTTAGATCATTATTTCTGCATCTAATGGAGTTAGCACTAACTAGATCATTCAACTTAATTATTGATGAGTTTCAAGAATTTTACAATATCAATGAGTCTATATATAGCGATATGCAAAATATATGGGATCAATACCGCAAGCGCACAAAAATGAATTTGGTGGTTTCTGGATCTATATATTCATTGATGACTAAGATCTTTCAAAACTCTAAAGAACCACTATTTGGACGTGCTGACAACATAATTAAATTATCCCCCTTTGATCTAACAGTGTTAAAGGAGATTATGCGTGACTATATTTCTGGATATTCCAACGATGATCTATTAGCTCTATACACATTTACAGGGGGAGTCCCAAAGTACATTGAGCTATTTTGTGACAATAATGTGCCATTAACAGTTGAATCTATGATTGAATTTATGGTGCGTGAAAACTCATCATTTATAGATGAGGGGAAGCATCTACTAATCGAAGAGTTCGGAAAGAACTATGCTACATATTTCTCAATTTTAAGTGCAATATCGTCAGGGCGTAATACACAGCCTGAGATCGAATCTACTCTTGGCGGCAAGAGCGTTGGGGGGCAAATCAAACGACTTATTGAGGATTATAATATAATCTCACGCCGTCGTCCTATAATGGCAAAAGAGGGAACGCAAGCTGTTCGCTACGAAATATGCGATAATTTTATTCACTTTTGGTTTAACTATTTTGATCGCTATCGATCAATGATCGAGATTAAGAACTACACGGGATTACAGAATATCATAAAATCAGACTACCATACATATTCGGGTCGGACACTTGAACTATACTTCAAACAACAATTTGCAGAAAGTTATGAATATAGGGATATCGGTTCATGGTGGGAACCAAAAGGGAATCAGAATGAGGTTGATATTGTTGCTCTAAAACTAGAAAAGAATCATGCTGTAATAGTTGAAGTAAAGCGACAATTCAAAAACTTTAAGCCTGATCTACTAGCTATTAAAGCAGAATATCTCAGAACAAAATTATTAGCAAAATATCAGATAGAAACACGTTGCCTAACACTCGATGATATGTAATTAGCCAACCCTTAATAACTCAAATCATCCGAATTTTTAATTAGCCAAAAGATATAAATTAAATTTTTAATAATTACGAGTTCGGATATCTCCTATTAAATTTCAAATTATTACATATCTAATATTTTAGAAATTATATATTAGACGCTATTTAAGGGTTAGCTAAATAGGTAATTATAGAAAACTTTTACCTAATCCGTTTTGATAATCAAAGGCATTCTCACTCAACTCATATCCCTTTAACCTATACTCTAAAAGAGACTGGTCATAACCCTGCTGCTCTTCCGCAGCGATACCTTGATTTTTTGGATTCATATCTTTTGAGTAGTGTAAATTATTCACATTACCTCTCTGAGCATAAAGTGCAGGTAGAAAATTCTCAAATGTTCCAACTTCTATTGCATTGTGAGTTATCCACGCATCCCAAAATTCAGAAGTGTAGTTTCCTACTATTTTCTTGTTAATAGCTTTTGCAATAAAGTTTTTCTTATTAGTTCCTGACACTACTTCATAATGATAATGCACACCGACTATTTTACCATTCTCAAAGACATCTTTATAAGAAATTCTAAGAAACATCATCGTTCCTATTAAAGGGATTCTTTTTCCCATCCCCCAACCATCACTATCACAATAAAATATATCCAACTCTTGATTTACAGGGTACTTAAAACCATACTTTTTATACTGCATAGCCTCCTGAATAAGAATTTTTGCACCCGCTCTAGCTCTATTATTCTCATCCACATTTCCTCTATATTGAGCACTAACATGGTCGGATGGATGCCATAAGTGATAGGCTGGCACTTTTTTACCTTCATATCCCTCTACATCAATTAAAGCAACCTTGAGATTAGCAAAATTCTTAAACCACCACGATAGCATCTCTGAAGTAACACCACGTAGCAGTGAATGCTCTAAAACAACACAAATTTGCCCTGATTTATTTTTTACCTGTCCCCACTTTACAGAATGTACAGGTTTAAGTTCCCACCCAAATTTTCGTTCTATGGGCATAGTCAATTTTTTCATAAATATATATTTTTGTTTACCCCACAAAAATATACACTATATTGTACAAAAAAATTGATCTTGGTTAAGAATTACAACCTACTAATGTTTAGATTAAACATTTAGTCTTAGGGAAGTTAGTCATTATTCCGAACTATACGATTCTTCATAAATCTACTTAATGCTTCAGGTGTAATACCCATAAATGCTGCTATATATTTTGAGGAAGTTCTTGCTATAATCTCTGGATATCTCTCCTCCATAAAAGCGTATTGCAACTCCGTATTAGCTACTGTTTTGATGCTAATAAAATCTTTAGCATCTACTAGATGTTCTAGTATTTTTCGCCTAAAAAATAGACCAATACTGATGAATAAAGATAGAGATTCATAAAATAATCGAATGGTATCTCAATGTACTTAATATTTGTTATCGCAATTACATTATCTCGTTCTATAGATCTTGATGTTGCGCTACTTAGGTTTGAACATAAATTACCTGATTGAAAGAATCTTGAAATAATGAGTTTATCCTCATTATTGTATTCAGAGGCAGCAATCCCCTCCAATATATATATAACTTTTTTACAAATATCTGTCTGTCTAAATATTATCTCTCGTTTAGAAGCCTCACTTATTGTCAAATGTGTTGAAAACTCCGCCCATTCATGATCAATAGTATCTTGTATATATTTTTCAATTGCTCGTTTTAATTCCTCCATATCTATACCCTTTAATATTCATCATAATACAAAGATAACAATTTCACACAAAAAATTATTTTTACAACTAACATAAAAGCTAGTAAAAAATCAAGGGTACAACCTACTGTGGTTGATGTGTTACACCTTATTCTTTGAAATGTGTAAAACACCTCTATTTATTTAGTATTTTCCTAATTTCCTTTTGTAGAGCCTCCTTCTCTGGAAGATATAGTTGATATTTACTAACAAATAGTTGATTAGTAATATTTTCTAAAGCATATTCTATTAATACGTTATTTTTACTTGCACCAAGAACTATACCTATTGGTTCGCTATCACCTTCTGTCATTTCCTCTTTTCTAAAATAATTTAGATATAGATTCATTTGGCCAATATCATAATGCTCTATCTCTCCACGCTTCAGATCTATCAAAACAAAACATTTTAATATTCTATGATAAAAAACCAAATCTATATAAAAATGCTTACCACCTATTGAAATTCGATACTGTCTTCCGATAAAAGCAAAACCCTTACCTAACTCCAACAGAAAAGACTGTAAATTATTTATAATCTCACTTTCTAAATCGCTCTCTTGAAATTTACTATTCTGAGGTATATTAGTAAACTCCAACACGTATGGATCTTTTATTATATCATCCGCCGTTTGGATTTCAACACCTTTATTAGCTAGCTCTAACACACCCTCTTTATCTTTACTTAAAGCTAAACGATGAAAAAGCATACTATTCTTTTGCCTTTTTAATTCTCGTACACTCCAGTTATCACGTTCACACTGTGCTATATAAAAACCTATCTCTAAAGAATCTTCTAATTTCAAGATTTCAACATAATGACTCCAGCTCAATTTTCCAGACAGTGTCTGGATTTTTGGGAATTGTATATAAAGCTGTCTAATCAAAAACAGATTAGACCGACTAAATCCTTTTCCATATAGCAACGTTAAATCGCGAGATAGTTTTTCCATCAAACCTTTACCATATTCCGCTTTATGACTACCCTGTTGTTCAAATTCTACAATATATTGTCCGACGTGCCAATATGTTTGAACCATTACGTTATTAACTGAATTAGCAATCTGCATTCGTCCGCTTTTGAGCAGATCCCCAATCTGCTCAATTAACTCATTATACTTATTATTTTGTGGTTCAATATTCATCATAATACAAAGATAACAATTTTATACAAAAGATTACTACAACAGGATATTTTTGCAACTGACATTAAATTAACAAAAAAGGTGCAACCTACTGTAATTAGTAAGTTACACCCTTAGTTATTGTATTACTTTAGTTAGTGGCGGGGATTATTCGCCAGCTTGTTCGTAGTAAAGTGTGCGTGATGTTTGGTCACAAACTTCTGATGGACCGAAGTATTGGATTGGACCTGGATAGACGTAGCATGTATTTTCTGCCCACTCTTCACGCATCTTAGCGAATTGTGTAAATGGTTTGCCATCTAATAATACTAATGCTTTTTGGATAACTGGTTTCATTTCGCCGTGACGACGTTCCATGTTCATCATCATAGTGATTGGAATACCACCTGCAATCCAATTCTTAGATGGCTGAGTTAGCTTACGTACTGATGACATATAACCTGTTGCACCCGAATTAACTAATTGAGCTGCATTATAACCTAGTGCGTAACAGTAGTCAGCGTCAAAGTTAGATGGATCTGCGCAACGTCCTTCATAACCGAAGAAGTGATATAGTGATGCAAATTTACCTGCATACTCACCAGCTGCTTTCATTTCGCTTAGACGAGCAGCAACCATTTCACCTAATAATTTTTCAGTTTCGATTAATGAAACTTGTACATTACCGTGAGGGTCACGATCTAATGTTAATTGACGAGCTACACCATCTGGAAGTGATGCGAAGATTGCTGAGTTATCAGCAGAAAGTTTCTCGATAACAAATGCACGTTGAGCCTCTTTATCCATAGCTGCAAATTCTGGTGCGTGAGCTAACATATCGTTAAGTTCAGCGATAAGAGCTTTCATTGCAGGGATAAATTCGATTAAACCTTCAGGGATAAGTACTGTACCGAAGTTGTTACCCTTAGCAGCACGTTTAGCAACTACTTGTGCTATATCGTTTACTACATCAGCTAGTGTTAAGTTTTTAGCTTCAACCTCTTCAGAAACGATACATACATTAGGTTGTACTTGTAACGCACATTCTAGAGCGATGTGAGATGCTGAACGACCCATTAATTTAATGAAGTGCCAGTATTTCTTAGCTGAGTTACAGTCACGTTGAATATTACCGATTACTTCTGAGTAAACCTTAGTAGCTGTATCAAAACCGAATGAAGTTTCGATTACATCGTTTTTAAGGTCACCATCAATAGTTTTAGGACAACCAATTACTTGGATACCAGTTTCTTTAGCTTTGTAATATTCAGCTAGAACTGCTGCATTAGTATTAGAGTCATCACCACCGATGATTACTAGTGCTTTAATATCTAATTTTCTAAGGATTTCAAGACCCTTGTCATATTGTTCTACTGTTTCTAATTTAGTACGACCTGAACCGATGATATCAAAACCTCCTGTATTACGGTAGTCATCAATAATTTCAGCTGTCAACTCGATATAGTCGTGATCAACGAAACCACCAGGGCCCATTAAGAAACCATATAGCTTGCTATCAGCATTGATATTCTTAACACCATCAAATAAACCACTAATTACGTTGTGACCACCAGGAGCTTGACCACCTGATAGGATAACACCTAGGTTGATAGCCTCTTTGCTAGCTGAAGCATCAGCATCGTTTTCAAATGTTACTACTGGTAAACCATAAGTATTAGGGAATAATTCCTTGATTTCAGCTTGGTTAGCAACTGATTGAGTGGCTTCACCAGCTACTGCTTTTACATCTCCACATAGAGCAGCAGGCAATTTTGGCTGATATGCAGCACGCGCTGCTTGTAATGCACTTTTCTTTGTCATGATTAAATCAATTTTATAATATTATATCTATATTCTATTTTCTGCAAATTTCGTAAAAAAATATCACTTTATCAACAGGGGGTTCTAAAAACTGACCCTTACAAATAATAAATGGTAGAAAAGTTACCGTTTCATCAATCTTTAAGCGATATTTTGACTACTTTTTCACCTTTTTATCTTCACATAGCCCGCTATGCTCAGATAAAGGAGGTAAAAAATTAGCTCAAAATCTCATCTTAAATATTGATAAATCAGCTTTTAGAAATCCCCTGCTCATTTTGTGGCAACTTCATCTTATCACCAGCTATTATTATATATAACTGCTCAATATTAAGATATTTTTTTGCCACCTCCAATAATTCTTCAGGGGTAATATTCTTTATTACAGCTACTTGGTTGTTAAAATACTCTTTAGGAATATTATTACAATAAGCTGTTAAATAATAATCTGAAATACTGAATGGTGAATCTGAGATTTTAGCCAAATTACTTAACATATAAGACTTAACCAATTTCAACTCCTCATCCGCAATTAGCTCCACCTTTAAACGTTCAATCTCCTTGATACACTCCTGAATCAATGGATATGTATAGGATGTATCACACTCACTAGAGATTATCATATATGCCATATCCGACTTACCTAACAGGTGCCCATGAATCCCATAGGTATAACCCTTATCTTCACGGATATTACTCATTAACCTACTACCGAAATACCCACCTAAGGCTGTTATCAACACCCTCATTGTCAGATAATCAGGGTTATCTCTATTAATAGTTTCCATCCCCATTATCACAGCTGACTGTACTGCATTACTCTTATTACAGATATTCAACCGTTTTCTACTCGGAGTTTTATCCACAGTACTTATATCAACAGCTGAACCTCCCCAACTATTACTGAAATAGTTAGTAATCAATTCACGCACATCATCAGTAACGCACCCTGCAATCTGTATCAAAGCTCCATCCGAAGTGAAAATAGCTTTATGTAAACCACTTAACTCCTCAACATTAATCTTACGCAATCCGCTAATTGTTCCTTCTTTGCCTAGGGGGTGACTATCACCAAAGAACGCACGATTAAACCCTCGCATAGCTAAATAGCTAACACGTTCATGATTAGTACGTAATAGGCTTAGTGTCTGAGATTTGACAACTTTAAACTCTTCACTAGGGAAAGTCGGATACTTAATCATCTCCTCAATCACAGGCAATACCTTATCCAGACAACGATTAATGCAATATACCGTAACTACCGAATAATTATCATACATATTAGTATCAATCCATGCACCGCAATAGTCAAAGCACTCAGCAATATCAGCACTGCTATAATTACGTGTACCCTGTGACAACATGCTCAACAACATTGGCAACAGCATTGGCTGCCCCTGTTGTAACATTCCCCCTCGGAATATAAAATCTATACGTACTACCTCTTCGCTAGCGCAATTAAATTCCTTTACCTTTATACCATTTTCCAAGCTCCACTGGGTTGGTTTAATAATATCCACATCTGTGAAATCCTTAACCATAGGAGCAACCGATCTATCTAACATACCTTGTTCTAATCCTCAGCAACTATTACGTATAGTTGTGAGTTTTCATATTTTACAACCTTTAGTGATGCTCCTACACTAACAAAACCTGCTAGCGATACTGCATCTAATATCTCACCATCAATATTAATCTTACCTGATGGGCGTAGGTCTGTTATGCTCTTAGCATCTTGTCCAATATATTTAGCCAAGTCGGTAGGCACACCTATATATCCATCCTCAACACTCTGTTCACGTTCCAATGCCGCACGTTTCATCAGCCCCTTCTTCCCTATACGGTAAGCAAGGAAAAAGAAAACAGTGAGGAATACCAGAATCCCTAAAATTATTAGCATAAATTCCATATCCATATTTCCTGAGAAAATATGACCTACATCTATACCAGCTGTTTCAGCCAACCAACCCATCAAAGCTACCCCTAGACAAGCTACTCCCAATAGTGCAGCTACCCCTAATCCAGGGAAAAGCACTACCTCTGATAGCAATAATATCAATCCAATTACAAAAATAATAATTTCCCAATTCATTATCAAATAAGTATTTAAGTGTTACACCCTATCTATTAACACAAATCTAGCAAACAATTTGATGTTAGCTAATGTTTAGATAAAAGTTTTCAATTGTATGCAAGTTAATGAAAAAAAATCATTAATCACCTACAATTTATAAATTAATTAATATAACTCTTATGATTTAACACCTATACTATTAATTCCATAAAAATCGACAATTTATGAAAACACTTAATTTCAAAGAGAGACTTCTCAAATTACAAGACAATATGATGAACTTCGCGTTTATACTAACTTCTGACAAGGAGGAGGCTAAAGATTTACTTCAAGACACCACACTCAAAGTATTAGATAACGAAGAAAAATATATCGATAATGTCAATTTCAAAGGATGGGTATTTACCATTATGAGAAATATATTTATCAACAATTATCGCCGTGTGGTACGGAGCCAAACTATCGTTGATAAAACTGAAGATTTATATCACCTTAACCTACCACAAGAATCTGGATTTAGCTCACCTGAAGGCTCATTTAACGAGAAGGAGATTAGCCGTGTTATTAATCGTTTCTCTGATGAATATCGTATTCCATTCACTATGCATGTAGCAGGCTATAAATATAATGAGATTGCAGACCAAATGCATCTTCCATTAGGAACGGTTAAAAGCCGCATATTCTTTGCAAGACAGAAACTACAAGGAATATTACGTGATTATAAGCAATAGTAGGGATTGGACTGATTAGTGGGGACTTCTAAAAATTGAATTTTAACGCTTTTCTATTTTGATACTTCATCTTCGCATTTTACAAAATGCACCGTAGGCACCGCTACGCTCACATTTTG
>JAWXTT010000088.1:0-8960 GCA_044433325.1 Bacteroidales bacterium
CAAGCAAACCGAATCATCACCGATAAAATCCTCTCCAATAATAAATGCTTGAGCCAATCCATCTGGCGAAGGTTGCTCAGCATACTCTAGCGTCACCCCAAAATCTGAGCCATCACCCAACAAGCGACGGAAACAGGGCAAATCATCAGGTGTAGAGATTATCAAAATCTCACGAATACCAGCCAACAAAAGAACCGAAATAGGATAATAAACCATAGGCTTATCATAAATAGGCAACAACTGCTTGCTAACCCCCTTAGTTATCGGATACAAACGCGTACCCGACCCCCCAGCCAATACTATCCCTTTCATCTATTGTTTTATATTGAGATGGTTATCTCACCTAAAGAACTTATCTACCTTATAGAATTTCAACTAAATCGATATTGATTGCAGTAGCTACTACTACAAAACCATCTATCGATACTGATAATTGTCTATTGCGTTTCCCTTCGATTTTGACTAATTTACCCTCAATACCATCTAGCACACCACCATTACTGTGGATGCGTACTCTTTTACCCTCTTTAAGATTAGGATTATTAGGATCAAGAAATGTTAGTTCCTCAATATCGACTGTTTCATATAACTTAATAAAGTTCTCCATCTGTTCAGTTGGAACAATTATTGGAAAGGAGAGCTTCTCTTTTATTTCGTATTGATATTGAAGATATGGGATTCTTTGCTTTATATTTTTTATGGTTAATGGACTAATATAAACGAATATCAAATTACTAGCGGCAGGAGTTAATATATATTGTTTGCGCCCACCTTTAACCAATACCTTTTTGCACATTGGGATAAATGACTTAATTCCCTCCTTTTTTAGAAAGTCTTGTGCTTTTTTTTCACGTTTACACGTAGCTCGCATTGCAAACCAGACACTTACATTAGGGTCTAATTGTAGCCTATCTACTACCATTATTAAATAAAGTTTCGATTATAAGCCATAACTCTCACTCCTAAATAATTAGCAAGAATGCTTATTACTAGGTACTTACACGAATATTTTGGCTTTTCTATTCTCATTCGGAGTTTCTCGTATTCAGAGAATAATTGTATTGGATATATCAAAACAATAGGTTAGACATCATACAATACTGCCGCCAAAGGTAATCATTTTTTATAAATAATATACTAAAATTCGTTTTTTTATATAATGGACTTCTAAAAATTGAATTTTATGACTTGGATAATAATTTCTTTAAAAAAGTTCATGTATATTTGTGTAAACTAATTTTTAATAACTGGGGATGAAGAATTATATATATATCATAACATTAACCTGTACATTACTACTAACATTAAGCTCATGTGGAGATGAAAAATTCACAATAGATGCCAAAGTTGACAATATGGGAACACAGAATATCCGTCTCCTATATCTTACTGATGACAATATTAATTACACATGGCTACCAGCTATCAATGGTGAATTTTCTTTTCAAGGGGTATCATCAGAATATACTATAGTTAATATTATAACACAAACAGCTGAGAATATTACCCAAGCGATTGTCCGTAATGGCGAAAGAGTAGAGGTCACAGGAGATTTCAGAGATAAAAGCACAATACAGGTAAGTGGCAACAAGATTAATGATAGCTACTTCTCATTTATAAATAAGCACAAGGAGCTATTTAAATCAAAGGATCGAGCGCAAATTGATGCTGAGATTATTAATTTTATAGGTAGCAATAGGAGCAATATGGCATCTACTATGCTGTTATATAGCAAATTCTCAGATATTAACAACCAACAACTAATAGACTCATTATTAAATCTAATAGATACCAATGCTAAACCAGACAATATAACTGAGTATTATCTAAACGATATGCACAGAGTAGTTGTCAGCGACTCTATTAAGGATACTATTGCTACTAATCTTGACAAATTCATAATGCTTGCCCCTAAAGAGAAAGTATATGAATTTGATGCAACCAATGGAGGAAAAGGTTATTCAGTAATCTATTTCTGGGGTGATGATACTGTTGGACAGAGCCGAAGGATTAACACATTAGTATCTATGCTTAATTGGCATAAGGGTAAAGATTTACAAATGACAGATATCTCACTGATTCAGGATAATATGAAATGGGAACGCGTTATTAATCGTGATACTGTACCATGGACTAATCTACAAGCAATAGGAGGTGAATATAATAGAGTATTAAAGCGCGTAGGTATTACCCAAACACCTATGTATCTAGTAACAGATTCTGTTGGTGATATTATATACCGAGGGTCTGAACTTAACGGAGTTAGCTCCACATTAGATAAATATTTGAAATAACAGAGTAGGTATGCTAATTAAGATTTACGGTGCTGCAGTTCAAGGGATAGATGCTTTAATAGTCACTATTGAAGTATCTGTTGATAAGGGGGTTCAATTCTTTATAGTTGGATTGCCTGATACTGCCGTAAAGGAGAGCTACCAACGTATCGTTTCAGCACTTAAAGAGAGTGAGTTCTCTTTCCCACGTCGTCGCGTAATCATTAATATGTCACCTGCCGATGTCAAGAAGGAGGGAGCAGCCTACGACCTACCACTGGCAATAGGAGTTATGGCTGCTGATGGTAAAATTCCGCATGATAGAATTGGGGATTACATTATTATGGGCGAATTATCCTTAGATGGAACCATACTTCCCATCAAAGGAGTATTGCCAATGGCTCTAAAAGCTGCTGAACAGGGATATAAAGGGATAATTATCCCCGCAATGAATGTAGCCGAAGCGGCAATAGTCAGCGATATAGATGTGTATGGTGTTAATAATATACGCGAAGTAATCCGTTTCTTTAGTGACGAGAAATCATTAACACCCACCACCGTTGATTTAGAGCAGTTATTTAACGATGGGAATAACCAATTCGATTTTGATTTTAGTGAAGTAAAGGGGCAAGATAGCGTTAAACGTGCCTTTGAGGTAGCTTCAGCAGGTGGTCATAATATACTTATGATAGGTCCTCCAGGGTCAGGCAAATCTATGATGGCTAAACGTCTGCCATCCATATTACCACCACTAAGCATAGCTGAAGCGTTAGAAACCACTAAGATACACTCAGTAGCAGGAGGTTTAGTGCGTGGAGCTACACTACTTACCAAACGTCCTTTTCGCGCGCCACATCATACCATATCACCAGTAGCATTAGTTGGCGGAGGCAGTAACCCATCTCCAGGTGAGATTAGCCTAGCACATAACGGAATACTATTCCTAGATGAATTTCCTGAGTTTAGTCGTCAAGTCCTTGAGGTATTACGTCAACCTCTTGAGGATAGAAATATTAATGTATCACGCGTCAAATACAGTGTAAATTACCCTGCATCCTTTATGTTAGTAGCGTCAATGAACCCATGCCCATGCGGTTATTACACTCACCCCACTAAAGAGTGTATCTGCACCTCAGGAGCTATACATAAATATCTAAATCGCATATCAGGTCCACTATTGGATCGTATTGATTTACAAATCGAGATTTCACCCGTATCCTTTGATGATATTTCATCAGTAAAACCAAGTGAGAGTAGCGCGCAAATAAAGAATAGAATTATACAAGCACGATTAATCCAACAGGAGCGTTTCAAAGATACCGATGGGACACATTGCAACGCACAAATGAGTTCAAAACTGTTACAACAATATGCACGCCCCGACCAGAAAGGATTAGAACGACTTAAAGAGGCTATGACACGTATGAATATCTCAGCCCGAGCATATGATCGCATACTCAAGGTATCACGTACCATAGCAGATCTAGATAATTCCGAAACTATTCAATTGCCACATATTATGGAAGCTATCAGCTACCGCACATTAGACCGCAACAACTGGGTCAAATAATCCTAGAAGCGTTTAACGTATGCATGGCAATATGGTTGACTCCCTTTATTTTTATAATAATCTTGGTGATACTCCTCAGCAGGATAGAATTTGCTAGCTTCTGTAACTTTAGTCACAACATTTAAACCTTTACCTTTAAGTGTTTCAATTAACCGTTCAGCGATTCCCCTCTGTTCATCCGATTTATAAAAAATCTGCGAGCGATACTGCGTACCGATATCTGGTCCCTGTCTATTCAATTGTGTTGGATCATGTATCTCAAAGAATAGTTTAGCCAATGTTTCATAATCTAATTTCGTAGGATCATATACCACTTTAACAGCTTCAGCATGTCCTGAAGTATGTGTTAAAATCTCCTGATATGTAGGATTTATGCTCCACCCTCCTGTATAACCTGATTCGACACTTACTACACCCTCTTGTTGTTGCAAAAGGTGTTCGACACCCCAGAAACATCCACCTGCAAAGATAGCCTCCTCAAATTCCACTTCTGGGATAAAGTTTAGCGATACTGAGTTTACACAATGTCTAACATTCTTGTCCGTGAACCCCTCTCCCTCAAAAACATGACCCAAATGAGCACCACATGCGGTACAAGTAATCTCAGTACGACTACCATCTTCATCAACCGAGCGCGTTATACTACCCTCAATCTCATCATCAAAAGATGGCCAACCACAACCCGAATTAAACTTATCGGTAGAGTTGTATAATGGTGCATCACACCGCTTACATATATAAGTACCATTAGCATCTAAATCATTATAGATTCCTGAGAATGGAGCTTCTGTACCCTTAACCTCAATAACGTATCTCTCTTGATCAGTTAACATATTCATAGTCGCTGAATTTGATTGTGCAATAGACCCTCCACACGATGTGAGAATCAACGCAAATATAAATAAAATAATTTCCATTTATACTAAACATCCAAAAAGAAGAAAGGTTCGCTAAGAATAGCAAAAAAATCAAGTGCGATAACACCTCCACGCACTGAAAATAAATCTAGAGGACTTCTAATAATTGGTTTTATTCGATTATTAGAAGTCCCCTCTACTACTCTTTAGTAGTCTTACTAGTGGTTTTTTTGGCAGTTGCTCTCTTTTTGGGAGCAGCTTTAGTTGTACTCTTGGTAGCTGCTACTTTGCGACGTGTTTTTTTCGGTGAAGCATCCTCTTTGGCTATTATCTCCATGCACTCCTCCTCACTAAGAGTTGCACCCTCTACCCCTTTAGGGATTTTGTAGTTGCTCTTTTTATATGCTATATAAACTCCGTAACGACCATTTAATATCTCTAGGTCTGGGTTGCTATCAAATTTGCGAACTACGCGGTTAGCCTCAGCAACGCGTTTAGCCTCAATTAATGCTATTGACTCCTCAAGGGTAATACTCTGTGGCGAGTAATCTTTAGGTATAGATACGAATTTAGAGGCGTGCTTAATATATGGACCAAAACGACCAACTGCAATTACTACATCTGCCCCCTCAAATTCACCTACTGTACGTGGTAGGTCAAATAGCTTGATAGCCTCCTCAAGGGTTATGGTAGAAACAGATTGCCCCTTTTGTAGCGATGCAAATTGTGGTTTCTCCTCAGTATCAGTACTACCTAGTTGTACTAGTGGACCGAAACGACCTATCTTAACAGATATCTCCTTACCACTTTTTGGGTCAATGCCTAAGATGCGCTCTCCGACTTTACGTTCAAGACGTAGGTTTGAAGTTTTGTCAACATCAGGATGGAATATATCATAGAATTTCCCGATTACTTGATTCCACTTAATATCACCATTAGCTACTTCATCAAACTGCTGTTCAACATTAGCGGTGAAATTATAATCCATTATCAATGGGAAATACTCAATTAGGAAATCGTTTACCACTGTACCTATATCTGTTGGTAACAGTTTGCCCTTTTCACTACCTACCGTTTCAGATTTAGTTTCCTGCTGAATATCGCCAGCTACTAATTTCAATAGCTCATAGTTACGTGGCTGACCTAACTCCTCACCTTTAACTACATACTCACGATTTTGAACGGTAGATATGGTTGGTGCATAGGTTGATGGACGACCGATACCTAACTCCTCCAGTTTCTTTACTAGCGATGCTTCCGAGTAGCGTGCTGGCTGCTGAGTGAAGCGTTGTATCGCTGATATACTATCGTAACTAAATCTCTCACCTACTTTAATTTCAGGCAATAGGGTTGAATCTTGTGAAGCCTCAGTTTCATCCTCGACCGACTCGATATATACACGTAGGAACCCATCAAATTTGATAACTTCACCCATAGCAACGAATTTTTCAGTACGGTTAGGGATTGTTATATCTATGGTAGTTTTCTCAAGTTGTGCGTCACTCATCTGTGATGCTATTGTGCGCTTCCAGATTAGTGAGTATAGGCGTTTCTCTTGGGCGGTGCCTGGCACATCATGTTTATCTATATATGTTGGACGGATAGCCTCATGCGCCTCTTGCGCCCCTTTTGACTTGTTCTGATATTGTCTAACCTTTAAATATTCTTGTCCCATACTATTTACGATCTCATCACTGATAGTGCCTATTGCTAATGATGATAATGTAACCGAGTCGGTACGCATATAGGTTATATGCCCTAATTCATATAATTTTTGGGCTACCATCATGGTTTGAGCTACTGTAAAGCCTAACTTACGTGATGCCTCTTGTTGTAAAGTTGAAGTTGTAAATGGTGCTGCTGGTGATTTCTTAGCAGGCTTAACATTTACAGCTGATACATTAAATGCCCCCTGTTTGCATGCCTCTAATAACTCCTTGGCTGACTCTTGGCTACTGATACGTTGGTTTAACTCACCTTTAATCAGATTGCCATTGCTATTACGGAACTCCCCTACTACACGGTAATATTGCTCTGCTATGAATCGTTTAATCTCATTCTCACGATCAACTATTAAACGCACTGCAACACTCTGTACACGTCCTGCTGATAGTGCAGGCTTAATTTTTTTCCATAGCACTGGTGATAGCTCAAAACCTACTATTCTATCTAAAATACGTCTAGCCTGTTGTGCATCAACGCGGTCTATATCTATTTCGCGCGGCGACTCTATTGCCTTTAGAATTGCATTCTTAGTAATTTCATGGAATACAATACGCTTAGTATTATCCTTATTAAGTCCTAATACTTCATATAAGTGCCATGCGATTGCTTCCCCCTCACGGTCCTCATCGGATGCTAACCAAACGATTTCACTCTCTTTAGCTGCTTTTTTAAGTTGTTTTACTAACTCTTTCTTATCTGATGGTATTTCATATATTGGGGCGTAGCCATTCTCTATTTCAATACTAAATGCTTTCTTCTTTAAATCCCTGATATGACCAAAGCTAGACATTACTGTGAAATCTTTCCCTAAAAATTTCTCAATAGTCTTGGCTTTCGCAGGAGACTCAACTATTACTAAGTTCTTTGACATATTACCTTTGTGGTGTTTAGCGTTAAATTGATGTAGTCAATTAAGGGGAACTCAAAAAACTGATTTATCAATATTTAAGATGAGATTTTGAGCTAATTTTTTGCCGCCTTTATCTGAGCATAGCGAACTATGTGAAGATAAAAAGGTGAAAAAGTAGCCAAAATATCTCTTAAAGACTGATGAAACAGTTGCCGTTTTCCCATTGTTTGTTATTCTCTTAAAGGTCAGTTTTTAGAACTCCCCTTATAGTATCAATTCTAAAAATTAGCTGCAAAGATATTAATTAAATTGATGCCAATTATGCTTTTAGTAAAAAATATTACCCTATATGGTTGCTTTACTCTACTTGGTAATGGAACCTAGCTCCTTAATTGAACCGCTATGTGGGTTGAAGATGACGTATGCAGGCTGTTTTTTATCTGTAAAGATTGCTGATTCAACCCAAAATCAACACCAAATTGCGCAATCTCAAACTTCTTAGAGAATAAAACCGCACCATCATAACTGATTTGCACTTCGCCCTCTCCTGGTATTTTATACATTACTGCACCTTTAGGAATAGATTTAGTTACACCATTATCATCCACAGGTAATTCAGCTTGTACTATATTAGTAAGATCCAGATATACAGGGGCACCACTTAAATCGTTCTTATCCACAACTCCATTGAAGTCTGATAAGCGGAATATCACCTCTCTATTGATATTAGGTGTTGGCGTATAATTAAATGTCTGAGTGGTAACTTCGGTTGTAACCTCCCCTAGAAATAGGGATAAAAGAGCTGCTTCCTGCTCATCTAACGCTTTTAGCATTAATTTCATCGCCTCACCATCAGGGGGCATCTGATCTGCCTCACCTATTATTAGATTAGTGCGGCTTTCACGTATCTTATATATCTGTTTAGCGGCTATCTCGGCACGTTTAGCTGATGATTCACTTACCAGAAACTCACCAGATTGGGATGTTAAGGTTGCATTTACGCTTTGAGGTTTATTCTCATTAATTACGTAACTTTCATTTCTAGCATTATTACTAGATTGACTCTCTTGAGTTTCTTCTATATTTAATGATAATGGCAATCCATTATCATTAAGCATTAAAAATGGGATTGTTCCTGAACGGAATTGCATTAAATATTGATTCTGAGTATCAGGAGTTCCGTAAGATTGAATATTCAGATCTATTATATCCCAATGCTGCGAATCAGAGGCTATTGCATTGCTATTTTTCAGATACATCTGAGCATATTTATAATATTCACCAGCTTTATATGTAGTCTTTTCGGCTGTAACTGTTATCGTTAGATGTGTTATTGGTAATGAATATACTAATCCATATTCATTATGTTTATCTGCCGTTAGTCTTTGTGATTGTTGTGCTAGCATTAATTGGCTAGGACAGATGACTGCTGCTACTATTAGTAAGATTAATCGTTTCATAAATGCAATTTTATTTATATGGGGGGAACTATCCCCTATGCGTTCATTATATTATTGATTCCTTTCCCTAAGTTATTAATTATATCTGAGGCTAATACTCCATAATCCCCCTCACTCTTAGCGGCTAATTCTCCTGCGTAACCATGGATATATACACCTACTACGGCACTAATCTCTGGTTTGTACCCTTGCGCTACTAATGCTGATATTACCCCCAAAAGGACA
>JAWXTT010000089.1:0-8937 GCA_044433325.1 Bacteroidales bacterium
CTATGCTGTGGGTGTTGTATGTGGCTTTCAGCTCTTGTGGTGTGCCTATGGCTTGGATTGAGCCATCTACCATTATGGATATGCGGTCGCAATATTCCGCTTCGTCCATATAGTGTGTGGTTACAAAGATGGTTATCCCACGCTCTGCGGCTTGGTATATCATCTCCCAGAATTGACGGCGTGTAATGGGGTCAACTCCCCCTGTTGGCTCGTCAAGGAATACTATGGTGGGGTCATGTAGTATGGCTACCGAAAAGGCTAGTTTCTGTTTCCATCCTAACGGTAGTGAGCTGACTAGGGTATCTTTTACTTCATGAAGTGATAGGGTGTTGATTAGTTGGTCAGTTTTAGTGGCTATCTCACGGGGTGATAAGCCGTAAATTCCACCGAATAATCGGATGTTTTCGCGTACTGTTAAGTCAGAGTAGAGTGAGAATCGTTGGCTCATGTAGCCTATCTTGCTCTTGACCTTTTCAGATTCTTGTGTGATGTCATAGCCTGCTACTAATGCTGAACCTGAGCTGGGGCGTGATAGACCGCATAACATACGCATGGCGGTGGTTTTACCTGCTCCGTTTGCTCCTAAGAACCCGAATATCTCGCCTCGATGCACATCAAAGGAGATGGCGTTAACAGCTGTGAACGCTCCGAATTGCTTAGTTAGATTATGTACTTCTATAACTTTCATAATTATTATTGGGTCAGGGTCATAAAACAATCTTCGATTGTGGGATCAATCACACTGATGGTAACATCATTAAATCCAGCTAGTTGTAGCTGGTGGTGTAGTTGGGTGATATCGCTAGCGTGGTTAGTGGCTAGATGGTGACTATCACCAAAGGAGTAACAGCTGAGTGTATCGCTCCATTGCCGTATCTGTTGCAGTAATGGATACATAGAAGTTCCATGTACGCTATAAAGTTTATTTCGGTAGGATGAACGGATTCCGTAGGGGGTGTCGTTAGCTAGAATTTTCCCTTCGCGCATTAGGAGTATGCGGTCGCAACGTTCAGCTTCGTCCATATATGGTGTTGATACCACTATGGTTATCCCTTCACCTTTAAGACGATGTAACATATTCCAGAAATCAATGCGTGAAATGGGGTCAACACCTGTGGTGGGTTCATCCAGAAATAGTATCTTGGGGCGATGAATTAGGGCGCAACATAGGGCAAGTTTCTGTTTCATACCACCTGAAAGTTTACCTGCTGGACGATTCTTAAATGGTGCTATCTGTGTGTAGATATCTGCTATAATATCGTAATTGGCTGTTATGGTGGTATTGAATAGGGTTGCGAAGAATTGGAGATTCTCCTCAACTGTCAAGTCTGGGTATAGCGAGAATTGCCCTGGCATGTAACCTGTGATGCGGCGTATATGCTTGTAATCCTTGATGATATCATAGCCGCATACTGTTGCGCTACCACTGTCCGCTAGTATTAAGGTGGTAAGGATGCGAAGTAGGGTAGTCTTGCCTGAACCATCTGGAGCTATAAGTCCAAATATTTGCCCCTTATCAACTGAAAAACTGATATTCTCTAGGGCGTTAACTGCTCCGTAACTCTTGCTTATATTTTTGACTTGTAGCGGTTTCATCGTAGTTTTATTTCACCATATTGTCCTATCTTTAGGTAGCCATCATTCTTAACTGATACCTTGATAGCAAAAACTTGGTTAGCGCGTTCATCCTTAGTTAAGATACCTTTGGGGGTAAATTCACCCTTTTCGGATATCCATGTTATTTTGCCTGAGTATTCATTTCCTTGGTCTGAAAATACATGTACTATGTCACCTAGCTTAACTTTAGATAGTTGGTCTGTGGTGATATATGCACGTAAGTCCATTATTTCAAGGTCAGCAATCTTATATAAAGGTTTGCCAATGGTTGCCATTTCGCCCATTTCAGCGTATTTATTTAATATTGTGCCTGTGCGTGGATTAGTTATTTGGCATTTATATAATAGGTCGTATGCTTGGATTAGTTGATATTGTAGTGACTCAATCTCAGCATCGGTACTTTTGTAGGTTTTGGATAGGGTTGAGTATTGGGCTGAAATTTGACTATTAAGGAGCTTGATTTGGTTTTCGAGGTCATCAACATGTTTCTTATTTCCTGCATTGGCTTCAAATAGGCGTTTGGCGCGCTCTAACTCCATTTGGGCTGTTGATAGTTGTTGTTTTAATACACCTATCTGTTTATGGATATCTGGTTTGCGTATATCTGTGGCTTTAAGTGTGGCTGTTAGCTGCTGTGTTTTAAGGTAAATCTGCATGCTATCAATAGCTCCGATGTTTGTTCCTGCTGAAATTTTGTCACCCTCATCGATATTTAATGATAGTATGCGTCCATTAGATTCAGCTGAAACTAATATCTCAGTTGCCTCAAATGTTCCTGTTGCGTCCCACTGATTATTACTGTTGGTGCAGGATGTCGCTAAAGCTATTAGTGCAATGGTATAAAGTGTGTTTTTCATAGCTATTATTATTTGTTGTTGGTTGTGTAAATGTATGAATAGATTACTGAGAGTAGTTCTATCTGCCGTGTCGTTAGCTGTTGGTGTGCTAGGTTTTCAGCATTGATATCAGATATTAAATCTGTTACAGATGCTGTTCCATTGTCAACTCTGTTCTGGGTGGCGGCTTTTATCTTACCACGTAGTGTAACTATTTTTCTGTCCGATTCCATCAGAGATTTTATCCTTTTCACGTTGGATTGCTCCGAGATTAGATTAAGGTTGGTGTTGAATAGGAAACTCTCACGTTGGATGTCAATTAAGTTGCGATTGTTATTGATTAGACTTCGGTTGTTTTTTAAACGATATAAATCGCCAATATTCCATGAAATTGATGCTCCAACTAGATAAAACCCTTTGAAGTCATTATCTAACATATCTAATGCTGGTCGTCCGTAACCTGTGCTAGCGTATAAGCCGATATTGGGGCGAGTATTAGTGTTGAGTAGTTTCTCTTGTGCAGTGAGTAAGGTTTGTTGAGCATCGAAGGACTCTAACTCAGGGCGTTTAATCTCACTATTTAATTGTTGGATGGTTGATGGGGTAATTAGCACGGTTTCATCGGTGATTTCTGCCCCTATTAGCATTGATAACATCTGTTTGTATGCTGTCCATGATGCGCGGATATCTATCTCACGTTGTTGTACTTGTAAGAGTTCAACCTCTAACTCTTCAAGGTCTGTGCTGTTAGCTAGCCCATTATTGATTAAGCTATTGATATGTTGGATGTTATTGTTAAATTCTTCTTGTAGTAATTGGTTTTGTTTTAAATGTTCAGCCTGAAGCAGACAACTGAAATATAATTGATTAATGCGACTATTTAGTTGATATAACTCAGTCGTTAATTGGGCTTTATTGAGATTAGTTTCAGATTGGATTAGCTGTTTATTGGCAGAGGTGCGACCTCCATCCCAAACGTTTTGAGTAATTTCAGCTTTTACCATATATTGGTCTTTGCTTATTTCAGGTATAACGAAGTTGGGAAAAATATCTGTTATACTCTCCAGTGGAAGTTCAGTAACATCACTCTGATATGAGGCTTTGGCAGAAAGGTTAATCTGTGGTAACCAATTTTTTTGTGCATTGCTGATATTATATTGTTCAGCGCGCTCCAGTAGCTCATAACGTTTAATGTCAGGATAGTTGTCATGGGCTAAGGTGTAACACTCCTCAATGGTTAGAGCTGATATACTTAATGTATTCAGTAGTAGTGTTATGAAAATAAATGCTAGTTTATTCATATATGGCAATCTTAAAAGGTATAATTTTCAAATTTAGATTATTTATAATGATTAACAAATTGAAGATGGTTAATATATGTTAATGGTGTTATTGTTGCTTATAAAAAATAAGAATGGCAAGAGCGAAAATATGTAGTTCCGTTCTTGCCATTCTTATTGTGTGGTTTCTTCCGAGATTTATTTTAGATTCTCTCTTACCTTTTCAAGATATGCTTTCATATCGTTGCTGTCACGACGGCTAACTATATCTTGTAGGATGCTTAACTGTTCCTGAATAAGTTTTAGCTGTTCAGGGGTGTTAGGGTTAAACAGAATCTCAGATAGTAGGTAGTCATCTTCAGACATCAAACCTTGTGCAATAGCCATGTGGCGTTTAAAGGTTGTCCCAGGTGCTTCCTGATGCTCCATAACACTACCAAATACTAGTGACGAGGCAAATGGGATAGATAGCGAGAATGCTATCGTCTTGTCATGCTCCTCAAAACTGTATTCACGAATGTTTAGGTGAAGTTCTTGGTAAAGGTCTTTGAAAAATACTTTACCTAGATGGTCACTCTCAGAGATTATTATCGCATTCTCACTAGATAAGTTACTAAGTGATGCAAAGGTAGGACCAAACATAGGGTGAGTACTAACAAAAGGATGTTCACAAGTAGCGTAAAACTCAGGCAATCCAGTCTTTACCGATGCAATATCTGAAAGAATACAATTCTTAGGTAGATATGGAATTACACGATTAAATGCCTCGATAGTATATTTTACTGTTGCTGCATTAATTACCAACTCAGGAGCAAACTCCTGTATCTGCTCAAGTTGTGCGAAACGTTCAGTGTTAAATGTGAAACGTAAGCGTTTTAAATCTGTATCAAATATGGCTACTTCATGTTTAAAACTCAGAATATCTGAGAAAAAAGTACCCATCTTGCCAGCACCTAATATTAAAATTTTCATCTTCTATATTATTAAAAATCGTTTGGTGTGGATTTTTAGTGTGAAGAGCAAGAGTAGTTTTACTTCTTCGTGAGTGCTTTCAACCGCAGCGTACATCAAGTACGTGAGGATTTAAAGCGCGAGGGAAGGAGTAAAAATGCCTTGCTATTCACGCTAAAAGAATTAGTCGGCGCGGTTGTTTAGGACTTCTATCTGTTGTCTAACTGACTCTTCGTGAATTGCTTGTAATACCTCCTTCATAAAGTCACCGCTCATTCCCATATCAACAGCTTGTTGGATACGTGAACGTAGGATATCATCATAACGACCCGCTTGAAGTACAGGCATCTTATGCTCCTTCTTGTATTGACCAATCTCACGTGAAACACGCATACGTTTATTTAATACATCTATTAGGTCTGTATCTAGTTGGTCAATTTGTTGACGTAGGATAGCTAGATTTTCAGTATTCTGTTTAGCTTCACGTACTACCAATGTTTTTAAGATAAAGTTAAGAACTTCAGGAGTAACTTGTTGTGCATTATCAGAAAGAGCGCAATCAGGGTTACAGTGTGATTCGATAATAAGACCATCAAATCCCATATCCATAGCTTGTTGTGAGATAGGAGCAACTAATTCACGTTTTCCACCAATATGTGACGGATCACAAAGGATAGGAAGGTTATGAAGGCGACGACGTAACTCGATAGGTATGTGCCATTGTGGCATGTTACGGTATAGATGTTTGCCATAGATGCTGAATCCGCGGTGGATTGCACCTAATTTGCGTATTCCTGCATTGTATAGACGCTCCATTGCACCAATCCATAACTCTAAGTCAGGATTAACTGGGTTCTTAACTAGAACGATTAGTTCGTCATGTCCCTGCATAGCGTTAGCTAGCTCCTGCATAGCGAATGGGTTAGCTGATGTACGTGCGCCAATCCAAAGGATATCAATCTTAGCTTCTATGGCTTGTTCGACATGTTCACGTGTAGCAACCTCAGTACCTACGTACATACCAGTTTCCGCTTTCACGCGTTTAAGCCATGCTAAACCCTCTTTGCCAATCCCCTCGAAACCGCCTGGTTTAGTACGTGGTTTCCAGATACCTGCACGGAAGATCTTAATTCCGTTGCTAGCTAGTTCAGTGGCTGCTGCCATTACTTGTTCTTCACTCTCAGCACTACATGGTCCTGCAATGATAATTGGTTTTGCTAAATCAATACCATCTAAACTTAGTGGTTGTAAATCTTTCATAATTCTTTTTGTTTGAAAATTATTTTGTTATGTTTTTAATTCTTTCTAATGCTATTTTCATGTTATCTTCGGTTGCGCAAAGTGATATTCTTATATATTTGTCACCATTGCTACCGAATATAAATCCTGGTGTAATAAATACATTTGCCTCATAGAGTACACGGTCTGCTAGGGTTGCTGCATCCACAGCCTCGGCTGGAACGCGTCCCCATAGGAATAACCCTTTCTGTGATGAATCAAATGTGCAACCTAGTGTTTCCATAATCTGTTCAGCAATTAAGCGACGAGAGGCGTAAACTGCATTCAGTTCAGAATACCAGTTGTCATCACACTCTAATGCTTTACAAGCGGCTAACATCATTGGCTTAAATTGTCCTGAGTCAATATTTGATTTCACCTTTAATATCCACTCAATAAATTGTGGGTTGGATGCTAACATACCTATACGCCATCCTGCCATATTGTGAGACTTACTAAGTGAGTTCATTTCGATAGCTATTTCGCGCGCGCCCTCCGTTTCAAGGATGCTCATAGGCTTATCATTTAGGATAAAACTATATGGATTGTCATTGACAATAATAATATTGTGTTTACGACCGAATGTGATAATCTTAGCAAATAACTCCTTGGATGCTGCATGACCAGTAGGCATGTGTGGATAGTTTACCCACATTAGTTTAATCTTATCAAGTGGTAATTTCTCCAACTCTTCAAAGTTAGGTTCCCAGTTGCTATCTTCGGTTAGGTTGTAATTGAAAATCTCAGCCTCAGCCAGTTTGCTTACTGATGAGTAGGTAGGATAGCCAGGGTTAGGTACTAACACACCATCACCAGGGTTGATAAATGCTAAGGTTACGTGCAGGATACCCTCCTTTGAGCCAATCAGCGGTTGTATTTCGCGGTTGGCATCAAGCTCAACATTGAAATGTTTCATGTACCACGCTGCAAACGCTTTGCGTAACTCAGGTAGTCCGACGTATGCTTGATAGCCGTGAGTGTTACCCTTTTGGCTCTCAGAGCAAAGAGTTTCTATAACTTCACTATGTGGTGGGCGATCAGGGCCACCTATCCCTAGTGATATTATATTTGCACCTTTAGCATTTAGTTCAGCTATCTCGCGTAACTTCTTTGAAAAGTAGTATTCGCTAACATCACTAATACGATTAGCAGGTGTTATGTTAAGGTTTGAAATTACATTCTTCATATTCTCCAAGTATTTTAAAATCATTAATAAGTGGTCTTACAGCATCAACCGATTGGCGGTAGCGCGTGTAATCATCAAAGGTTACATTTATATAGAAACGATACTCCCATTCACGCCCGATAATTGGCAGTGATTGTATCTTAGATAGGTTAATATCATAGAATGAAAGTATTGCTAATATCTTAGATAGACTACCATGTGTATGGGGTAGGGTGAACACTAACGATGCTTTGTTAATCTTTTTGCCAGCTTTAAGTTCATCAGCGTAAGATGGGTCTGCAAGTAGTAGGAAACGTGTAAAGTTACGTTTGTTGGTTTGGATATTCTCCTGTAAAACATTCAAGCCATATAGTTCAGCTGCATATTTGCCACATATTGCACCATGTCCCTTTAGTTGTTTTTCGGCAATATTTAGTGCGCTACCTGCTGTGTCATTAGCTTCAACCATCTTTAAGTTTGGGTGACGTAGAATAAATTGCTCACATTGCATCAATGCCATTGGGTGTGAGTTTACCTCAGTCAAATCACTAATCTGTTCACCTGGAAGTGCTGCTAGTACATGTGCAATATGCATTTTGTATTCACCTATCACGGTTAGGTTGCTCTGGCGCAATAGCTCATGATTCTGCAAAAGACTACCTGCTATGGTGTTCTCAATAGCAAGTGTCCCCACTAGTGAAGCATCGTAGCGTAGTGTGTCGAACATATCATTAAAGGTTTCGCATGGAATAGTTTCTATCTCTTCACCCGTGAAATATTCCCTTGCGGCAGCATCATGGAAACAGCCTGCTACACCTTGAATAGTTACTCTCTTATTCATATCATTTGTTTAAAAAAGAAAATCCCGCCATAATGACGGGATTTTATATATTTGTTATTTATTATATCAAGCTAAAGAAATTAGCATAAAACCCCGTTTCTATTTTTCATAAAATAAAAGTAAAAATAAAAGAAGTAATATGATGTATAATTTCTCATTTGTTATCTGTTTTAAAGCCTTGTGAGGGGTTGTCCTCTCTTAGACACTGCAAATATATACGGAAAATTCTTATAAACAAAAAAAATGTGAATATTTTTTCAGTTAAATTTCTGCTAAGGGGTGAATAGGGGTTATTTATTTGCCTAATGAGATCTTAATGACTCCAAAAATATTTCCTATAATTAACCCTAAAAGATATGTTATTATAGTTATTGGTCCATATAATTCATACTTGTTGAATACAAGTACTACCATTAGATATGATGTGAATATGTTAATAACAAACACTATTAAGATTGAATAAATATGTTTAATTGGTAATATTTTTGATACATTATAGCTAGATTTATAATGTACGTAAGTAATTATTAAGAATACAAAAGGGTATGTGTATATAGATAACATTCCGTACGTTGCTAATGCGGGTAATGTAACGCACAATATAAATATTATTAGAGTAAATAGAGTCCATCTGGTGACGTTTTTAATTTCACGTTTAGGGGAATTTGCTTCAATAATCTCATCTTCTTGTTTCTTGGCGACAAATTTATTTACAAACAAGAATCCTACAATTCCGATTGTGAAAATAATTATTAGAGCAATTAAGAATATGAATTCGTCCATTTCATTTAAGGTGGGTTCTAAAAATTGCTTTTTCACTTCAAAATTTAGGACAAGAACCCGTAACATCCTAAATTGAAGCGTTTATCTGACCTCAAAGTTAAATCAAAAAGTTCTACAATCCAAACCTTTTGACCAAATCTTCTATCTATCTATCTATCTATCTATCTATCTATCTATCTATCTATC
>JAWXTT010000090.1:0-8915 GCA_044433325.1 Bacteroidales bacterium
GAACAGCACCTAAGAAATGTTTCGCTGAGAATGGACGGTATAGACGTACAAGGACTAAACCAACCTTTTCACCATTAGCCACCATATAATCGATAGCCTCTTTAGCTGCTTCTGTAACTGAACCCATAGCTATAATTACACGTTCAGCATCTTCAGCTCCGTAGTAATCAAATAGGTTGTATGTACGACCAGTTAATTTAGAAATTTCACCCATATAATCTTCAACGATTGCTGGGACAGCTGTATAGTAGTTGTTACAAGCCTCACGGTGTTGGAACATTACATCTGGATTTTCTGCCATACCTCTAGCCACAGGATTTTCTGGATTAAGAGCGCGTGCGCGGAAATCAGCTAAAGCCTCTTGATCCATAAGTGGAGCTAGGTCTTCATTTTCTAAAGTTTCAATCTTTTGGATTTCGTGTGAAGTACGGAAACCATCAAAGAAGTTTACGAAAGGTACTCTTGATTTGATAGTTGCTAAATGTGCAACACCTGATAGGTCCATAACCTCCTGAACAGAACCCTCAGCAAGCATAGCAAAACCTGTTTGACGTGTTGACATCACATCTTGATGATCACCAAAGATACATAATGCGTGTGAAGCTAATGTTCTTGCAGACACGTGGAATACACATGGAAGAGCCTCACCAGCTATTTTGTACATATTAGGAATCATCAACAATAAACCTTGTGATGCAGTGTATGTAGTAGTTAAAGCACCTGCTTGTAGTGAACCATGTAGCGCACCTGCCGCACCTGCTTCTGATTGCATCTCTTGTACTAGGACTGTCTCGCCAAAAATATTTTTTCGGCCAGCTGCTGACCACTCATCAACATATTCAGCCATAGTTGACGATGGGGTGATAGGATAAATAGCTGCAACTTCTGAGAACATATAACTAATATGTGCAGCAGCTTGATTTCCATCACAGGTCAAGAATTTTTTCTCTTTACTCATCTTTTGGAATCTATTTAATGTAAAATTTATACAAATTCAATGGGGAAATTAGAGCATCTCGCTCTCTTACTGGGAGCAACAAACCCCTAATCATCCCTAATTAAACCGCAAATTTAATAAAATTTATCAGAGATACAAAGAAAAACTACACACAACTTAAAAAAATGTGCCACTACACAGCTTTTTAACACTGTGAAATATCACTAATTGTTTCATATTTTATCTCTTATAGTGTAAGTAAGTTATAATCTACGTACCTTTGCACACTTAAAGTAAGAATATATGAAGAATAAAGAGATATTAGCGGCAATTAATAACAAATTACAGATTGAAACGCTTAACGATATGCAACAAGAGGTGTTAGATAAGTCATCATCAGTAGGTAATAGTTTAATCCTCTCACCAACAGGTTCGGGTAAAACCCTAGCCTTTGCAATACTTATCTTAAAATCATTAAAAGCAAAGGGAAATAGTGGCAAGGTGCAATCACTAGTAATTACCCCTACTCGTGAATTAACCATTCAGGTACATAATATATTGCGAGCCATAGCCATTGACTATAAAGTGACTGCTTGTTATGGTGGTCATAGCGTTATGGATGAAACAAACTCACTTTCGGTTACTCCTGATATTATCATTAGTACTCCTGGGAGATTAATGGACCATATTAATCGTGGCAATATAGATATTTATACCACCTCAACACTGGTATTAGATGAATTTGATAAATCATTAGAGCTAGGATTCCACGTTGAGATGAAACAGATATTAAAGCTAATGCCTAACCTATCACGTCGTATCCTAACCTCAGCAACTCAGCTAAGTATGATACCTGATTTTGTTAAGTTTGAGAGTTATGAATGTTTTAACTATCTATCTAAAAATGACAATCTGCGTGAGCGACTAACCATAAACCAAGTAGAATCACCTGAGAATGACAAGATAAATCCACTTGTTGACTTACTTAAAAATATCCCAACAGGATTAACTATAATATTCTCTAACTATCGAGAATCAGCTGAACGCATCTACAACGAACTACTAAAATACAACCTACCAGTTGGTGTATATCATGGCGGATTAGAGCAGAAAGATCGTGAAAAATTCTTAGCAATGTTCAACAATGGCACATATAAGATACTTTCAACAACCGACTTAGGAGCGCGTGGATTAGATATTAAGCAAATAGAAAATATTATCCATTACCATATCCCAACATCACAGGAGAATTACACCCACCGTAATGGTCGTACTGCCCGTATTGACAACAATGGTAATATATATGTGATAACCTCACCAGTGGATAAGATACCTGAATATATGAGCTTTGATAACAAAGTCACGCTTAATCCTGATGCTGAGATGGCGTTTAAGATTGACACCGTTACAATATATCTATCAGCAGGTAAAAAGGAGAAAATCTCAAAGGGTGATATCGTCGGATTCTTAATCAAAAATAGCATCCTAGAATCCTCAGATATAGGCGTAATAGATATAAAAGACCACTACTCACTAGTAGCCCTACCATCCGACAAAGTCAATGAAGCCCTACAAAATATCGAAGGCAAAAAAATCAAAAACCAACGCCTCCGCATCGGAATCACAAGCTAATAAGCGGTGAGTACACGGAAAAGAGAAGATAAGAGAGGCTGTCCCAAAATCATAATCATAAAGTGATTTGGTACAGCCTTTTTATTATTTATAAAAATGGAGATTACTCCCCACTAAAGTATTACATTATAGCACTTATCTTAGCTTCTAGTTCAGCTTTTGTTACTGAACCTACTACGCGGTCTTTTAATTCTCCATCTTTGAAGAATAGTAGTGTTGGGATATTACGTATTCCATATTCTGAGCTGATGTCTGAATCATCATCTACGTTGTATTTACCAATTGTAACTTGACCCTCAAATTGAGCAGCCAACTCATCCACGATTGGAGCAATACGTTTACATGGACCACACCATTCAGCCCAAAAATCAATAACTACAGGTTTCCCCGACTCAATAATCTCTTTAGCATTCTCATCAGTAAAATTAAAAGCCATATCTATTTTTATTTTTTAGTTTTTTTGTATCCACAAATTTAATATAAAGTGATTAATTATTCTTAGTTTATTTCAAATAAAATTTCACTATCTTTTAAGAAATTTATTAACTCGGTGGTAATCGGCATTTTAAATCGTGACTTCATCAAAACACCTTTATTGAACTTACTATCGGTAATATTAACATATAATTCACCCTTATTGCTAGTTGATTTAGTTCTAAACTCACTTAAACTATCTATAAATACGTTATTTAAATCCCCCTCGTTCAAGGTAATAGTAATCTTATTAATCATCTTGCCCTTAAAATCCTCAATCAAATCTATCCCGTCAATACGGAGCATTGTATTTCCATTATATTTATTCTTAGAATATGAACCACGCACCATAATTGGAGTTCCTGCGACACCATATTTCTGATAATCTATAAAATTCTTGCCAAATAATCTCAGCTCAGTCGAACCTGAGAAATCCTCAATCTTAATAATACCGAAACTACCCCCATTATTAGCAGGTCTTACCGCAAAATCCATCACCAATCCACCGAATATTAATGGCGTATCCAATATCTCACGTTTCTCAGCCAGTTCCTTAATCTTAGTATTAAAACCATACTCCACCTCCATATGATACTTATCCAATGGATGCGCTGATAGGTACATACCAACCAACTCACGTTCCAAATCTAAGCGTTGTAGGTCAGTCCACTTAACGCCTTTAGGTATTTGTGGTTTAGTGGTTATCGAATCTGCAATATCACCGAATAGGGAATTAGCTTGCGTTATCTTATCCTGTTGATAGCGTTGTCCATAACGTACTAGCACCTCAGTAAATGTTTCATCTTTGATATTTTTCTCCATAAAATCTTCACGAGAAATCTCATCAAAGGAGTCAAAACCTCCTGCCAAAGCTAACGACTCAATTGTCTTACGGTTACAGTTAGATAAACTCACACGCTCAACGAAATCATATATCGATTTAAATGCACCATTAGCTTTACGCTCATCGATAATAGCATTAACGGCATTAACACCCACACCCTTAATAGCGGCAAGCCCAAAACGTATATCACCACTCTTATTTACACTAAAGGAAACGTAACTCTCATTTACATCAGGACCTTTTACCGCAATCTTCATCGCTTTACATTCATCCATAAAACGAGTTAAGGTTTCGATATCGCTAAGGTTTCGACTTAAAACCGAAGCCATATATTCAGATGGGAAATTAGCCTTCAGGTATGATGTCTGGAACGCTACATAGCTGTAACAGGTCGAGTGGCTTTTATTGAAAGCATATGATGCAAACTTTTCCCAGTCACCCCATATCTTCTCCAAGACCTCCTCGTCATGACCACGTTCACTACCACCCTTAATAAATTTAGGTTTTAGCTTATTTAGCTTTTCGATAAGTTTCTTACCCATAGCCTTACGCAACTCATCAGACTGCCCACGTGTGAACCCTGCCAATAGTCGCGATAGTAACATCACCTGTTCCTGATACACCGTAATACCATACGTATCTTTCAGGTATTGCTCCATGATAGGTATATCATACTCAATAGGCTCAATACCATGCTTACGAGCGATAAACTGAGGAATATAATCCATAGGACCAGGACGATACAGAGCATTCATCGCAATCAAATCCTCAAAGGTACTAGGTTTCAACTCTCGTAGATATTTCTGCATACCAGCAGACTCAAACTGGAAAGTACCTGTTGTATGACCTTGACAATATAGCTCATATGTTTTAGCGTCATCCAATGGGACATTATCTATATCAATATCTATACCTCTAGTTTGCTTTATATTCTGGATAGCCTCCTTGATAATTGAAAGAGTTTTCAGCCCCAAGAAGTCCATCTTAATCAGACCTGTATCCTCAATCACACTACCCTCATACTGAGTTACTAGCTGCATAACACCATCCTTATCAGCAGCTGTACATACAGGAACCCAATCAGTGATAGCATCACGACCAATAATTACGCCGCATGCATGCACCCCACGACTTCTTACAGTACCCTCTAAGGATAGAGCATATTTCAGCGTACTAGTAATAAATGGATCACTCCCCTCATACTCAGCACGTAATTCAGGCACATATTCTATACAATTTTTGAGATTAATTTTAGGGGCTTTACCATTTTCCTGCACAGGCAACTTCATAGGAATCATCTTAGCCAGACGCTTACTCTCAGGCAATGGTAATTGCTGCACCCTAGCCACATCATTGATAGCAGACTTAGCCGCCATTGTTCCATAAGTAATAATTCTAGCTACCTTCTCCTCGCCATATTTATCGGTTACATATCTTAATACATCAGCACGTCCATCATCATCAAAGTCAATATCAATATCGGGCAATGAGATACGGTCTGGATTCAAGAAACGTTCAAATAGCAAGTCATATTTAATAGGATCAATCTGCGTAATCCATAGACAATATGCTACCGCTGAACCAGCCGCCGAACCACGACCAGGACCAATAGCAACCCCCATCTCACGACCTGCACGTATAAAGTCATACACAATCAAGAAGTAACCAGGGAATCCCATATTCTTAATAGTTTCTAACTCAAAATCAAGTCGTTCACGTTGCTCATCATTAATCTCACCCCAACGTTTCTTAGCCCCCTCATATACTAAATATCTCAGATACTCATTATTTTCACTGAAACCCTCTGGAAGTGGGAAGTTAGGCAAGATAGGACCATGGTCAATGCTATAAATCTCAATCTTCTTTAAGATATCAGCAGTATTAGATAACGCTTCAGGTAGGTCAGCAAACAATTCATTCATCTCCGCCTGAGATTTTAGCCACTCTTGCTTTGAGTATAACATCCTCTTCTCATCATTAAGATATTTACCTGTTGACATACATATCAACCTATCATGAGCCTCAGCATCCGCCTCATTAGTAAAGTGGACATCATTAGTACATATTATCTTAATATCAAGCTCACGAGCAATCTCAACTAATACCTTATTTACACTCTGTTGTATAGGATAAACCTCATGATTGGCACGCACTTCGGTAGCTTTATGGCGTTGAAGCTCTATATAATAATCATCACCAAATACACCTTTGAACCATTTAACCGTTTCACGCGCTTCATCTATCAATCCTTGTTGAATTAATCTAGGCACTTCACCCCCTAAACAAGCTGAACTAATTATCAACCCCTCCTTATAACGCTCTAAGTTAACCTTATCAATACGTGGGTGTGAGTAAAATCCATCAGTCCACGCCAATGATACTAGCTTGATTAGATTATGATACCCTACCTCATTTTTAGCCAAGACAACAAGGTGACGACCAGTATCACGTTTTGATGTACGCTCAGCCATAGTTTTGTCTGCTACATACATTTCACAACCAAATATTGGCGTAAATATCTTATCTTTAGCGGCTTGTAGATTAGCTTGAATTTCATCTGTTGATTCACCCTTCTCTACGGCCTCAGCTAATTCCGTTTCTAAGCTCTTGATAGCATCCTTTGTTGCTGAATTTTTTCTCTTTACATAATTAAAAAACTCCTTCATACCAAACATATTTCCATGATCGGTAAGCGCAATACCCTTCATCCCATCAGCAATAGCTTTATCTACTAATGATGAAATTGAAGCTTGACCATCCAAAATTGAGAATTGGGAGTGGACATGTAAGTGAACAAATGGCTGCATATCTTATTATATTTTAAAGGCTAGAAAATGAATCGTAAAGATACAAAATTACAATGTAAAAAATAGCACATTGTTAATAACTATTTTTGATTTCTTTTATAATAGCAAAATCAATATTTGTTCCTAATTTTGCAACATATAGAATAAACAATTTATGAGCATACAGATAAAACTAAACAATATCTCGACTGAGAATATAACAGAAGGAATCCCTGCATTAGATAGTGCTATCCCAGCAGGCTTTCCTAGCCCTGCCGAGGGGTTGCCATCAGACGCAATAGATTTAAATAGGGAGCTAATCGAGCATCCATCCTCAACTTTTTGCGCACGCGTAACTGGTGATTCAATGATTGATAGTGGTATTTCGGATGGAGATTTATTGATTATTGACAAATCGTTAGATGTTCGCAATGGTTCAATAGCAGTCTGTTTTATAGATGGTGATTTTACGCTAAAAAGAATCACTATTAAAGCTGATGGATTATATCTAGAACCATCCAACCCACGTTACTCAGCCATTAAAGTCACTGAGGATTCCAATTTTAATGTTTGGGGTATCGTTACCTATGTAATTAAGTCAATAGCTAAATAAAGGAGTATGTACGCCCTACTTGATTGTAATAACTTCTTTGTTTCGTGTGAACGAGTATTTAACCCTGCATTGAACAATAAGCCTGTCATAGTCCTTTCAGGAAATGATGGGTGCGTGATAGCACGTAGCAATGAAGCGAAGCAACTAGGCATCAAGATGGGTGTCCCTGCATTTCAGATACGTGAATTAATCCAACGCCACGGTGTAATCATATATTCAGGAAATCATGAGCTGTACCGAGATATGTCACATCGCGTAATGAGTACCCTATCAGAATTGATTGATGATGATATTCAAATATACTCGGTTGATGAGGCATTCTTCACATTAGATACTACGGCTATTCTCAATCCAACTGAATACCTAAAGGAGTTAACTGCTAAAATCACTAAATATGTAGGGATACCTGTAAGTATAGGTGCAGGTGAAACTAAAACGCTTGCTAAAATAGCATCACATATAGCCAAACGTGAGTATAACAATCGGGGCAACTCATATATATTGGAAAATCCAACTGATATAGAAACTAGATTAAAATCATTACCCACCAATGAGGTATGGGGATTGGGACGTAAAACCTCTGACTCATTAGCACGTTACAATATCTACTCAGCCTATGAATTCACCCAACTACCACGTAAACAGGTACGTAGCCTGTGGAATGTAACCGCTGAACGCACATGGCTAGAATTGCATGGTGAGGATTGCTCAGATACGCACGGTGTTAAGGATATCCGCAAATCAATCTCGGTTTCGCGCACCTTTGGTTCAATAATTTATGATATTGAAACACTATCTGAAGCGGTAGTCACATTTGCAAGTCAGGCAGCTGTCAAATTACGTGGACAACACTCAGTAACCTCATCAATAACTGTTTATATACGTGGCAATATCCATAATCAGAGCTTAGATTTTTATAGCAACTCAACTTTTGCAACTATTCCAACCCCTACTGCTAGTACTCTTGAAATTGTTCGTTATGCAACTTCACTACTTAAATCGATTTATCGTAAAGGTTACGCATATAAAAAAGCTGGGATAATCTTAACAGAGATAGTAGATGAAAGTAGTATTCAACTATCACTATTCAACCCCATTGATGAGGGGAAACATAAACGATTAATGCAAGCAATAGACCGTATAAATAGCTCTGCCTCTAGCTCAAAAATTAAACTACTATCTGAGGGTTTAAACAAGCACTGGCAACCTAAGGAGCTACATAAATCACAAGCATTCTCGACCAAACTAAATGAAATAATTACCATAAACTGCACTGAAAAAGGGGAGAAAACCAAAAATAAATCACTACCTTTGTAAATTATTACAAACAACAAGTCAGGGTGAAGAATTTAATTGTAAGATCATTAACAGGAATTATTTATGTATTACTGATTGTCTCAGCTTTAATCTTTGATAATCAATATCTTTTCTGTGGAGTATTTGCCATAATAGCCATAATAGCAAATTATGAATTTTCAACATTAGTAAAATCACCAACTCAGGGATTACGCATATTTGACTTAGTTGGCTGTTTAGCCCTATTCCTTGGATTTGCGTACTATACAGCTATTAATAGTTCAATATTAGCAACAATACCATATCTAATTTATATTATATTTAGACTTGTTG
>JAWXTT010000091.1:0-8851 GCA_044433325.1 Bacteroidales bacterium
TAGGGTGACGCATTGTCAAAGTCAGGAGAAGATAATAATTAAATTAGTTGATATTATTATGATTTACGCCCCAATAGGTGTATTCTCACTAATAACTATGGCGGTTGTAGATTCGGCTGGGGATTTATCTCTACTTAGTGCTTTAGGGTTATATTTTATTACGGTAGTGATAGCGTTACTACTATTCTTAATGGTTTTCTACCCATTAGTAATACATTTTTTTACTAAGATTCCCGCTTTTAAATTTATGCGTACTATGTTTCCTGTGCAATTAATTGGATTCTCAACATCGTCAAGTGCGGCTACCCTACCATTAACAATGGATACGGCAACTACTAAACTAGGAATAAGTAAAGAGACAGCATCATTTGTGTTACCTGTTGGTATGACAATAAATATGGATGGTACTTCATGTTATCAAGTGATTGCTGCAATATTTATAGCACAAATTTTCGGTGTTGAGCTATCTGCAATGACCCTTATTAGCCTAATAGCTGTTATTACATTGTCATCAATAGGCACTCCAGGTATTCCAGGCGGTAGCATTGTTGTACTAACAATGGTGTTAGCATCAGCAGGGATTCCAATAGAGGGGTTAGCACTAATTATGGCAGTTGATAGACCACTGGATATGTTACGCACATCAGTAAATGTAACTGGGGATGTTACAGTAGCATCCATAGTTGATAAAAAAACATAGATAATATGATTAAAAAGAGTACTATAATAGTTATTGCTATTATCCTATGCCAAGCGATAGGGTATATCACTTCACAGATTCAGATTGAGTCAATTCAAACATGGTATCCCTTTTTAATCAAATCAATACTTACACCACCTAGCTATATATTCCCAATAGTATGGAATATAATTTATATATTGATGGGTATATCTATTGGCTTAATAATAACAGATAAATCAAAGGATAGGAAACCTCTTCTTATTACTCTGTTTGTAATACAATTACTGTTTAATATCGTATGGAGTGTACTATTTTTTTACCTACAATCTCCATTGTTAGGTGCAATAGCTATAATAATTATGGATATCCTTGTAATTCAATATATCTGTATCAGCTACAATAGCGATAGGAATATTAGCTCATTATTATTTAGTCCTTACCTTTTATGGTTACTATTTGCAACCTACCTAAATATATATATAGCTATATACAATTAAATAAACAGATGGATATTGAAATTCTATACCAAACAGATGATTTTATTGCCGTAAATAAGCCTTGCGGAGTATTGGTACATCGCACAGCCATAGCTACAATTGAGGCTGATGAACAATATCTATTACAGATGGTACGTGACAAGGTTGGGAAACACCTCTATCCTATTCATAGACTTGACCGCCCTACATCTGGGGTAGTGATATTTGCTCTATCATCTAAGGTTGCTTCGGAGTTAAGCCAACGCTTCAATACATCAGAAATCAGAAAGGAATATATAGCCTTAGTACGTGGTTGGTTCACTGAGCCAACAATCTCTACACGTGAAGTTAAAAACGAAAAGGGAACACTAAAGGAGGCTGAAACAGAATTTATACCGTCAGAGCAATTCACACTAAATCACCCAATAGCTAATCATCCCACAGCACGTTATTCAATTATCAAATGTTACCCTAAAACAGGACGATGGCACCAGATACGCCAACACCTAGCACAGCTACGCCATTACATAATCAATGACCGTGTACATGGTGACAATAAACATAACCGTCTATTCAAATATGAACTAGGAATTGAACCAATATATCTTCATGCACACACAGTCACGCTAACCACCAACAGCGGCAATAGCATAACAATCAAAGCACCTACACCACCACATTGGAAACAATTGAGGGATATTATCGCTTCGCAAGATTCAGAGTCCCAAAAAACTCAGGACAATGGAAATTAGGTTTTTCCAAACCAATAGGTGACCAACTAAGATAATGAACCGAACTTGTTTTTGAGCCACACTTATAGAAATTACCCTCGATATATTCAGGTATTTCATCTACTGAGTTAACCCCTAACAACTTAAATGGTATGGCAATAATCAGATTCCATGCAAACAATCCCTCCATCTCATGGAAAGGCCTAGTACCGCAGGAGGCATAACGTTTAACCATAGCTAATTGCTCATCTGTAAGGCGTATAGCTCCATCACGACGTTCACGATGTGACGCATTAATAGTACCTATACAGTTAAACTCAAAATTCCAATACTCAGCCGAACTAGGTAAACGAAGGAAAAACTCAACACAACTATCCTCGCTAACAGGTGAATTATTAGTATAATTTTCAGCTTTCAGATAATTACCGCGAACGAAAAAGTCCACATAAATATAGTTATCAGAATAAGCAGTTAAAAAAGCCGCTAATGGTTCATAAGGGAAACTCGTAGCCCAATTATTACAATTAATTCCAGACTTACGACCATAAGTTTCCATTTGACGACCAATCTCCTCCATATGCAACTCATCTAATTCAGGAGCATACGGAATTACTAATGACTTTTTCATAATACTACATCTATATAATTATAAATTCCAAATATCAATCCAATTATTGACATAGTCAATATTACGAATCCTATAACTCTATTAATCAACCAGATACTTCTTAAATTAAAGTGACTACGCACCTTACTAACAAAGAAAGTAATCATCAACCACCATGAGAAAGCCCCTAGAAAAATACTAGCAAAGCCTATCATCTGCTGATAACTCTCCATCTCAGGATTAATAAATGTAAACCTAGCAAATAATCCAATTATCAAGAATATTATCAACGGGTTAGATAGTGTCAAAAAGAAACCCGTCATAAAATCTTGACCATAATTATTTCTAATTACGCCATTAGGTTTAATTACAGCAACAGGATTTTTTCTGATTAGGTATGTAGCAAAAACAGCTAATACCAAACTCCCTGCAATCTGTAAAGCATCTTGATTAGCCTCGATAAAATCTATCACAAAAGACATCCCGAAACCTGTCAGAAATGCATAAACCAAATCTGAAAAACTAGCTCCTAAACCTGTAAAGAAACCAGCCCAACGCCCCTTGTTCAGGGTGCGCTGAATACACAACGCCCCCGTAGGACCCATAGGAGCAGATAGCAATATCCCGATTATCAAGCCATGAAAAATTAATGATAACATTGACTCCATAAAACTATACTATTCCTCCCCCTATTTATAATATCTAAATTACTTCTTTCCTTGCGCCTTATCCCAACTATCTTTCAAACCGATAGTTTTATTGAAGATAATCTTTTCAGCAGTTGAATCCTTATCAACACAGAAATATCCTATACGTTGGAATTGGAAACAACTACCAACCTCAGCATTTTCAGCCAAGAATGGTTCTAGCTTAACTCCACTTAATACCGATAGTGAATCAGGGTTTAATAGCTCGCGGAAATCCTTATCCTTCTCATCAGCAGGATTTTCTACATTAAATAGACGATCATATAATCTAACCTCAGCATCTACACAGTGATTAGCTGATACCCAATGTAGAGTACCCTTAACCTTACGCATACTTCCTGGTAATCCGCTACGTGTTTCAGGATCATACTCACAGTAAATCTCCTCAATCACACCATCAGCACCTTTTTTAATATCCACGCATTTAATGATATAAGCACCCTTTAGGCGCACTTCACCACCAACGGTTAGACGGAAGAATTTCTTAGGAGGATTCTCCATAAAGTCCTCACGCTCAATAAATAATTCACGTGAGAATGGCATTTCATGCTTACCAGCATTCTCCTGTTCAGGATTATTATCCATCTCCATCATCTCCACTTGATCTTCAGGATAGTTAGTAATTACTATCTTCACAGGGTTAACAACCGCTGATACACGTGTAGCACGTTTATTTAAGTCCTCACGGATAGAGTGTTCTAGTAGCGAGATACTATTCAACGCCTCATATTTAGTGTAACCTATCTTATCAACAAACGCTTTGATAGATTCAGGGGTGTAACCTCTGCGACGTAAACCCGAAATTGTAGGCATACGTGGGTCATCCCAACCTGCAACCAAACCCTCTTGAACTAATTGTAATAACTTACGCTTACTCATAACAGTATAGGTAAGATTAAGTCTATTAAATTCAAATTGGTGAGGCGCATAAGCATTCACATCCTCAGTTAATTCATTAATAAAATAGTCATATAATGGTCTATGTACCTCAAACTCAAGTGTACAGATCGAGTGTGTAACCCCCTCGAAATAATCTGATTGACCATGAGCAAAGTCATACATAGGATAAACACCCCACTCAGTACCAGTGCGGTGGTGTGGGTATTTAATTATTCTATACATAATAGGGTCACGGAAATGCATATTAGATGCAGCCATATCTATTTTAGCACGCAACACATAAGCACCCTCTTCAAACTCCCCATTATTCATTCGTTCAAACAAGTCCAAGTTCTCGTTAATATCACGGTCACGGAAAGGGCTATTCTCGCCAGCACGTGTAGGTGTACCCTTTTGTTGAGCAATCACCTCAGCACTCTGTTCATCAACATAGGCTTTACCCTCTTTTATTAGACGTACCGCAAAATCATAAAGTTTAGGGAAATAATCTGAAGCATAATATTCTCTATCACCCCAATCAAACCCTAGCCACTTAATATCCTCCTTGATTGAATCTATATATTCTACATCCTCCTTAGCAGGATTAGTATCATCAAAACGCAGATTACAAGTACCACCAAACATATCAGCAGTACCGAAGTCCATACATATAGCCTTAGCATGACCAATATGTAAATATCCATTAGGTTCAGGTGGGAAACGAGTATTTAATCTTCCACCATTTTTACCCTCCTTTAAATCATTCGCAATAATTTGTTGAATAAAATTCAAGCTCTTTTTCTCCTCTTCTAAGATAATATCCTTATTTTCAGCCATAAACAATATATATTAAGCACCCAGTCTTACAAAAAGGGTGTTATAACCACACATAAACTACAAAGGTAAATATTTTTTACATATTTAGGTAACAGAAAACAGATAAAAATCTCCCTCCGATTATTCTTTAATGCGATACTTCGCCCTAATCATCATAATCATATATATGCACACAACTACTAATAACAATATAAGCAATCCACTCATAACAATTGGATTAATCTCAGTACCTCCATCTAAAGCATTAATAGTAACAGCATTATACAGATATGCTAGCATAACTATAATTATAGGTTTGATAGCTCTGACCATCCTAACTCCTAGACGATAAATCCTATTAGAATAAATAGCATTACTCATAGTAATCTGCATAGTTGGATAGTTAAATTTCTTATAAAATCGCTCCATCACAGTGAGCCCAACATAAATAGCAAGTATCATTATAGGTAGAATCATCAACATAGACTTATCACCCCAACCATCAGCCACACCATCAATATTATAGTGGGTAGGAATCCGTGCATCCGCCCCAATCTGACTATAAAACCTAATAGGTAACACACCCCAAATAGTAGCCCCAACAGCCACCACCTCAAGCACCCAATCCAACACACCACGTTCTCTAGGATTCTCCATAATTCTCAGATTTATAAGGAAATTCTAAAAACTGATTCACAGTTAATTTTCTCCCATTTTTAATTTGTTATTATTTTTAAGGGTCAGTTTTAAGAACTCCCCTTTAGATTAAACTACCACAAATATACAAAATTTACTCTAATAATGAACAATATATATCACGTAACTCCTCAACAGAAGCAAAACTTGGGTTATTCTCTGATGATAAATACGCCAATCCACCCATATCAACCACCTCGATATGCTCATCACTCCATGGCGGAAGAATACGATAATGACCACCTACACCACTAGTAGTACGCAATAACTCAGAATCAGAAATCATAGTAACCGAAAGCTCATCCCCAAGACGTTTACCAATAACTCTAATCGGTACATTTTCTGCAACCGCTTTAGCAATATCCACAACACGATAAGATTTACACTTTGGAGCAAAAATATCACCCTTGACACTCCCTTTATACTCAACGACCGAGCTAACAAAATCTGCACAGTCACTAGCCATCATCAAGAAACGAGTCATCCCAATATCAGTAATAGGCATGTAACCCAACTCCTTACTCTTACTAGCCAAAGTAGTAAATATAGAACCTGCACTACCTATAATATTACCCAAACGTACCACACAGCACTCCGTATTACTAGTTCTAGCCATATTTACCACCAACGCATCAGCAATCTTTTTAGAAGCACCATAAACATTTTTCACATCCACTGCCATATCTGTTGAGATATAAATGTAGCGTTTAACCCCACACCTTGCAGCATGCTCTAATGAGAAAGCCACACCAGTAACGTTAGCCGCAATACACTCCGGAACCTGCGTTTCACACTTAACAACATCCTTCATAGCAGCGCAATTCACAACAACATCATAACCCTGATAATCCACAAAGTCATTAATATCAGCACGCAAATCAGCATACTCATTACGTGCCAAAGTAGTAACCTTAAACCTACCACCCAAACAAGCAGCCAACGCACTACCCATACGCCCCGTACCACCAAGTATCAACAAATTCTTCATACAATAATGCGACTTCTAAAAAATTCCCTTAACATTTACAACAACGAATAAGAGCCATTAAACCATAATATTATTATTTCTTCGCAGAAAGATCCATCTTATAAATTGCATTTTCAAAAAAATCAGCATTTTGCACAGTAAATTTATATTCACTTGGAGTACCATACCCATCATCTGCAACTGCTATGAATGTAATCTTACCACCATCTAACAATATACCTTTAACGACTTTAAAATATGGTGCTGACACTGTATTATCTCCAGTCTTTCCGTTATAGGTTGTAAATGAGTGCGTCTTTCCATTGGAATCTAATACTCTAAATTTGATTGTTCCCTCCCCTTTAATTGGATGATTCCTTGCATATTCATATAATTGTATCCGCATACTATTATTGTCAATAAGAAACCTAACTCTTAAATCAGAATTAGTTGTTGCTGAATTACTAAATGTTCCGTATATATCACATGTGATGTATACTTCTTTTGTTGGTTCTCCAAAATCGTCTACATAATAACCGACCTTCCAAATACCAAGATTATCAATATTAGCTAAACGAATACTATCCTTGCGGATTTTTTCAATGCTTGCTAATTCTTCTTGCACTTGGGAAGATAATGCAGGGTATTCTTTATTTATAGTCCTAATATAGGACGACTCTGGATGCCGTTTTTTTAGGGTTTCAATATACTCAGATGTTTTTATATATTTCTTTTGAAAATAAGAATTTTTTATTAAATCGATCAATCTATTCTCTCCATTTTTGAGATCATCTATCTCTTCTAACAGCTTTTTATTTTCCACTTCCAATATATTAAACTGAGACTTCAACTCTTCGTGTGTTGTATTTGAAACACATCCGCACATACTAAATACAATTATAACATATAAAAATCTTTTCATAGCCATTTAATTTTAGGGTTTTATTTTTTTGTAAAGATAATCTTTTTTTCAATAAAATGAATACATATATAGAAACAACAACCTACTTTCTATCAATCTAGTAGTATTAATTATCATCCATTAGTTTACACAACAACAATCAATTCTTCATATAATAATGCGACTTCTAAAAATTCCCTTAACATTTATAACAACGAAGATACCACAAAAAAACTTATAATCAACCCCAATCCTTTCCCAATTCCCCACAAATCACTAAATTTGTGGAAAAATAAATAGACACGTGATATATCCCAATAATTTTGAGAGTAAGATAGGATTTGATTTTATCCGTAAAAGCATAGAATCCAAATGTATAAGCACACTAGGAGTTGGTGAGTGCGCAAATATCCAATTCCTTACTGATTACAACAGCATAATTAGCAAGCTAAATGAAACAAACGAATTTCTGAACATCTTAAACGGTGCAGATGAATTTCCGATGGAGAGCATTTACGACACCACCCATGCTCTAAATCATATACGCATAGTAGGTACATATATCACTGAGGGGGAACTCTTCAACCTAAAACGCACCCTAATTACCATTGCTGATATTCGTGCATTTTTCAACAAAGGAATAAATGAAGAAAACCCAGATAACCACCCCTACCCCTATCTACACACCCTAACGGCTGATATTGAGAATTTTCCACATATCATCACTGAAATAGATAAAGTACTAGACAAATATGGCAATGTCAAAGAGAATGCAACCCCTACCCTTGCCAATATTGTAAAAAGCATCGCCAACACCACAGCTAGCATTAATGGGATGATACGTCGCATAATCTCTAGTGGTCGCCAATCAGGAATCTTAGAGAAAGATACCACCCCAACCATACGTGATGGACGTTTAGTTATACCCGTACCACCAATGCATAAACGCAAGATACGAGGAATTATCCATGACGAATCAGCCACAGGTAAAACCATATTTATAGAACCAGCTGAGATAGTTGAGGCAAATAACAATATCCGTGAGCTACAAACCGAGATGCAACGTGAGATTATACGCATCCTAACAACCGTAGCAGACACCATACGTCCTCACATCACCGAGCTACTAAACAGCTACACCATATTAGGCAAGCTAGACGTTATTAAAGCTAAGGCACACTTTGCCCAACAATACAACTGTCTATTGCCAAACATGCACTCCACGCCACAGGTCGAATGGTATCACGCCATACACCCGCTACTATCCTCAACACTACAGGAACAGGGTAAAAGCATAGTACCACTGAATGTAACACTTGATGCAACCAACCGCATCCTAATCATATCAGGACCTAATGCAGGGGGAAAATCGGTTTGTCTTAAAACAGT
>JAWXTT010000092.1:0-8837 GCA_044433325.1 Bacteroidales bacterium
ACTCTCCCACCAGTAACGTTTGATGTTGTTTTTTAATTCAACACCCATTTGTCCATAGTCATATACGGCTGATAGTCCGTCATATATTTCACTTGATTGGAATACGAATCCGTACTCCTTAGCGTGTGAAACTATCTTCTTGAATTGATCTTCTTGCTGTGCCATCTCAGATTTTAGTATCTTTTATTTCTTTCTTTTTATTAAAACTATTCAAATATGTTGCAAAGTAAATGAAAATTCTATTAAATTTGTGTTTTTGTTAGTGCAAAATAGCTAAAACGATTATAAAATATGTAATTTAATACGATGAATAATAATATTGACAATAATAATGACCCCAAAAAGGATGGCTCAGCTGAATCTCACTCATCTTATCAGGTGCCTAGTGATAAGAAATATAATCTTTCGGGAATGTATCAGAGTTGGTTCTTGGATTATGCTTCGTATGTAATTTTGGAGCGTGCTGTTCCGCATATCGAGGATGGTCTGAAACCTGTGCAACGTCGTATTCTTCATTCGATGAAGGAGCTAGATGATGGTCGTTTTAATAAGGTGGCTAATATTGTAGGTAACACTATGCAATATCACCCACATGGTGATGCTTCTATTGGTGATGCTCTGGTTCAGATGGGGCAGAAGGATTTACTGATTGAAACGCAAGGTAACTGGGGTAATATTCTTACAGGTGATAGTGCTGCTGCTCCACGTTATATCGAGGCTCGTTTGTCCGAGTTTGCTCTGGAAGTTATGTTCAATGCTAAGATTACTAATTGGACACTCTCATACGATGGTCGTAAGGATGAGCCTGTGACATTGCCTGCTAAGTTCCCATTGTTATTGGCACATGGTGTTGAGGGTATTGCTGTTGGGTTATCTTCAAAAATACTTCCACATAACTTTAATGAGATATTGGATGCTGCCGTAGCGTACTTGCGTGGTGAGGAGTTTGCTCTCTATCCCGATTTTTTAACAGGTGGGTATATAGATGTTAGTCGTTACAACGATGGTGAACGTGGTGGAGCTGTTAAGGTGCGTGCTAAGATTGATAAACGTGATAATAAAACATTGGTGGTATCGGATTTACCTTTCGGTAAAACTACTGGGACGCTGATAAAATCTATTATTAAGGCGCAAGAGCGTGGCAAAATAAAGATACGTAAGGTGGATGATAATACTTCGGAGAATGCTGAGATTATTGTGCATCTTATTCCTGGCACATCGTCGGATAGGGCTATTGATGCTCTGTATGCTTTCTCAGATTGTGAGGTTAGTATTTCACCTAACTGTTGTGTAATTGCCGAGAATAAACCACACTTCTTACGCGTAAGTGATATCTTAAAATCTAGTGTGGATAATACATTGGAGCTGTTACGTCAAGAGTTGATTCTGCAACGTGGCGAGGCGCAAGAGTCGTTACACTTTGCATCACTAGAGAAGATATTTATTGAAAATCGTATATATAAGGATAAAGCGTTTGAGCAGAGTAAGTCAGTTGCTGAGGCTCTGGCACATATTGATACTCGTTTAGAGCCATTTAAACCTAGCTTTGTGCGTGAGGTGACTAATGATGATTTGTTGCGCTTGTTAGAGATTAAGATGGGACGTATCCTTAAATTTAATAGTGATAAGGCGGAAAATTATATTGCTAATCTGAATGATAAGATTGCTACAATTAATAGTAAACTATCTAATATGGTGGAATATACTATCAGTTGGTATAAAGGATTGAAGGATAAATATGGAGCAGCTCATCCTAGAAGGACTATTATTCGTGGCTTTGATACTATTGAGGCGGCTAAGGTGGCTGAAGCTAATGAGAAGTTATATATTAATCGTGAAGAGGGATTTATAGGTACTGCTCTGAAAAAGGATGAATTTATATGTAACTGTTCAGATATTGATGATATTATTATCTTCTATAAGGATGGTAAATATAAGGTTATTAAGGTTAGTGATAAGATATATGTAGGTAAAAATATTCTGTATCTGAATGTGTTTAAACGTAATGACCAACGTACTATATATAATGTACTATACCAGAATGGTAAGGGGGGGACGGTGTATATGAAGCGATTCTTTGTCAATAGCATAACACGTGATAAGGAGTATGAATTTACACAAGGGTTGCCACACTCTAAGATTTGGTGGTTTACTGCTAACCCTAATGGGGAGGCTGAGGTGCTGAAAATTACATTGAAACCTAAACAGAGATTAAAGACGTTGCAATTTGATATAGATTTGGCGGAACTGGCTATTAAGGGTCGTCAATCTATGGGTAATATGGTGACTAAAAACGAGATTCATAGAATTACACTGAAAGAGCGCGGTGCTTCAACATTGGGTGGTCGTCAGGTGTGGTTTGATCCTGATGTATTGCGCCTAAATTATGATGGACGAGGTGAGATGTTGGGTGAATTTCATGCTAAGGATATGATTCTTGTGGTGTTGAAGAGTGGTGAATTCTATACATCTACCTTTGATGCAGGTAATCACTATGAAGATAATATATTAAGGATTGAGAAGTATCGTGAGGGGATTGTTTGGAGTGTTGTATTGAATGATGCAGATCAGGGTTTCCCATATCTGAAACGTTTTCAATTTGAACTATCATCTAAAAAGCAAAGTTTTATAGGTGGTAATAGTAAATCTTCTCTGATTGCTCTTAGTGACTTTAAACACCCACGCTTTGAGGTTAAGTTTGCAGGAGGTGACGAGTTTAGAGGTAGTTTAGTTATTGAGGCTGATCAGTTTATTGCGGTTAAGAAATTTACAGCTAAGGGTAAACGTCTATCTAATTTTATGGTAGGGGAGATTGTAGAGATTGAACCAACTGTTATTGAGGGTGAGGATGATGAACCTGTTACTAGTGTAGAGGTGTTGACTGAGAGTGATGAAACGGTGGTTAGTCAAGCTGATGTTTTTGATGATTTAGTAGGACAGACTAAGTTGTTTGATTAATTAAAAAAAAGAACAAGTGTTTAGAAGATATATAAATAGGTGGATATTGCTATTGATGCTGTTAATGGTTTCAATACCATGTTCCATGGCTAGGGAGTTGGCTGAGAATGAGGATGAGTTAGAGGTGGAATTTAGACCAATTACTTCATCTTTTATGATTGACTGTGGTAGTGCTTCTATTTTAGATACATATCTGACACCGATTACTTATAGTGGATATGACTTGAGATTGAGCTATGAGGGGTTTAAGGCTATGAAATTTAACCCTGAATATTGGATTATGCAGTTTACCTCTGGTGTGCAATATGACAATGTCAAAAATATTGTTCAAAATAGGGTTATGCACTCACTTACTTTGGATATTGAGTGGGGGATGATGCATCGTTGGAATATGAATGTTGTTGAGGGGTTAACGTTATATCTTGGTGGTAGTGCTGGATTGTATGGTGGTGTGATTTATAATCAATATAACTCAAATAATCCTGTGTCAGCCAAGATTAGAGTCAGTGCTAATCTGGTGGCAATGGCTACTTATGATTTGAAGATTGGTGAATTGCCTATCACGTTGCGTTATGAGCCTACATTGCCTATGATTGGAGTATTCTTTGCTCCTGGATATGGCGAGTCACTCTATGAGGTGTATCTAGGTAATATGGATGGCGTAGTTCATGCCGCATATTGGGGTAATAGATTTGATATGACTAATTTGTTGACTGCTGATTTACATTTAGGCAGAGTATCGTTGCGTATCGGATATCGTGGTGTATATGAAGCTAGTTGGGTTAATAATACAGACACTAGGATATATACCAATAGTTTAATAATTGGCGTTTCGGGAGATTGGGTGAACCTAAGAAGAGGTGACGCAGATAGAAGTAAGGCTAAAGTTATTTCAGCTCTTTATTAAGGGGAGTACTTATAAACTTACCCTTAAAAATAATAATAAATTAAATATGGAAGAAAGACAACTGTTTCATCAATCTTTAAGATGAGATTGATAAATCAGTTTTTAGAACACCCTTTAATAATGTGTAGTTATGGGAAGATTTGTTAGAAATATAGTTATTGTGTTGGGGTTACTTACTTCAGTTTCGTCATGCGTAGATGTACAGGAGTTTGATAATGATGTATATGGTAACTTTGAGGCTTTATGGACTATTCTGGATGAACGTTACTGTTTCTTTGAGTATAAAGATATTGATTGGGATGAGGTGCATGATGAGTATTATGCAAAATTATTCCCGACGATGACTAGCGAAGAGTTGTTTAATCTATGTTCAGAGATGTTAGAGGAGTTGCAGGATGGACATACTAACCTTTCATCAGCATGGGAAACTTCATATTATTATTTTTGGGCTGATTATCCTCAGAATTATGATGAACGTGTGATTCAAGAAAATTACTTTAACTATGATTATAGACAGGTTAATGGTATGATGTATGGTATCCTTGATAATAATATGGGATATATATATTATGGTGATTTTAGTGTTACTGTGGGTGAGGGTAATTTAGATTATGTCTTAGCTTATTTAGCAGGTTGTGATGGTTTGATTATTGATGTTAGGGATAATGGTGGTGGTATGTTAACTAATGTGGAAACCTTTGTTAGCAGATTTATTAGTGAAACTATTTATGCTGGTGCATTATCTCATAAAACAGGTCCTGGTCATAATGACTTTTCCGACCCTTACGATTTTTATTATGATCCAGCCGAGCAAGGGCGTATAAAATTTAATAAACCTGTTGTGTTATTGACTAATCGTTCATCATATAGTGCTACTAATAATTTTGTAGCTATTATGAAGTCACTGGATAATGTGCGTGTAGTGGGTGATACTACTGGTGGTGGTAGCGGGATGCCTTTCACATCTGAGATTCCTAATGGATGGAGTGTGCGGTTCTCAGCTTGTTCTATTTTAGATCCAAATGGTGATGTGACAGAGTTTGGTGTTGACCCTTCCGAAGGGTGTGATGTGGATATCTCAGCTGTCGATGAAATGTTAGGTAAAGATTCAATTATGGAGCGTGCTTTTGAGGTGTTAATCGAGATGATTAACAGTTAATGTCAGTTAAATAGTGACGTAGATGCCCTTAAATCTAGCATTTTTGTGAAATTTATATTAAAAACTAGAAAACTATTTTGGTGTTCAAAGTTTTTTTGCATACTTTTGATGCGAATTAGAAGTGTAGGTGTGTATGCCTGACTTTATTCTAAAACATCTATATAAAATGGATCAGAGAGAGCGTATTTTAAGAACTACTTTTGCCCTAATAACTAAACTAGGGTTTACTTCGGTTACAATGGATTATGTAGCTAAGGAGTGTGGTATATCTAAAAGAACTTTGTACGAAAATTTCTCAGATAAAAAAACATTGACAACAGAGGCTATTAATTTGATTTCTCATGAGAGGAGAGATCAAGTAGAGGATGTGATTGTTAATGCACCTACTATGATGCACGCTATGCTAGGTTTGTTTACTATTATTCGTGGTTATATGATGGATACATGTCATAGTTTCTTTGTTGATATGGATAGATTATATCCTTCGGTTGCTGAGGCATATCGAAATATAGAGAATGCTCAAATTGAAGGGCTAATTAGCCTAGTCGATAAGGGTAAGGAGCAAGGTGTGTTTCTTCCAGATATTAAGTCTGAGATAATAGTTTTCCTAAACTTTAGCCGTTCACAAAAGATTAATATTATGGAAACCCCTTTAGGTAATAAATATTCAGCGTTGGATATTTATGAAACTATGTTTATTGCTTTTATTAGAGGGATAGCAACAGAAAAGGGGATGGAGATTGTCGAAAAATATTTTAAAGATAAAAATTAAACAGGTAAAAATGATTCTAAACAGGTTTTTTACAGTATTGTTGAGTGTTTCATGTGCGTTATCATTAATGGCACAGGAGCAAGCAGATACTTTGACATTGACATTAGATCAATGTGTGGAGATAGCCCTATCAGATAACCCTACTATAAAGGTAGCTGATATGGAGATTGAGAGAGTGGATTATTCCAAAAAGGAAACGATTGGTATGTTATTGCCAACAATAGCTTTTGATGGTACATATAGCCGAACTTTGGAGAAACAGGTGATGTATATGGGTGACCAAGAATTTGCGATTGGTACTGATAATTCATATTCAACAGGATTTACAGCATCGTTACCATTGATTTATCCTCAGTTATGGAAATCTCTGAAATTGTCTGATGTACAAATTTATCAAATGGTTGAGAGTGCTAGAGATTCAAAGATTACACTAGTGAATAGTGTTGAGAATGCTTATTATGCGTTGCTATTGGCTAAGGATGCTTATCATGTGATTCAAGAGAATATGGATAATGCACTGTTTAATGCAAAGATTTACGAGGGTAAATATAAGGTGGGTACAGCTTCGGAATATGATGTGTTGCGTAGTAGTGTTCAGGTAAAAAATATCGAACCTGAATTGCTTAAAGCTGAGATAGCAGTTAAACAAGCAACGTTACAGCTAAAAATACTAATGGGGATGGGCGTAACTGTTCCTGTTAATATTAAAGGTTCTTTAGCTGAATATGAGGATATGATGTTTGAATATACTTTAGCTGCTGATCGTTCAATAGAAAATAATAGTGATTTGCGCCAATTGGATTTACAAACAGATTATTTACAAGCAGCATTGGATATCCAACGTATGGAGTGGTATCCTACATTAGCATTAGGTGCTAGTTATAACTGGAATGCGATGTCTAATGGTTCAATGTTTAGTACATTAAATTGGACACCTTCATCATCTGTTGCGTTATCATTGTCCTTTACTCTTTTCAATGGTGGACAACGTTATAATAAGGTTAAACAGAGCCAAATTATGGTGAACGAGATGAGTTACCAACGTGAATACTTAGTAAATAGCTTAAATATGCAGGTTGAATTGCAAATTGATAATATGGAACAGATGGTTAAACAGATATCTTCATCATCCGATGGTGTAGCTCAAGCTGATAAAGCGTATCAAATTATGCAGAAGAGTTTCGAGATTGGTGCTGCTGCTTATTTAGATTTACGTGATTCAGAATTGGCTCTTACTGCGGCTCAATTGAGCTATTATCAAGCAATCTATGATTATATGGTAGCTAAGAGTAACTTAAAACTATTGGTTGGTGGTGATAGCACTATTAATTAATGAGATAAATTTAGAATTAATAAAAACAAAAAGATATAATAGAATGAAACGATTAGTACTGAGTGGTGTGGCTATGATGGCTTTAACACTTATGGTGACTTCATGTGGAGCAAAAAAAAGTGATGCTGACCAAACAGCTGAGGTAGTAGCTAAACCATTAGTTAAGGTGGAGCAGGTTCATGAACAGGAGATTGATCAATTGGTTACTTATACAGCGACTGTTGAATCTAACAAGACTAATAATATCTCATCTTCAACGGTGAATAGAATCAAGGAGATTCTTGTTGAGGTGGGTGATAAGGTAACTAAAGATCAAACGTTAGTAATCCTGGATAATGTAAATATTGAACAACAAAAACTTAACCTTGATAATCAAAAACGTGATTATGATCGTGCGGTGGAGTTATTAGAGATAGGTGGAGGTACTCAACAATCTGTTGATCAACTGAAAACTCAATATGAATCAACTAAACGACAATATGAAAATTTGGTTGAAAATACTGTGTTGAAAGCTCCAATGAATGGGATAGTTTCAGCAAGAAATTATGATAATGGTGATATGACTGGTCAATCAGCAATTGTTACTATAGATCAGATTAATCCTGTTAAGGTATTGGTTAATATCTCTGAATCAGATTATACTAAGATTAAGGTAGGTATGCCAGTAGATGTAACATTAGATGTATATGGTGATAAGGTATTTAAGGGTAAGGTGAAGATTATTTATCCTATTATCAATTCACAAACCAGAACTTTCACCACTGAAGTGGAGATTCCTAATGCGGATATGAAGATTAAACCAGGTATGTTCGCTCGTGTTCAGTTCAATTATGGTACTGTTAACCATGTGGTTGTTCCTGACTTGTCGATATTGAAACAGACTGGTTCAAATGTTAGATATGTTTTTGTTTATTCAGGTGGAGTGGTTTCTATTAAACATGTGGAATTAGGTAAACGTATTGATGATAAATTTGAGTTATTATCTGGTCTTGAGAATAATGCTCAAGTGGTTGTTAGCGGTCAAAGTAAATTGATTGATGGTATCCAAGTAGAGGTGTTAAATGATTAATTAGAACATAGTAATATTAAAATAATATGAGTTTATATTCAAGTGCTGTGAAGCGTCCTGTTACTACCGCGCTATTCTTTGTGGCGGTAATGATAATAGGGTTGTTCTCACTTAAAAGTTTACCTATTGATTTGTATCCAGATATTGATACAAATACGATTATGGTAATGACTTCGTATGAGGGTGCAAGTGCCCAAGATGTTGAGCAAAATGTGACTAGACCATTGGAGAATATCCTTAACTCGGTTAGTAATTTGGATAATATTACCTCTGATTCAAGAGAGAATATTTCTGTTATAACGCTTGAGTTTGAGTATGGGTATGATATAGATGTGCTAACTAATGATGTGCGTGATAAACTGGATATGATAACTAGTAGTCTTCCTGATGAGATTGGTACACCTATTATCTTTAAATTTAGTGCTGATATGATTCCGATTATGCTACTTTCAGTTCAAGCTGATGAGAGTATGCCTGGTTTATATAAGATATTGGATGAGAGTGTGGCTAACCCATTGGCTCGTATTAATGGGGTAGGTACTGTTTCTATCTCGGGTGCTCCTCAACGTGAAATATATATATATATGTTGATCCGATTAAGTTGGAGGCGTATAATCTGACTATTGAGGCTATATCGGC